>NZ_JAUHUK010000001.1:0-517742 GCF_030417915.1 Pseudomonas sp. C32 | reverse complement strand
CACCACCACCACCACCACCACCACCACCACCACCACCACCACCACCATCCTTCGCATAGGCGGAGTTCATGATAGAGAGGTCAGAGGGAAGTAAAGGGGCTGCTGCAAGCATCAGGGCGCAGGACATGACAGCAACGAGATTCTTATTCTTTAAAAGCATGATTGCTTCCTTTGGGTGATATCACCTTTTATAAGACGCACTCGGTGCCGGACAGTTCAATTACTGCGAAAAACCAAGTGACTGCACACTGTCGCCATCAGCCCTCCGCCAGAAGAAGCACACACAGCGTAAGTGAGGAACATCTGTGTTCATCACTCAAGAATTAATCAAATGCACCGTTGAGTACTTCATAGATGAGCCCGGTTGCCAGCGCGACCAGTATCAAGTCGGTGCCCGCTTGCTGCCATTCGTATCCATCGTAATGAGGCAATCTACCGACCAACCGACCGTCCAGTTTTTTGGCAATCCCGGGTGGAAGCGGTTTGCCCCGTGCGAGGTTCTTTTGAATACCTGGCGGCAATGCAGGGCTTGGGCTCCAATAGTCTCGATAGCCGCCCACAATACCGAGAACGCTACTGTGATTAATGCTCGGGCCATGATCCCAATCGCCACCATCGGAATGTTTACCTTTGTTTCCATGAGCACCACGTCATGAGCGGTCACAAAGTCCATGCCGACGACACGCCGATTGGCGTGCTCGCGCCGGGCAACGGCAAGACCAAAACGGCTCGCCTATGGACGTACGTGCGGGACGATCGACCTGCGGGTGACGCGACACCGGCGGCGGTCTGGTTTGCCTACTCGCCGGATCGCAAGGGGCAACATCCTCGTGCTCATCTCAAAAATTTCAGCGGGATCTTGCAGGCTGACGGCTACGCCGGTTTTGCTCAGCTGTATGAGGCAGGCACCATTCAGGAAGCCGCCTGCTGGGCTCACGCCCGCCGCAAGTTTTACGATGTCTACAAAGATCAGGCTTCACCACTTGCCAGCGACGCGCTGCAACGGATTGCGGCCCTGTATGCCATTGAGAGCGAGATCCGAGGACAGCCGCCAGATCAGAGAAAAGCGGTTCGGCAAAGCCGGGCCAGTCCGCTGCTGGAACAACTTCACGCATGGTTTAACCAGACATTGACTCAACTGTCGAAAAAATCGGCATTGGGCGGTGAGATCTTCTATGCGCTCAATCGGTGGCAGGCTTTAATCCGCTACTGCGATGACGGCCGAATCGAAATCGACAACAACGCCGCCGAACGGGCGCTACGCGCCGTCGCGCTGGGCCGCAAAAACTACCTGTTTGCTGGCTCCGATGCCGGAGGAGAACGAGCGGCTGCGATTTACAGCCTGGTGGGCACTGCCAAGTTAAACGGGTTAAATCCGCAGGCGTATCTGACCTACGTGCTGGAGCACATTGCCGAACACCCCATCAATCGGGTGAGCGAGTTGCTGCCCTGGAATATTTCCTTGAACCACACTGAATACTGCGAGGCCGCTTGATCCATGGTTAAAACTGTCCGCGTACCCAAACCCGCCTCCGAATTGTTGCTGCTGCACATTGAGCTGAAGGGGATCACTCCGACGATCTGGCGTCGGTTCGCGGTGCCTGAAAACATCACCTTGGGCAAATTGCACCATGTCATCCAGGTCGTGATGGGCTGGAGTGATAGCCATCTGCATGAGTTTGAAATTGCCGGTGAGCGTTATGGCATGCCCGATCCCGATGGCTGGGGGCCGACGGTGAACCCGGAAGCTCGTAAAACGCTGATCAAGGCGCTGAGCGGTAAGCGAACATTCGACTACCTCTATGACTTTGGTGACAGTTGGCATCACCGTATTAAGGTCGAAAAAACACTACCCGCCATTGCCTGTCCTCAAGTGCCGTATTGCATCGACGGTGCCAATGCTTGCCCACCGGAAGACGTAGGTGGCGGACTAGGTTACGAGGAGTTTTTGGAAGCGATGGCCAACCCCGATCATCCAGAGCATGACGAGATGGTTGAATGGCATGGCGATGTTTTTGATCCAGCAGCATTTGAGTGCGAGCGCGTGAACCAGTGGTTTAAACGGATTAAGGTTTGAGTTGCGAGGCGGTGTAGTTCGGACGCTTACGCATGACCCAACTATCCCCTTCCAGATCTTTCTCTGCCACCAGAATGGAGCACACGATGAAGAAGCCCGAGCTTCCTCCCTTTGACGTATCAAGGTTGGAATTCCCGGACTCATCCACGAAGGCATATGTTCTGTCCATGGGCGTGCTCCATCAACATCTGACTGAGCGCAGTGGGTCGCCCAGTGGCAAGGTGGCGGTCTCAGTTCGTGGCAGTAGTTACGCCGGGCGTAGGGCCTTCACTGAACGTGTAGAACGCACATCCCCATAATTGCGATGAGCTTTTTCATTTCCGTCCTTGATCGTAGAAAGCTCCAAATCTAGCTGGCATCGAGGCTAAAAGCCATCAACAATGTTGATCAGCTACTTTCCCAGTTTCACATTAGTCAGAGCATCTCAGGAGCCCTCTCCGGCCAACCTGACCCTCTCACCTGCTACCTGGCCTCGACCGTCCATAAATGGTCTACCTTCGTCGTGTAGCTCTTGATCATCAGGTCTCGGCGCTTCAACCAACATTCATCAGGGCCCATTTATGCTTGAAGCAAATTGAGCGCGGATGGGTAGTATCCGTCCGGCGAAGCCCTCTACCCAGCCCTGAAAAGCTATGGTATCCGTCCGGCGTTTGGCGAGTCGGCGAAACAGGGTGACTCGTCTTCTCGCCTGCTCCACCGGAGCACGCTAAACCTAGGTCAGATTCAACCCGCCGTCTGACAGGAGTATCTCGCCGGTTAAGTAGTCCGACTCGACCAGCATTACAACAGCTTTTGCGATGTCGTCTGGGCTAGCGGCCCTGCGCATAGGTGCGCGTGTTCGCCACAACTCTTGGGCATCTGTCCACTCTGCGGTCAGAGGCGTGTCGACCAAGCCAGGCGCCACAGCGTTTACGCGAATTTCTGGCCCAAGCGATACCGCGAGCAAGCGGGTCATGTGATTAAGCGCAGCTTTGCTTACCGCATAGGGAATTGATGCGCCCTTAGGACGGATACCGGCATGCGAACTGATGTTTACGACGCAACCTGCTCGACGGTAACGGGCGGCATCGCGCAATGCCGATTCGGCCAAAGCGACCAGGTGGAACGGCGCCACGACATTAACCTCGTTAAGTTCGTGCCACACTGTCGAACTGGCAGAGGCAAGGTCGCCGTGCGGAATGACTCTGCTAATGCCGGCGTTATTGACCAATACGTCGAGCTGCCCCCATGCGGCGATTGCCTCGTTAACAAGCCTGACCCTGTCAGATTCGAAAGTAAGATCAGCTTGCACGTAAATAGCCTGTTTCATTTCGGCAACCATAGCGCGTCCCGTATCCGCAGAATTTCGCGAATGGAGCACCACCGCATAGCCTGCCCGGCTTAGTACACGTGCAATGGCTGCGCCGATACCGGAAGTCGATCCTGTAACCAACGCGACGCGTAATACGTTATCGATTGTCGGATTGGATTTCATATGGATGTCTCGAATTGGTTGCTACAGAGCCATTACCGTAGCACCAAGCAGGCAACGTCGGCAGCAGGCGGTCACGATAGGCAGGTATCCATTTTCAAATCAGGTTGGCGCTTATCCGATACAACTTGGCTCGACCTTTACGGAAGTGACTCAATATCCTTAGAGAAGATTCATTGATCTAGCTTTCGCTACTGCCTGAGCTCTGCGCCTAACTCCAAGCTTGCCACAGATTCGCTGTATATGGCTTTTCACAGTAAACATTGAGATGTACAATCGTCGCCCAATTTCTGCATTGGATAGGCAAGCTTCAACCAAACGTAAGACCTCTTTTTCTCGCTCCGAAAGCAGACCATCTTGTTTATCCCGCTCCACCAAGGAACAGAGTTCTGGAAAAGTTCGCTCCAGATACTCCATTGGCAAACGATGCTGCATTGGCTTGGCAGCTTCGAGTCCTTTTCGCAGCCATAATCTCGCTTCCTCTTTATCGCCGGCTTTGTAAGCAACGCGTGCCAGCTTGAACGTCAAGTCGGCGGCGCTGGCAAGGTAGCCAAGGGAATAAGCCTTAGTGATTATAGTTTGAATTTTACTGCTAGCCTGCAAGTAATCACACATGCCAACTTCAACAATTAAACCTTCACACTCGAACATCAGTTCCATGGTGGAAAGAGGTTGAGTGCTATTTCCCGACGCATGCCGCTGCTGAATATTGGCGAGCAACGGCAATGCACGTTCGGGCTCGCCACGACGGATCATTACCTTGGCTTGCGCTAACTCTAGGCAAGCCAAGTAACTCGATGATACCATTCTGCTTTCAGCCAATAACTTGGCTGCCTTATCAACCAAACTATTGGCCCTGCCGACTTCGTCGTCCAGTAGTGCTAAGTCTACCAACTCTAAAAGAGGCTGATAGGCGGCAGGTTCTAAAGCATTATGCATAATGCGAAAGCTCGTCCAGAACTGCTCCTCAGCCAAAGCCATTTTCCCAAGCCGCATCTGTATCTGTCCAAGCTTGAGGTAAGTGCGGCCAACCCAGCCTCGCTCGGAATAAATGGTGTTGGAGACAAGCAACAAATTACGCTCAAGCATTGCCTCCGCCGGCACCAATTGTCCTCGCACCATCATCACGTCAGCTTGATAGTTATCCACTACCAACGCTGGTAGTTCACTTTCGAACAACTTCAAGAACTGTCTTGCAGACGCTAATAGGTTATCAGCAACCTCAAGCTGACCGGCAAACAATGCGTGGTTGATTAAACTTGAGTGGCAAACCAAGTGTACCGCCCAATCTTGCACTGGTAAGACTTCAATGGCTTCTAGGCAATGTCGCCGAGCGTTCAAATGATCACCCGATGCATGGGCTAGAAGACCTAGCAGAGCTTGAGCCCGAGCTAACGTTCGCCGCTGGTGCTCGGCATCTGCTACAGGTAAAAATTTGTTAAGACTTTCTAGGCAGGTTGCAGCTTTCTCAACCTGAAAGGTTGCTCCAAATGCAAAAGCGTTGAGTAGAACTAGGTCGATGCTGCTATGGGTAAGACTGACAGGCAAGTCATTGAACCATTCAAAAACCTGTGTAGATTGGAACCCATATAGCAGACGTCTATTGGCAAGCTGCTCCAGTAATTTCGTAGCTCGGACATGCATGCCTGCAGCAAGCGCATGGTCGATTGCGAAGCGGTATTGCTCTCGATTTTCCAGCCAGTTACATGCCCGTAAGTGAATACGCTCCGCCTCCTCTGCAGTCAACTCCATCGTCAGAATGGAGGCTGCAGTAGGCATTAGCCGAAACCAGCCGGGATGCTCAGCAATGGGGTAAAGAAAAGCGCCTTGGCTTTCCAAATCCCGGAACCACGCGTGGCTGTTTTCAAGCTCGAGGAGGTACGAGCAAAGCGCGTCGTTGAAAGCTGAAGCAACGGCCAAAACGGCCAGTTGCCTTCGAAGCTTCTCGGACAGCGTGCCAAGTAACTCGATCTCAACGTAATCGCGTAGCAACGATTCGAGTTGGTAGTTAATGCTAAGGTGGTTACGCTGACTTTGCTGCGCGGCGAGCCAGATTGAGGCAGCAGCAAACCAGCCTTGAGTCTCTCGGAAGGTGCTCTCGAAAGCGTTGGTATCGCTCCCCTCGCCCAAAAGAATGGGCAGTTCGCCTTCGGTAATGGCGAGATCTACACCGTTTACTTCAAGAAGCTCATCAGCAATAAGCAATTTCGCCAAGTTGATACCAATCCGCCGCCTGGTAGTAACCCACCATTGAACAGAGTTATTGGGCAAATTCAGTAGTCGCCCCAGCAAGGCATCAAGCTCAGGCGTAGGTCGATGCGGGTAGTCATCGAGCATAATCCAGAGAGAATCAGAGACCGCCATCAACGTTTTGGTCAAGAGCAATTCGGTAGTGTTCTCTGGCGCACTATCGGTTAAAGCAGTAAGGATGTCCTGAAGAAATGCTTCGCTGCTTAGCTCCGCCCCATGCATAGAAAGCCAAATAATTCGCCCCGTAGTCCTAGTCCGCGCACAGTCCGCCATCAAGGTGGTTTTGCCGCTACCTGCCGCCGCACAAAACAAGCGCAGTCGGACGTCCCGAGAGAGCACCTTGTTCATCAGTGATGTGCGAATGATGTGGGATCTCGGTTTTCGTGGGAGCTGGGCACGCGAGAAGTAAAAAGGGGAAGCTGCTGGAATCATGGGCTCACTTATCTCATAGCAATGAAGCCTGTCCAATCTCTCAGCTCATAGTATGCGGCCAGTCCCTCTTGTACGCCAATCACCCCAAAGCACTAACAGCAAAATCAAAAGAACTACGGTTACGTTTATACACCCTAAAAAGCATAGAAAAACCATATATATCAACGGCTTATCGACAGTCTATTAATTTGGTGCTTTGGGGTTAATGCGATCAAGCATACCTGAGACGTAGTGTTCAGCTCTCTCATGAGTCCGGCCAGCACAGAGGGCTCATGCTGTTGAAGCGCGCCTGCTATCCTGCCGACCGAATACAGACATGGATTGCGCTCAATAATAAAAACAAGTGAGACATAGGATGCATAACCCACCTAAATTAAGCCGAGCAGTACGTGTGGCAGTCTGTGTTGCCGCTGACCGAAAACTGATCCAGTAAAGGCGGTGGGTCAGTTTTCAATCAGCGCCGACAGGTCACTATGCTGAATACTCAGAATTTGAGGATTCATGGTTTTAGAATGATTGCTCCCGATGAACGCCCCGACTCCAGGTCGGCATGTGCCAATGCTGTGTCTGCTAGCGAGTAGCTCGCCCAGATCCGAGGCTTGATGATACCCGCATCTACAGCAGCCAGGACATCCTGGGCACGCTCCTGATACTCAGCGTCAGTCGCCGTATGAGCTGCTAACGAAGGACGCGTCAGGAACAGGGAACCCTTGGCGTTGAGCATCGATAGCTCCACGGGTGAAGGGGCACCCGACGACGCGCCGAACGACACCATCAAACCGCGTGATCGCAGGCAGTCGAGAGACGCTTGGAAGGAAATGCGCCCTAAGGGGTCATAGACTACATCGACCTTTTTGCCATCGGTGATACGCACGACGTCCGACGCCAGGCTATCGGCATCGAACACCAAGACTTCATCGCACCCTGACGCCTTGGCTTTTTCGACACTGGCCTGCTTCGAAACCACCCCGATCACGGTCGCACCCAAGTGTTTTGCCCACGGCACCATGATTTCCCCCAGCCCTCCCGCTACGCCGTAGAGGAGAAGGGTTGTGCCCTCCCCAACGGGAAATGTCGTTTTCAATAAGTACTGCGCAGTAATACCTTTGAACATAACGGCTGCGGCGTCGTCGAACGACAGCCCATCCGGGATTTTGACTAGCCGCGCTGCCGGGTAAAGCCTATGCGAAGCATACGAACCAATTGGCCCGGTGGCATAAGCGACGCGATCACCGACTTTCACATTAGTTACCCCAACACCCACTGCAGCGACGCGTCCAGCTCCTTCTAGCCCAATTCCCGATGGCAACGCAATGGCCACCGCGCCCTTACGTTGAAGCACATCAAGAAAATTGACACCAATAGCCTCTTGTTCAAGCCAAACCTCGTCTTTACTTGGAGATTGTTGGTGCTGTACCTCCAGTATCAGTAGTTCAGGATTGCCAAATTGGTTAACCCGGATTGCAGACACCATTATTACTTCCTGTTTAAAAGCTATTAGAACAAATGAATAGACAGTTTTTTAGCACCATCTCATATGAACAAGATGGATTGACTGCAGAGCATTAACGCACATGTTGCATCAAAGAAATCCGTGAGTCGTGTGGCAACGCGTAGAGCGAGGTACCCAGCTAAAATGAATAGCCACGAAGGCATGACCTTACAAGTCGAGCAGAGCTGGAAGTGCCCCCCCCCGGAGATCGCCGGAGTGCAGCGACCAGCATGATCATCTGCTAACGCTCGGCGTGCGATTACTCAAAAATTGAAGGTATAGCGCATGATCAAGCGATTTTCGTTGGCGCTATCTGCATAATTTGAGCGATTCGTCGAGTTACGCCATTGTAAAGCCAGGCCTTTCGCAGGCCCACTTTGGATGGCGTATGAAATATCGGTTACCCTCTCCCATTCTTTTCCCTGATCTCCGACTAGGCGCAAAGCAGCAGCTTGCCGGGTCGTGAGAGGCTCTGGATTTAAGTCATCCCCTTTGACATATTTGGTTGTGAGTAATAGGCCAGGCAAACCCAACGCCGCGAAGTCATAGTCATAACGAGCAAACCAAACTTTCTCATTTGGTGCAGTAAACGTACTTACCAACGACTCGCCGAAGAGGTAAGAATCAGCGCCATTAACGAAAGCGAATGGCGTATCGCCCCACGCCTTCTGATAACCGCCACCGAAGGTATGCCCTTGTAGGTTGTAAGCAAAATAACTACTTAACGTTTGATTATCAACGCGGCCAAGCTTATTTGACCCGCTCTCCCCCGAATCAAAAAAACGCACATCGGCTATTACATTCCCTTTAAGGAGTGGCTGTGTAGTTTTTATACCAGCAAAATAAGTACGGTAAAGATCTTCAAGCTCAGCCGCGTGCAAACTTAGCGCTACATTACTTGTTGGTTTAAAGTCGAAGGCCAAGTAATTATAATTGTCCGCTTCAACAGGAGCATACCCAGTAGCCGTGAGAGATTCAAAATCAGTTGAATTTCTTTGTTTGACAGCAGTGATGCGTATCGCTGTCACCGTGAGTCTGCCGATGTCATTGACAGTTAGTAGGCCGCCACGAAAAACTTGTGGCAAGAGCCTGCTATTGTTGCTCCAGAGCAAGGGCATAAGAGGATTGACACCACCTATCCTCATTTCCGATTTCCCTAAACGCGCTTTTGCCGTGGCAACAAACTTACCGTACTCATCCTCAACATTGCGATCGGAATCAAAAGCAAGCAAGCCAGATCCCGTTCTATCCGAACTCGAATCCAGCTTCACGCCGACTAACCCGAGGGCATCAACACCGAAGCCCACCGTCCCATCGGTAAAACCCGACTGAAGATTTAAGATAAAACCCTGCGCCCATTCATCACGCTTGGACTGAGCTGCGCCTTCATTTCTAAAATCTCGATTGTAATAAAAATTCCTGAGTTCAAGGCTGCCCTTGAAATCATCGACAAAATTTGCGGAAGCGAAGGGGGCAACTAACAGAGACGAGCAGACACACGCGAGTCTTTGAGAAAAATTAAACATCACTGGCACCTTGTTTTTATTTTGTGCTAGGGATGAGCCACACAACTGCGGTTCATTTATTGACATTGCAGTGCTTTTCACTTCACCAAATAGAGCGGGGTATAAACATTCCTTCCAGTCGGTTAATCACCGACGACTTCTGACCAACCCCAAAGCAACAGTTCTAAATAAATCCATAGCAATCTGAACGCAGTCTGGAATCCAAAATCGCATGAGCAAGTAGAGGACACTACCCGGCGACCCCATCAAGGATATACAGATGAGCTGATGAGGATCTGAATCTGAAATCGATAATATCTTCATACTTTGGGGAGTAATAAAATTCGCGAGCTTTCTCGACGGACGAAAACTCAAGAAAAATCACGCGGCACGACTCGCTCACCCTCAATCACTTCAGGCGAATCGGTTGCAACTAAAAATTTTGCTTCGAATTTCTTTATTACCGGCTTCACCCTGCTCATATATTCCTCGTAAAAGGCATTTGGATCGGTAACTGTAAGCTCCGCAAAAAGGTAGCCCTTCTTACTCATTTTCACCACTTTTATAAAAAGTTAATCTGAACATTCAGATGAGGTGGAACAATTGAGGTTCCGCCTCACACATATCTAAAGTGCTTGGTGGCTGACTAAAAACCTGCTGGCAAGTGACTTGGCCGCTCGCAGGCGACTGTTCCCATTTTTGCAGGCACTGACATTTCAAACAGCTCAAGATCCGATGAGATAGCCGTTTCATTGTGTTTAAGTCCTGGCGGGATAAATAGCGATTCGCCAGTTTCAACACGGATAGTGCGCCCGTCTTCAAACTGAAGTTCAATCCACCCCCGAAGTGCGTATATAAAATGAACATCGCAGATATGATAATGCCATCCAGTCTGCTCCATTACATCAGTTGCGCAGGTGACCTGCGCCCTAGCTACACCGGCGGTTGCATCAGTTAAGCCAAGATCGCGATATTTGAAAAAAGCACGACGACCAGGAACAAAAGGGGCGTTTTGCGGAGTGACATATGTTAATTTTTTTGCCAACTCGGCAACAGATTCGGGGAGTTTCAGTGAGACTTTCGATTCAGCTTGCATCTATTCTCTCCTTACTTTACTAGGCGATAATCATGTGAACCATATTTATGGTTCGATCGACTACGAAATACGCTGCAAAAACTTGAGCCAACATGCCTTTTAAAAATCTACTACTGAGATATGACCAAAAAATGGCACTACTGGCACTAGCACACTGTTCAAATAAGCCCGGTGGTATAGAACATCGCAATCACAAAGAACACTGCAATGGTCTTGATGATGGTTATCCCAAATATCTCCTTGTATGACTGTCTATGGGTGAGTCCAGTGACGGCAAGCAATGTGATCACCGCACCATTGTGAGGTAGCGTATCCATGCCACCGCTTGCCATCGATACGACGCGATGCATAACTTCAAGCGGAATATTTGCAGCGTTAGCCGCTGCAATAAGTTGATCGCCCATTGCGGCGAGGGCAATGCTCAGCCCTCCTGACGCAGATCCTGTGATCCCTGCTAGCGTACTTACCGAAACAGCAGCCTTTATTAAGGGATCGGGGAGGTATTGGAGAGCACTACTAACCACGAGGAACCCTGGCAGGATTGCTATGACGCTACCGAAGCCATATTCAGACGCTGTATTGAGCGCTGCCATAGAAGCGCCGGAAACAGCTTGTTTGGCACCCGCTACAAAGCGCTCGCGGATCTGCCTAAATGCAACAGCTACCACAAATAAGATGCCACAAAGTAGCGCGCCCTGTACTGCCCAAATAGCGGCTGTGCTAGAGGTTTTTCCAGTAATAAGCGCCGGCAGCCCTGGAAAAAATTCGGGACTAATTGAGTATAGAGCACTGTACCAAGTCGGAATGTATACGGTGAGACAGTAGTTAACAACCCCCACTACTAGCAAAGAAGCCAACGCAAGAATGGGATTAGGTAGATTAGCGGACTGGACACGTTCAGGTTCATTAGTATGAGCCTCGCCATAACCTTCACCCGCGGACATAGCAGATTTGCGTCGATACTCCAAATAGATCAAACCTACAATTAATACAAATATGGAACCCGAAACACCTAGTATCGGAGCAGCCCAAGAAGTCGTATTAAAAAAAGTAGTTGGGATTATATTCTGGATTTGTGGTGTACCGGGAAGGGCATCCATAGTAAAAGAAAACGAACCCAAGGCTAGTGCACCAGGCATCAGACGCTTGGGAATATTGTTTTGACGATAAAGCTCCGCCGCAAACGGATATACAGCAAAGACAACAACGAATACGGAAACGCCACCGTAAGTCATCAGCGCACACGCGGCCACTACGATAAAGTTAACCTTAGAGCGACCAAAATAGCGGATTGCTGCAGCTACAATAGCTTCAGAAAATCCAGATATTTCAACGACCTTCCCAAATACAGCGCCTAGCAAAAACACCGGCAGATACAGCTTTAGAAATGTCGCCATCTTTTCAAGAAATACACCTGAGAAGATGGGTGCGACGGATGATGGATCGACAAAAAAAACAGCACCGAGGGCCGCCAATGGAGCTACCAGTATGACACTGTGCCCCCGGTAGGCCATGAACATGAGGAAACCTAACGCTGCTAAAGCAATAAGCACAGACATGGTATATCTCACACCTAATTAGATTTATTATTATTTAAAAAATTTGTTGATTTAGGCGATCTTGGGCCCATTAAGAGCTCAAGGAGTATAGCTAGTTAATTCAACTTTCCCGTCTTGCTTACACCGCTAGCGAGATACCCACCATCAACCGGCAAATATGCGCCATTGATATATGCCGCACCATCAGATAGCAGAAAAATGATTGTCGCGGTCATGTCATCAAGTACCCCTAGGCGACGTGCTGGGATCATTGAGGTGTACGCTTCAATTGTTTCGGGCGTATAACTCGCCTCAGTTAATGGAGTGAGAACTGGGCCTGGGGCGATAGCGTTTGCTGTAATACCATGAGGGCCTAGCTCCATTGAAAGCTGTTTAGTAAGCCCGACCATGGCTGCTTTAGAAGTGCCATAAGCGGTACGCCCAATCCCAGCACGTACGGCGCTCACCGACGCAACGTTGACTATACGACCGTACCCCGCCTTTATCATGCTTTTGCCGGCACGCTGTGAGCACAGAAAAGTACCCGTGACGTTCACAGCCATCACCTTGTTGAACAGCTCAAGCGGATAGTCGATAAACGCGTGAATTCCCAGAATGCCAGCGCTGTTGACTAGCAGGTGGGTGGTGCCTCCATACCATTCCTCAGCAGTTTTGAACGCGGAATCCACGGAATTTGCGTCCGACACATCAATCGATACAGCAATGGCGTTACCACCTTGATTCAAAATAAAATTTGCGACTTTAGATGCGTTCTCTAGGTTCAGATCAGCCACTACTACGTGAGCACCTTTGGCCCCCAACGCAACCGCAGCAGCCTCGCCAATACCCGAACCACCACCAGTTACAAAAGCAGTTTTGTTTTCAAAAGTCATACTGCACACCTCAGGCTATGTTTTTTAATTATTTTAACGCAGCAATCATGGTAAATTCATACATCCGACTACCGGCTAAACTATCGCTGTATCTGACGATCAATATTATTATTCTGACTATTATCAAAAGTGACAATCTGCGAAAAGCTCGAGCACACCACAAAATCATCCTTGCGCAAAATTAACAAGGCCACAATAGAAATCAATCCGGTACCCACATAGAAATACCAGGGCGACAATATATCTCCAGTTATTTTAATTAACCAAGTAGAGACAAATGGAGCACTATCGCCAAACAAGGCCACCGAAAGTTTATAAGCTACCGCAATACCAGCAGAGCGAATAAGCGCGGGAAGGAGTTCACTCATTGTTGTGGTCTCGATCTTTTTCGGCTCGCTTTTAATCAGTAACTGGCAGCCTCTTACAGGACGTGTCAGATGCTCAACTATCAATCCATCGAAGTATTTTCGACAACGGCTGGCCAAAGCGACTTGCCTGACGATGACGACCCCCCCCCGGTTTATCTGTGATACGTGATCTTGGACTGCATGTGCCGGGATCTCATGTTCCCCTATGACATTTCCCTAGCGTCGTTCGGTAACGAGTACCTAGATTGCCGCAATGCCGAGAGCTTTCGCTATTCGTGCAACTACGTACAGGGATTGGTAACCTAGAGGTAGTTGATTCTCCTACCACCACTTATTTCAGGGTTGAGAACGATGACTGACCCAACGCGCCGACAGCTACAAGACCTCGAGCGTCTGGCCTTCCAGGTCTCTCCTGCACCGCAGGTGATTACGGGAGATAGGTGCATACTAGAGCTCAATGATGCGTTCCTGACCCTATTTGGATTCAAGCGAGAGGAGTTGCTCGGCGAGCTTCTACTGAAGCTTTACCCGTCTAAGGCGGACTTTAAGATCATCGGTGATCGCAGCCTGAATTGGTTACGGCATGCCCAGAATGGTGCGTACTCGGACGAACGCTTCATGCAGCATCAGAGCGGTGAGGTTTTTTGGGCGAGGGCTAAGGGGTACACGTTGACGCCAGAAGATCCTTTTCATCTCATGGTTTGGCATTTTGAGCGGATTGACCAAGCTGTTCGTCCGACCGTCAACCTCACGCCCCGAGAGCGGGAGATTGCCGTTCATATCGTCAATGGGCTCACATGCAAAGAAATAGGGCGTAAATTCGATATTTCACATCGGACTGTAGAGGTACACCGTGGGCGGCTTATGAAAAAGCTGAAGGCAAAAAATAGCGCTGAACTTGTTTCAAAAATTATTGTTTTGAAATAGATATCATGTCTTTTGATGCACTCGCGATGGCTGCGTAACTCTAGCCGCTCAAGTTAAAGTCGCTCTTCAAACACACTTTAAATCTGACTTGCTCGCATGCGTTACGTTGCAGTAGATAAAGCAGCATTGGCTTGTGGATGCGGGTTCGGCTGTTTCGGCAGTCCGTAGTGCGACACGGCTCAGAACCGGGTTGGATTCCGAGCAACGTCGGCTCCAGTACTCTGTTTCCTTTTGCAGCGCGTCGGTACGGCGTCATTGTCCGTACCGACTAACAAAGTGTGATAGCCACCTGGAAGAAACTCTCTCACGGTGCGAGAGATTCCTTGCTTGTTGCAACTACACCTACATTGCTCCGGTTCGAAGACCAGTCGGAGCCCGGCTGGACGAACTCTCCGGTCTTGTCACCAAAAGCTCGTACACCATCTTTAGTTCCCTGTAGTTGCCACATGAACCAAGTGGTGGGATTTCCGAGGTAGCCGTATACACCAGTGATACACCTCCCGCTGGAGACTTTGCTGCAAGAGGGCTCACCCATGATGTCGTCGTGCCGGGCCTGTGACAGAATACCGTAAGCCTTGGTTACGGCACCTTGGGTTATGGCGTCGTAGTAGGGCTTCACATCCCCCTCCCCGCCATCCCCCTCACTCTTGATAAGCAGTATGGCCCCTTTATTCGTATTACCAAGACTGACCAAGGTCACACCGCTGATCAGTCGAGTAAACCATTTCGGCGGAGGATGAATCGCAACGAAGGCAGAAAACGGAGCCTGCATATCCTGGAACAGGCGGATTACGGATCCAGCGCCTTGGGAATGCCCTGCGGCTCCGATTTTTTTTCATCTACCTTCCCACAGAAAGGGCTCCCTGCTATGCGCCCCTGCTGAATAATGTAATTCGCAGCATCTGTCGTCGAGGCACCATCCGCCGTATCAGTGTCGCGTGATGAAACGACGATGAAGCCCCAAGATGCAAGGTGCCGCAGGAAATATCGATATTTTCTTGCGGGTTGGCCTGTTCCATTGGCCCAAGCAACCACCGGGTGGCGAACGTCACCGGCGGAGCCACCGAGGCTCAAGGGACGGAAGATGTCACACAAGTGCCCCTCTCGATCAAAGGGTTCGGTCGTGGTTGTCTTGGTGACAGCCCAACGGCCTGCAGCCTGGTACTTGGCTTCGATCGGCCCTTTAGGAGTGTAGGCGAAACCGTCCTGTGCTTGAGCCGTGTAAACGAACGGGACTGCACTAAAGACCATAATGTGGAGCCAATGCTTCATGAAGTCCACCCTTTGCTCCGTTGCAATATGTTCCAATAATACATATATATCCTAACGCCTCAACATGAGGCAGACCCAATTTCTCCGTTACAAGTATTCGCCTAGGATATCCCTACCCACCACATATCGTCTTAAATAGCGCCTTAACTCAGCCCTCCTGTAAGTTTCTCGGGTGGCGGCAGATAGGCTAATGAATTACCGGGTGGATTGGCAAAACCCTAGAGAAACCCAAGAACTATATTGCAGCGCGATATGAGCTTTGATCCGGGAGGCAAGCATTGATGAAAACCAGCGAGAAGGAAGTTTTTGATAATAGCCACCTGCATTATCCATAATAGGCTTAAAGAAAACATTAAGTTATGCTATTTTCTTACGCACTGCCATCCGTTCAACCACGTATGAACCAAGCAATTTTGGCGTGAGATAACGCATTATATGAGCCGCAAAAAAAGCGCAATCTAATGAGACTCGACAGCGCGCAGGGCAGTAGTTTCGCTATCTTCAAAGATTGTTATGGTCGAACCTGAATGACTGGGAACTTCACCTTGATCGCAGAGAGGCAGACAAAGGAGAGAGACGCCGAGACAAGTAGCTTTATCTCAATCCGCCCCTTAAGAAATTCGAACATATCCGTATCTCATAAAAAAAGGGCCCCGCAGGGCCCTGATTGTTTGTAGTCAAACAGTCTTACTGAGTGCGCCACGACTCAACAACGTCCGCGCCGAACTCGTTTTTCCATTCTTTCAATTGGCGATGGTTGCCGCCCTTGGTCTCTATCAGCTCACCCGAGTTCGGGTTCTTGTAGATCTTAACGTCACGAGGCTTGCGAGTTCCTACCTTGGACTCTGCAGCGGCAGGAGCACTGCGAGTCGAAGCTTGTGGGTCAAGGATGGCGATGATGTTACGCAAGCTGTAGCCGTACTCACCCAACAGGTTGCGAAGCTTCTGCTCGAACTCGATTTCGCGCTTCAGGCCATCATCATTTTTTAGGGTTTCGAGCTCGGCCAATCTCTCAGCTCATAGTATGCGGCCAGTCCCCCTTGTACGCCAATCACCCTAAAGCACTAACAGAAAAATCAAAAGAACTACGGTTACGCTTATACACCCTAAAAAGCACAAATAAACCATATATATCAATGGTTTATATACAGACTAGTAATTTGGTGCTTTGGAGTTAATGCGATCAAGCATACCTGAGACGTAGTGTTCAGCTCTCTCATGAGTCCGGCCAGCACAGAGGGCTCATGCTGCTGAAACGCGCCTGCAATCCTGCCGACCGAATACAGACATGGATTGCGCTCAATAATAAAAACAAGTGAGACATAGGATGCATAACCCACCTAAATTAAGCCGAGCAGTACGTGTGGCAGTCCATGGCAACTCCCGCCCCAGTCTGGCTCTTGGGGCATTGGCTCTATGCCTGGCGCCTTGCGGATCAGCTTTCGCTTTCCAGTTTGAAGGCGAAACAGTGTCTGGCTCGCTCGACACTACGGTCTCCTACGGCACCACTTATCGTACGCAGGCTGCCTCAAAGAAGCTGATTGCACGCTCCAATGGAGGCAGTGTGGATAATGGCCCCATCGTTTATGACGACGGTGATCTGAACTTCCGCAAGGGAGAATTGGTATCCGAGGTGGCCAAAGTCGTATCAGATCTGGATCTGCGCTTCCAGGAAAATTACGGTGTGTTTGTACGTGGTCGCGCGTTCTATGATTTCGAGCTAAAGGATGACTCCCGTCGTCAACGTGAACTCAGTGACGATGGTGAGGATCTTGCTGGCTCGAGCGCTGATCTGCTTGATGCATTCGTTTATGGTTCTTGGGAGCTAGGGGATCATCAGTTCTCGGCTCGCTTGGGCCGACAAGTCATCAACTGGGGCGAGTCGATATTCGCTCAAGGCGGCATTTCAGCGACCAACCCCTATGATGTAGGCGCCCTCCGTGCACCTGGATCAGAAATCAAGGAAGCCTTTCTTCCGACCCTGATGGGTTCGTTCTCTTTTGAATTGACCGAGAACATGACCCTTGAGGGCTACTGGCAGCCGAGTTCATCTTGGGAAGCAGCGAAGCTGGACGCCTGCGGAACCTTCTTCTCGACCACTGATGTGATCGGAGACGATGATTGCGATTATCTGCCCGTCTCCGCCATCCAAGAGTCTGTTACGGGCCTGCTTGGTAGATCCACTGCATTCGACAGCCCGGACGAAGTGCGTGCCTATCTCAATGGTGTGCCTGCCGGCACGAGGTCTCTCGCTGAGTCCCTGCTGATGAGTACTTTTGTGCCTCGCTCGCATGATGTCGAGCCGGATGGTGATGCTCAATATGGCATTAGCCTGCGTTGGACGGCTCCAGAGTTGAACCAATCGGACTTCGGTCTTTATTACCTTCGCTATAGCACACAGACACCAGTAGTGAGCGCGAAAGCGGGATCCATCGTGGCAGTGCCTGGTGTTGGCCAAATTCCGTTTGCCAATCGCGCGACCTACTTTGCTGAGTACTTAGGCAAGCGTGATCTCTACGGCTTCAGCTTCAATACAACAGTCAACGGCGGCCCGCTGGATGGGTTGGCTGTCGCTGGTGAGCTTAGTTATCGCCCCGATTCGATTGTCAGCAAGTACACCTCTCGAGCTGTGATCTCTCCGGCTGTGGTTGGGGGCTTACCCGAAGGGACATACATCCCTGGCTATGTGAAAAGGGATCGGGCACAAGCAACTCTTTCCGGTATCTATCTGTTACCCAGCGGCGTGTTGAGTGCGGACTCTGGAAGCATCGTTGCCGAAGTAAGTGCTAACCGAATCTATGGAAGTCTGCCCCAACAGACGTTTGACAACCCAGACCTGCCCGGCGGCATGACCAACAGCTCATGGGGCGCTACAACCACTGGCTCTCTAACCTACAACGACATCTTCGGGCAATTCACCGTTTCTCCTGGCGTAAGCGTTTACAGCGCCATCAACGGGCGTAACGGCGCTAACAACAAAGGCGAACGCGCTTACACCGCAAAAGTGGATACCACTTATAAAGAAGTAATTGGTGCCGGCATCAGCTACACGGCGTTCAACGGCGGAGGGCGCTACAACCGTGACCGCGATTTTCTGAGTTTCAATCTCAAGTACAGTTTCTGAGGTTTAGTGATGAATGCATTCTATAAGACTCAAATTGTTGCTGCACTCGTGTTGGTGTCCTGTAGCCATGTGCTCGCGGCCTCTGATGTAGAACGCCTGGGCAAGGATCTCACTCCTGTTGGTGCACTAAAAGCCGGCAATGCCAATGGTACGATTCCCGCCTGGACTGGCGGCCTAACAATGACCAAGGATGCCTTTGATTCGGTAAAGGGCTACAAGAACCCATTTGAAGCAGAGAAGCCGCTGCTGACTATCACCGCTGCCAACGCGGAGAGCTACAAAGACAAAATCAGTGAGGGACAGTTGGCGATGCTGCGCCGACACCCCGATACCTGGAAGATGAACGTCTATCCAACTCACAGATCTGCGTCCTTCCCGCAATTCGTATACGACGCGGTTAAGGTGAATGCCGAGCACACTAAGCTGACAGAGGATGGCAATGGTGTATCGGAAGTGAAGGTGGCCACGCCGTTTCCGGTACCGAAGTCTGGCTTAGAAGTGCTATGGAACCATCTGCTGCGCTACCGTGGAAATGCAGTACAGCGAACCAATGCAGGGGCCAATATCCAGGCTGGGGGTAGCTATACCCTAAACAAAAACCGGGATATCTACCTCTACAACCGCGACTTTCGTAACGACGGCTCAACTGAAGGGAATATGCTCTTCTACTACCTTCAGGAGACGTTGGCCCCACCGCGCGATGCCGGTGTAGTACGACTGATCCAAGACACCGTCAACCAGACGGTCGCTCCGCGTCAGTCCTGGGTGTACACACCGGGTCAACGTCGCGTTCGGCGATCCCCCACTGTCGGCTATGACACTCCTACCGCAGGCGGCTTGATGACGGTGGACGACGTAGACATGTTCAATGGTGCCCCGGATCGCTTCACTTGGGAGATTCTGGACAAGAAAGAGATGTATGTCCCGTACAACAACTACCGTTTTGCATCTCGCACCAATACATACAAAGACATCATTCAGACCGCCCACGTTAATCCGGATCTCACTCGTTATGAGCTGCACCGAGTGTGGCATGTGCGAGCCAAGTTGAAGCCAGGAATGCGCCACGTTTACTCCCAGCGCGACTTCTACTTCGATGAAGACTCCTACCAGATACTGGTGGCTGAAAGCCGTGATAGCCGAGGTGAATTGTGGCGTCTCGCCGAGACCTACATCATCAACTACTACGACCATCAAATCGTGTGGACTGCAGGCGAAGCCCAATACGACCTCATCTCTGGACGCTATACGATCAACGCCCTTGCTCAGGAAGAAACGCCAGTCAACTTCGACGCGAAGCCCGATCTGCAGGATTTTACCCCCGCACGACTGAGGCAGGCCGGAGTGCGTTAACGCAATCCGTTGCTACTCAATTTCAAACAGTTCCAAGGGGATGAAACAATGCTTCGTCGACATTTTCTGGCAAACACATGTGCTCTGTTGGGTGGGATAACCGCCAGCGGATTGGTGAATGCATTGGCGGGGAGCGATAAGCAATCGCTTACTTTTCCACTCAACTCGCACCAAGCCCAGCTTTGCTCGGTGCTATCGGACATCGTTATTCCCCGTACCGATACACCTGGGGCAGTAGATGCCAATGTTCCTAACTTCATCGAGAGTGTGGTTTCCGACTGGTATACCCATCGAGAAAGAACGATCTTCCTTGATGGGCTCACTGAGCTCGATGAGTATTGTTTGAACAAATTTGGAACAAGCTTCCTGAATTCGAGTTCAGCACAACAGCTTGCCTGCCTGCAAGACGCCGAAACTGTGGCACAAGCATATACGAAGGCGCATCCACAACCTGTTACCCCCGCCACTTTGATGGGCAAGGGAGCCATTGACCAAGAGGCTCCTTTCTTCACCAAGCTTAAGGAGTTAGTAGTGGTTGGCTACTACACCTCCGAAGCAGCCTCCAACACGGAAATGCAATATCTGCCTGTGCCTGGCAGATACGACGGTGAGGCAACTTTGCAAGCGAATGGCGGACGCCAGTACATCTGGTAACTCCCAGCCACGGTGCGTGAGGCGCTGTGCTCGGCAGCTTTTTAATGGTGATTTATGCAGACTAATTTTGATGCAATTGTCATTGGTTCAGGGATCACTGGCGGCTGGGCTGCAAAGGAGCTCTGTGAAAAAGGTCTGAAAGTTCTTGTGCTGGAGCGCGGCAGAGAGATCAAGCATGACGTCGATTACAAGGGAATGTTTCAACCGCCATGGAAGGTACCTTTTGGCGGCAAGCCCCTGCGTGATCTTTACGACTCTGAGTACCCCTTCCAAAGTAAAATTTATGCTTTCGACGAGACTACTCGCCACTTCTTCAATAACGACAAAGCCAACCCCTACGCGTTCAATCCAGAAAAACCCTTTGTCTGGACTCGTGGCGGTGTGCTAGGTGGAAAATCGTTGGTATGGGGAAGACACGTCTATCGATATAGCGATTTGGATTTTGAAGCGAATAAAACGGATGGCCATGGCTGCGATTGGCCCATTCGCTATAGCGATATTAAGGACTGGTACAGCCATGTAGAAAAATTCATCGGCGTGAGCGGACAGAAAGAAGGTTTGCCGCAGCTCCCGGATGGGGAGTTCCAACCGCCGATGGAAATGAACCATGTTGAGAAAGTGTTCGCCACTAGAATTAGGGAGACGTATGGGAATTCGCGGTGTGTGACGATGGGGCGTATGGCTATCCAGACCGAACCGCAAAACAACAGGGGCTCCTGCACATACTGCTATAAATGCGAGCGTGGCTGCACCTTCAAAGCATACTTCAATAGTATTGTCTCGACATTGCCTGCCGCCAAGGCTACAGGCAATCTGACAATACGCTGCGATAGTGTTGTAGAGAGTATTGATTACGACCCTCTAACCAATCGTGCTTCGGCTGTACGAGTAATAGACGCAAATACCCGTCAGAAGCTAAGTTTTACATCTAAGATGATATTTCTCTGCGGCTCAACCGTCGGCAGTACGCAAATCCTGCTCAATTCCAAAAGTGAGTCGTTCCCCAACGGCCTCGGTAACACCAGTGGTGTATTGGGACGCTATCTGATGGATCATACCTATGGCAATGGCGCTTTAGGAGTGATGCCAGGTTATCTAGATAAGTATCCCTACGGCTATAGGCCAAACCAGATATACATCCCGCGTTTCAAGAATTTACAGAACAGCGATCAACCCTTTCTACGTGGCTATGGCTACCAGGCGGCAGCTCAACGTTTGGGCTGGAACTCTAAGTTCTCGATGATTCCTGGAGTCGGAGCGAAGTTCAAGGAGGCCATGAAAGGCCCTGGCCCGTGGCTCATGTATGTGGCAGGGTTTGGTGAAGTTCTTCCAAACCGTGAAAACCACATGTTCCTGCATCCAACACAAAAAGACTCGTATGGCATTCCATTGGCGTGCTTTGACTACGTCTATAGGGACAACGAGAAGGCCATGATCAAGGATATTGTTTCCGAGGCGCACCAGATGCTGGCAACTGCCGGAGCGGTGATGATTCAAGAATTTTCCGGTACACCTCCTGGCGCGAGTGTCCATGAGATGGGGACGGCACGTATGGGGCACAACCGCGAGGACTCGTTCCTCAATCGATGGAACCAGAGTCACGAGGTGCCAAACCTGTTCGTAACGGACGGCTCCTGCATGACCTCTGCCTCATGCGTGAATCCTTCGCTCACTTTGATGGCGCTCACCGTCAGAGCCGTGGATCACGCCGTGGTCGAATATCAGGCAGGTCGGATCTAACTATGAACCTCGGTGTATGCATGAAAATTGTACGTCGCTTATCGCTCCTTCTGTTTCTGATCGTGATCTGCGTTGGCGCCTTTGTGTATTTCTTCCTGCGTTCGCAAGGAATGTTTCGCGAGCCGCAATATGATCAAGATCGTCCTACCGATGTGAATATCAATACACCAGCAATATTAGTGTTCGACAAGACTAATGGTTTCATTCACAAAGACGCGATACCTGCAGCCAATGATATGCTCAGCCTGTTGGCGAAGAAAAATGGCTGGTCTCTCTACCACACTGATAATGCGGCTGTGCACAACCCAGACGACCTAAGAAAATTTCAGACAGTGATCTGGAATAACGTATCTGGAGATGTGCTGACTGAGCCGCAACGCCAAGCCTTAAAAACCTACCTGAGCAATGGTGGAGGGTTTGTGGCATTGCATGCCTCAGGTGGAGACCCCCAGTACGCTTGGGGTTGGTATGTGAATGATCTCGTTAAGGCTCAGTTTAAAGGGCATCCGCTGTTTCCGCAGAAACAACCAGGCACTTTAGTTATCGAATCTCCCGACGATCCGATAGTTGCCCACCTGCCCTCCAGATGGATTATGGATGATGAGTGGTATTCATTCGATAAAAGCCCTCGTCCAGGCGTTGAAGTGCTGCTAAGCATCGACGAAACAAGCTATTCGCCAAAGATGGCTGGCAAAGATATCAGTATGGGTATCGATCATCCGATGATATGGAAGCACTGCCTCGGAAACGGGCGAGCATTTTATTCTGCGTTGGGGCATTACGCTGAAACATATCGAGATGTGAATTACTCACAGTTGGTGGAGCAAGCGATCATTTGGGCAAGCGGCAAAAATGGTTCTCCTTGCAAAGCTTCAGTTTCAAATTAACGAAATTCTGACAACGGGTTGGGTTTTTGATGGTCGATAAAATCAAAATTGAAAGGCGGGGGCGGGTGCTGTGCATCGGGTTAAATCGCCCTGAAAAATCGAACGCGATGGACATCGAGCTTTATATCGAGCTGGCCGTGGCATACGGTGTCTTGGATGCAGACCCAACACTACGCTGCGGCGTGCTATATGGCGAAGGGAAAAACTTCACCGCTGGTTTGGAACTGGAGCAGTGGGTCGGTCAGTTCGATAAGGGGTGCTTTCCTGAGCTTCCAGCAGGGGCCTGCGATCCTTTTGGCCTAAATCAGGCACACCGGGTAAGCAAGCCCATTGTCGTGGCGGCGCATGGAATCTGCTACACACTTGCGTTGGAGTTAATGCTAGCTGCTGATATTAGGGTCGCAGCTGACAATTGTCGTTTCGGCCAGATCGAAGTGCAGAGAGGTCTTTATGCCGTGGGAGGTGCGACGGTTCGATTCGTTCAGAACATCGGCTGGGGTAACACGATGCGCTACCTATTGACCGGCGACGAATTTGATGCAAATGAAGCCTATCGTATGGGTTTGGTGCAGGCTGTATGCCCTGTTGGCCAGCAATTCGAAGAGGCGATGAAAATTGCAGAACGCATCGCTCAGCAGGCTCCGCTGGGCGTCGCGGCGACTCTCGGAAGTGCACGGTTGTCCATCAGTCATGGTGAGCAAATAGCGATAGATCGGTTGATACCGGATCTACTGCCGATCTTGGGGAGCGATGATTTCAAAGAGGGAGTTAACTCATTCTTGGAGCGTAGGAGTGCGAGTTTCACCGGAAACTAAAAACACAGCTAACCGCCTACACCATCATGATTAAGATAGTCAGTTTTTTGATATGGGCTTGATACACTCAGCACATGCAAATCCCTCTATGAAAGACAATGTAATTATAACTGTCTGAACCGCACCCCTGGTCGGTGTCACAGTACTGGTGGCTGTTATTCTCGCCAAAAATATCTTCAGCATCAGGCAGTGCAAACGACTGCTTAGCTAGCCACCTAACAATCTCCAAGCATATCTCAATGCCAGAGTTACGGCGATGGTGTGCAACACTATCCGAGTGAAGCGAATGAGCATAAGCATAAGCATAAGCATAAGCATAATTAAGCTACACGGCTGTGTCAGGCATTTCCGCATTTAACCTTTTGGCCAAACCAGTCAGAAAGATTGAGTGTTCAGAACATAGTTACCCGCTGCAACCGGAGCTATTATCAGAGCTCAACAACACTAATAACAATTACAGGATTTCGGGATGTACGACTACCACACCGCCGCAAGGCAGTTCAATTACCTGCAAACCGCCGCGCAAGAACTGCACGGTAGTCTGGACGGCCTTAACGCCTGCGTGGAGTGCTGTGACCGACATACTGCCGGCCAAGATGTAGCCTTATACTGCGAAGCTCAGGATGGTACCGCCTCGCAGTACACCTTCCGCGAGCTACAGGATCAGGCCGCTCGATTCGGCAATTTCCTCCATGAGCAGGGTGTGCGACCTGGAGACCGAGTCGCAGGGCTTTTGCCGCGAACTGTCGAGCTCTTGATCACTATCCTTGGAACTTGGAGGGTTGGGGCAGTCTACCAACCGCTGTTCACCGCGTTCGGGCCGAAGGCGATCGAGCAACGACTGGAGTGTTCTAGCGCACGATGGGTTGTCACAGACACCCGCAACCGATCCAAACTAGACGACGTCATTGGCTGCCCGACCGTGATCACTGTTGGCGCTGATCCACAATGCATCGGCGATTATGATTTTTGGAGTACCCTGCAGCGCCAGAGCAACGACTGCGAGCCGTTGCTTCAGGACGGCGAAGCCCCGTTCCTACTCATGTGCACTTCCGGTACCACCGGGCCAGCCAAGCCACTGGAAGTACCATTGCGGGCCATTTTGGCTTTCAAAGGTTACATACGCGATGCAGTAGAGCTGCGAGAGGACGATCGCTTTTGGAACCTCGCCGATCCAGGCTGGGCATATGGCCTTTATTATGCGGTCACCGCGCCACTGGCTTTGGGTCACTCGACACTGTTTTACGATGGCCCGTTTTCAGTCGAAAGCACCTGCTCGGTAATCAACAAATATGCAATCACTAACCTCGCCGGCTCGCCGACGGCCTTCAGGTTACTTATCTCCTCGGGTATGCAATTCGCAGATAGCATCCGAGATCGATTGCGCGTGGTTAGCAGCGCCGGTGAGCCACTCAATCCCCAAGTTATCCGCTGGTTTGCCGAGAACTTAGGTGTAGTCATCCACGACCACTATGGGCAGACCGAGCTAGGCATGGTGCTTAGCAACCATCACGGCCTAAGCCACACTGTGCGTGAAGGCTCTGCTGGCTACGCCATTCCTGGCCACCGAATTGTAGTGCTTGATGACCAGCATCAGGAGTTACCGCCCGGCCAGCCTGGTACGTTGGCAGTCGATCGCGAGCGCTCGCCGCAGTATTGGTTCAGTGGTTACTTCGGCATGCCAACCAAGGCCTTCGTGGGGCGTTACTACTTGAGCGGCGATACAGCAGAACTCAACGACGATGGCAGCATTAGCTTCGTAGGCCGTAATGATGACGTGATCACTACTTCCGGCTATCGGGTAGGGCCGTTTGATGTTGAAAGCGCGCTGGTGGAGCATCCTGCCGTAATTGAGTCAGCCGTAATCGGAAAACCCGACCCGCAGCGTACAGAGTTGATTAAGGCCTTCGTGGTGCTAAACAAGCAATATCTACCAAGCCCAGAACTAGCCGAAACATTGCGGCTACATGTCCGCCAGCGCCTCGCGGCTCATGCCTACCCCCGGGAAATCGAGTTCGTCAACGAATTGCCGAAAACACCTAGCGGCAAGCTACAACGTTTCATCCTGCGTAACCAGGAGATTGCTAAGCAGCAAGCTTGATGATTAAGAGTCAGAAATGCGCGAAAGTTCTAAGCTCACTACTCGACAGACTTGATGATTCATCATTTATGTACTTGACGATCTTGAAACACTATTTAGATGCTTATGGAACAGGGCATCTTAATACACTACGCATACAGACAGCAGCTTACTAATTCCAAGCTGCACTGTGAAAAGAATGCAAAATTTTCTTACAGCAGACTGCCAGTCTCGGAGGCTCTTCTCACGAAGTGGCCTATATCACACGCCAAAATCGATGTGCACTTCATAAATACAACAACACTGAAGGATACATAATATGCAGAAAGTTAACGTGTACGCGCTCGCCAGCGATTCAAAGTTCAACCGCTTTCACCGACTCATACTTTTTTGGTGCATGCTAATTCTTGTGATCGATGGTTACGACCTTGCCATCGTCGGTGCGGCCCTTCCCGCTATTATGCAAGATATGCAGATTGCCCCCACTAGCGCAGGAATTATGGCGGGTTCCGCCCTATTCGGCACGATGCTTGGAGCGATCTTCCTTGGAACACTTGCCGACCGTATCGGCCGTCCGAAAATGGTTGCTATGTGCGTCGCACTGTTCAGCCTTTTCACAGCCGGTGCGGGCTTCACCAACGACCCTGTCAGTTTCAGCATCATGCGCTTCATCGCCGGCTTGGGTATTGGCGGCGTATTGCCTGTGTGTACTGCTCAAATGAGTGAGTTCGCCCCTTTGAAACTCCGTACTCGCCTGGTCACTCTGGTGTTTGCTGGCTACTCGGTAGGCGGCATTTTGGTTGCCATTACGTCCAAGCAGTTAATTGAAAGCCATGGTTGGCAGTGGGTGTTCTACGTTGCCGCACTACCGGTGCTGCTGATCCCCTTCATCCTGAAAACCATGCCTGATTCCATCGGTTACATGCTGAAGGAAGGCCGTCAAGATGAGCTGCGCAAGGTTGCGCTGCGTATTGAGCCAACATTGAATATCACCAGCCAAACTGAGATGACCGGCAACCTAGCGATTCTGGCTGAGCTGGACGCTCCAGTACGCAATCTATTCAAGGATGGCCGTGGCTTCAGCACTGTGATGATTTGGACAGCGTTCATGACCGGTCTGTTCATGGTTTACGCGCTCAACTCCTGGTTAACCAAACTCATGGCGATGGCTGGCTTCAGCCTGGGCTCAGCACTCAATTTCGTTATCGTATTCAACCTCGGTGCGATCGCTGGAGGACTAGGTGGTGGCTGGCTGGCCGATAAGCTCAACATCAAATACGTTCTGGTCAGCTTCTACATTGTCGGAGCCATTGCTCTGACCCTCATGGGCTATACACGCGATGTCTCTCTGTTGTACGCAGTCGTCTTCGTTGTTGGGGCATCCACACTGGGTACGCAGTTGCTGGCCTATGCCTATGCAGGTGACTTCTACCCCTCCACGATACGCTCGGCGGGTGTCGGATTTGCGTCAGGTGTCGGACGCATCGGGGCGATCGTTGCGCCCGTGCTGATCGGCTGGCTGGTGTCAATGAACCTGCCACTTGAGCACAACTTCATGGCCATTGGCTTGGCCGGATTGATCGGTGCAGTGGCGGTGACATTGATCAACCAGTCTTGTGCTGATTCCACTCGAGCAAAGAAATCTTTGGCGTTCTCAGCTGAGTGAAGCTTGGCTGACTCCACTCGATTTTACTTGAAGAGCGATTGCTGCTTCCGCCTCGCCTCGGCCCTGGCGAGCCGGGCTTGGGCGAAGGCGATATGGTCTCCGCCCTCCACAAGCGGCAAGTTACTGCGCATATAACAAAAACAAATGGTGTTTGTCATGCTGAAAAAAGCAACAAAACTAACAATAGCTTTAGCTGTTTCACTCCCAACTCCATTCGCCTCGGCCGATTTTTTGAAGGATGCAAAAGGAAGTTTGGAGCTACGTAACTTTTATTATAATCGTGACTTTCGTAACGATGGCGCCACCCAATCGAAGCGAGATGAATGGGGACAAGGTTTCATTCTCAACTTACAGTCTGGCTTCACTGAAGGGACAGTTGGCTTCGGTGTTGACGCGCAAGGCCTGCTGGGTATCAAGCTGGATTCCAGCCCAGATCGCACCGGCTCCGGAATTCTCGCGTACGACTCCGAACGCAATGTAGAAGATGAATACAGCAAGATCATGCTTACAGCCAAGGCTCGTATGGGAAAAAGCGAACTGCGGGTAGGCGGCATCAGCCCCCTCATGCCATTGCTGTGGAGCAATAACAGTCGCCTCCTGCCACAGGTGTTCAGGGGGGGATCACTGGTATCCAGCGACCTTGATCCCTTGACGATTTCGGCCTATAGCATCAATGCGGTGAAGCAACGCAACTCCACTGATTTTCAATCTCTTACCGCGTTCGGTTACCGGGCGGTTGAAGCCGATCACTTCAACTACCTCGCACTTGACTACAAGGTGCTACCAACCCTCGCAGTGAGCTATCATATTGCGGATTTGGAAGACCTTTATCGCACAAACTACTTCGGCTTGAAACTTAATCAGCCATTATCGACGGGTGCGCTTATTACCGATATTCGCTATTTCGATGCAAAAGAAACCGGTGACAAGGGAATAGGTGAAGTCGATAACCGCACTCTCAGCAGCTACTTTGCTTATAACCTGGGTGGTCATACGATCGGCGGGGGTTATCAAAAAGCATGGGGAGGCACTTCCTTTGCCATGGTCAATGGTGCAGATAGCTACCTCTTCGCTGAGTCATTGGTCAGTACGTTTACCGCTCCGCAAGAACAAGTTTGGTTTGCACGCTACGACTACAACTTCGTCGCTTTAGGCATTCCAGGGCTAACACTGGGAGTAAAATATGCGAAAGGTGAGGATGTCGATCCTACCTTGCTTACAACTCGCCAAGCAGCAGGTCTGCGCTTAGAGGGCGAAGACGGAAAGGAATGGGAACGCATGACCGACCTCACCTATGTTCTTCAGAGCGGCCCGATCAAAGGTCTCTCGGTACAGTGGCGCAATTCAACAAACCGCTCCACCTACGCCGACAGTGCTAATGAAAACCGGTTTATCGTGCGTTATACATTTAACTTCTAAAACTTACATCCACTAATGCTTGCTCCACTTTTGCCAGAGCTGATCGAAAGAGAGGCCTGGCATTTTTTACGTGAGATCCAGCTAGAGAATAAATAGGCATTCCAATGTCGAAAGTGAACATAGCCAAGCCATAGCTCGGCCCCGGCGCGCCCTGTACCGGACAGCGTGTGTAGCCTCGCGGATGTACTTTTTTAGAATTTACAGCGTTGATTACAACTTAAGTTAAAACCGGCGGCCGCCAACAATTTGGTCTGCGGGCCTTTTGTATGCCAATTGTCCGCTTATTCGGCAAAACCAATTTCATGAGGAAACTTCATGCGCATTGAAAACTCAGTCTTCCTAATTACTGGAGCAGGTTCTGGACTCGGGCTGGCTTCGGCGCGTGAGTTGGTGGGCCGAGGTGCAAATGTGGTGCTGGTTGATGTGAACGAAGCCGCTGGTGCAGCCCTCGCTGACGAGCTAGGAAAACGTGCGATTTTCGTGCGAGCCGACATCACCAGTGAAATTGATTGCCGCGCAGCAATCGCCTCTGCAGTCAGTGTCTTTGGCGCGTTGCATGGGGTGATCAACTGCGCGGGTGTTGCACCAGCCGAACGGATTTTAGGCCGTAATGGCGCACATGGGCTTGAGAGTTTTCGCCGGACTATCGAGATCAATTTGATCGGTAGCTTCAACGTGGTTCGCCTTGCTGCTGAGGCTATGGCGGGAGGAGAGCCAAATGAAGAAGGTGAGCGTGGCGTAGTCATAAATACGGCCTCTGTCGCAGCTTTTGACGGTCAGACGGGCCAGGCTGCTTACGCCGCGTCCAAAGGTGGAGTTGCTGCCATGACATTGCCATTGGCACGCGACCTGGCTCGTTCAGGCATCCGTGTTATGTGCATTGCACCCGGAATATTTGAGACCCCGATGATGGCGGGTATGCCTCAGGACGTGCAGGCATCATTGGCCGCCAATGTGCCGTTCCCTCCACGGCTGGGACGGCCTTCCGAGTACGCAGCGTTGGCAGCGCACATCATCGAAAACTCCATGCTCAATGGTGAGGTGATTCGTTTGGATGGTGCTTTGAGAATGGCCGCGAAATAGATCGAGCTAAAAGTCTTTGATCGGGCACAAGCCCCCCAACATGAAACAGAGGATTCAGTTATGAGCCATACCGACCCTATCGTCATTGTCAGTGCTGTCCGAACTCCGTTAGGAGGCTTTCTTGGGAATTTCAAGGAAGTCACCGCTGCGCAGCTGGGTGCGGTTGCAATTCGTGCCGCCGTGGAACGAGCCAGCCTGCAGCCCAGTGACATTGGCGAGGTCATCATGGGATGCGTGCTACAAGCTGGGCAAGGCCAGGCTCCGGCTCGCCAAGCCGCGCTGTTGGCGAATCTTCCGGAGCAAGTTGTGTGCTCAACAGTCAACAAGATGTGCGGCTCTGGCATGAAAGCGCTGATGTTCGGCCACGACCTTCTCCATGCGGGGAGCGCGGAGGTGGTGATTGCTGGAGGTATGGAAAGCATGTCAAACGCTCCCTACCTGTTGGAGCGAGCTCGCTCAGGCTATCGAATGGGCCACAGCAAGATCATTGATCATATGTTTCTCGATGGGTTGGAGGATGCCTACGAGAAAGGCCGGCTCATGGGCACATACGCCGAAGACTGTGCTCAGAGTTATGGATTTACTCGAGACCAGCAGGATGAGTTTGCGATCAGCTCGCTGACCCGTGCTCAGAAGGCAATCACCGAAGGGCGTTTCCAAGACGAGATTGTCCCTGTGCTGGCTTCGTCTGGCCGTGAGACGGTTTCGATTGAAAGCGATGAACAGCCAGGTAAGGCCCGGATCGACAAAATTCCTACGTTGAAACCTGCGTTTCGCGAAGGCGGGACGGTGACTGCGGCGAACTCCAGTTCTATTTCGGATGGCTCGGCTGCCCTCGTACTGATGCGCTTGTCTGAAGCCGAGCGTAGAGGCCTTACACCGTTGGCCCGGATAGCAGGTCACTCATCCTACGCGCACGCCCCCGGCCTCTTTGCCACCGCTCCGGTCGGTGCGATTAAACGCTTGCTCGAGCGAACCAACTGGTCAATAAAGGATGTTGATCTCTTTGAGATCAATGAGGCCTTTGCCGTAGTTCCCATGGTTGTTATCCGAGACTTGAACGTCGGACATGAGCAATTAAACGTCCACGGCGGGGCATGCGCTTTGGGGCACCCGATTGGCGCGTCAGGTGCGCGCGTGGTTGTTACGTTAGTAAATGCCTTGAGGCAGAACAGGCTTAAGCGTGGCATCGCTTCTGTGTGCATTGGTGGCGGCGAGGCGACCGCGATTGCTATCGAGCTCCTCTCATAGAGTAGCGTTGTCCGACGGTAATAAGGCTCCTGCCGAGCCTCTCATATTTTTTTGCACGAAGAGTCTGCTTGCGAACTACCAGATCTTAATAGTTGAGCAAGTGGACGGGATGGCTTGAACACGCTTCACCGCCCAGAAGCTGAATGCGATCAACACAACGCCAGACCAGAAAGAAGCGATTCAAGCATTTGTGGAGAAGCGCATAGCTAAGTTTTTAGCGGCGGTGTCGCGAGTTTAACGCTACAAAATCGAGGAGATACCGTGGCAGAGAAAGAGCTGTTTTGGGAAGACTTCCCCCTAGGTAGAACTTGGACATCCAAGCAATCTGCTCCTATCACAACGGAACAAATTATCGCCTTTGCTGCCGAGTACGATCCTCTCGATATACATATTGATCCCGACCTTGCCCATTCCAGTCCGCTTGGGGTGCACTGCGCCAGTGGGGTACAAACCTTCGGTTTCTCGCAACGTTTGATGTGTGATGCCTTACTGCTCCAAACAAATGTCGTTGCGGGTGGGAAGATCGATGGTTTTCGGATGGTTGCTCCAGTAGTACCTGGAGATATTCTCAAACTGTCAGCTCAAGTTGTTCGATCACTCATCCATGCAGGAAACCATGAACGAGGGTGGGTTGTGTTCAAAGTCGACGTTGCTACGACGGCGGGAAAAACCGTGCTTGTTTATGAGGTGACGGTATTGATACTGCGCAGGGCCGGTCAGAGTGGGTCTTTACCTGGAGACGTTGATCAGCATTGAGGTTCCTGCGACCCTCTTTTGGCCAGAAATGCACGTATTGCCGAGTGTGACCTCTAGGTCACCAGCGAGGAAACATAGCCACGCTGGTTGCGCTTCGCGAAACGCGCATGCCTGCCGCCCCCAAAAAACGGGCCCTCGAAGGGCCCTTTTGTACTCAAACCAAAATCACTTGGTTAGCCAGAACTCGACGATCGCGGAGGCCAACACTCGCCGAGCATGGACACATAGTGCGTAAAGGCAACTCCACCCTAAAAGCTTTAATCAAAGCGGAATGAGGCGCCGTAAGCAGAATCCGGTAAATGGTTAGCGCCATCGTCCCGTAACCGCGAACGGAAAGTACCGCTCTGTGGCTGGGTGCGGTACAAGCCTCGTTTTTGCAGTTCAGGAATGACCAACTCAACGAAGTCCTCAAGACTACCTGGGCTAATCAGCGGGTTGAGCATGTAGCCGCTGGTGGCGGAGATCCGTGCATGCTCTTCGATGCGATCGGCCACCTGCTGCGGCGTGCCCACCAGAATCAGATCACTGCCCCGGGTGACATTGGCAAAGCGCTGTTTGACATCGCCGGCGGTCAAGGGCTTGCCACTGCCATCGGGACGCATCACATAGGAGGTCATACCTTCGGTGTGAGTCGACAACGCGTCGCCGTCTGCGTAGCGGCTGATGTCGATACCGGTATCGCCGGCATAACTGACCAGTTGCGCCTGCAAGTGGTAATTGCTTTGCAGTTCATCATATTTGCGTTGGGCTTCGATCTCGGTCTTGGCGGTGACGATCCTAAGTACTGTCAGTGATTTCACATCCTCAGCGTGACGACCCCGTGCCCTGGCCTGTGTCCATATATCTTCCAATCCCTGGCGAATTTCCAGCGGGTTGGACTTGGCGATAAAAATCAGTTCGGCGTGCTTCGCCGCAAACTCACGACCACGGCCTGACCAGCCGGCCTGGATCAGCAAGGGTGTGCGTTGCGGTGACGGCGACGTCAAATGCGGCCCGGCCACCCTGTAATGTTCGCCAACATGATCGATCGGTCGCACGCGATCGCCCTTGGCATAGACCTGGCGAGACTTGTCGGCAACCACAGCATCGTTTGCCCAACTGCCTTCCCAAAGTTTGTAAACGACATCGAGAAACTCCTCGGCGCGTTCATAACGATCATCGTGCTTGATCATCTGCTCAAGGCCGAAGTTGCGAGCGGCACTGTTCAGGTAGGAGGTGACGATGTTCCAACCGACCCGGCCATTGGTCAGGTGATCCAGCGTGCTGAAGCGCCGGGCATGGGTGAAAGGATGCTCATAACTGGTGGTAACAGTGACACCGAAGGCCAGGTTTTCCGTCACGGCGGCCAATGCCGGGATGATCATCAACGGATCGTTGGCAGGTGCTTCCACTGCCCACTTCATGGCCGCGTCGGCATTTCCGCCAAACACATCGTAGAAGCCCAGCACATCACCAAAAAACAACATATCGAGATTAGCCTGGTCGGCGACACGTGCCAGGTTAGACCAGTAGCCCAGAGAGTTGATGGACAGTCGCTCATCAGCTGGGTGCGTCCAGAGACTTGGCGCGCCGCCACAGCCAACGCTCGCTTGTTCATACAGCGCAAACAACAGGGGTTTTGGATCGGACATCTTGGTACCTGTACAAATCATTGAATTTGGCGGGTCACCGCTGATTCTTGAAACCTTTGCCGTAGTGGCGTTCAAGACGGTTCTGTATCAACTCCAGTCCAATGGACAGGAGCCAATAGATCACGGCTGCGGTGGTGAGCATTTCGATGTAGCGGTAGGACGAGCGACCGTACGACTGCGCCAGGAACATCACCTCCCAGACGCCCATCACCGATATCAACGATGAGTCCTTGAGCATTGAAATGAACTGACTGGTTGTCGGGGGAATAATCGTGCGCATGGCTTGCGGCAGGACGATGTGCAGGAACATTGCCGCCGGTCTCAGCCCCAAGGCCATCGCCGCTTCGCGCTGTCCAGGTGCCACAGCCATGATGCCGGCACGAAAAATCTCGCTGAGGTAGGCACCATAATTGAGCGAGAGCGCAATGATCCCGGCGCTGATGGCGCCTGGAACAACACCCAACTGCGGCAACCCCAGGTAGATCAGCAGGATCTGGATCAGCAGCGGAGTACCGCGAAAAAAAGACGCATAGAAACTGGCAATACCGAAAGCCACCGCACTGCGAGACAGGCGAGCCAGCGCCGTCACGAAGCCAAGGAGCAACGAAAGCCAGATCGAGCAGAAGCACAAAAACAGCGTCAGCGCGGCGCCTTGCAAGAAACCGTCAGGCCCCAAATGCAGGCCGACCAGGTTGGGCAACTTCTGCAGAATGATCGAGAACTTCAGATCGAAGCTCATGAAAAACATGACGCACAAGCCGAAGAGCACCGCCCAGGTCAAATACAGACGAGTGCGAAAACCAAGTAGCTGGCTGAAACGAGGCGTCTCGGCTTCAGGGGCAATAGTCGCCTTGGCCGGGTATGGATTGAGGGCTGTCATTGGCTGATATCGGCACCGATCCACTTCTGTGAAATCTTGCTCAATGTGCCGTCGGCCTTGAGCTGGGTGACGACCTCAGTGACTTTGGCGTTCCATTGCAGATCGCCCTTTTCGATCGCTACAACATTGGGCTCTGCATACAGCGTGTCGCCAGCAATTTTAAAGCGAGGATCCTGGGCGATGCGTTCGCGAGCAGTGATGAGGTTGGTGACCATTGCATCCAGGCGCACGCCCGTGCCCAAGGCCAGATCCTGGAAGGCCACCGTTTCGTTGTCGTATGGCGCGACCTGGACGCTTTCGAATGGATAGCTCAACGGCTTGTCCTCGGCGCCCTCAATCACCAGATCCTTGTTCAAATAGGCTTCATAGGTCGACGCACTGATCACACCGACTTTTTTACCTGATAGATCCTTGCCCGTGACAATGTCCTTGTTTTTGGCATTCACCACGATCACGGCCGGTGACTGGTAATACTCCACCGGGAAGTCGAACACTTCGGCCCGTGCCTTGCTCGGGGTCATCGAGCAGACGCAGATGTCATATCGTCCGTTCCAGTGCCCAGCTGCGATGACATCCCAGGACGGTGTCTGCAACTTCAGCTTCACCCCTAGCCGTTGCGCAACAGCCTTGGCGACATCTACGTCAAAACCGTCCAGTTGGTTCTGTTCATTGAGAAAGGAGAATGGCGGATAGCTTTCCATCAGTACGCCACTCAGCTCCCCGCTGCTGGTTACGCGATCCAGCGTGGCGCCCGCGAAAGCCGTCGAGAATGTAGCCAGTAACGCAAAGCCAAAAGGTAAAAGCGCCGTAGTTTTCAAAGACAAGTGCTCCAATCAATTCAGAAAATCCGAATAGATTAAAACGCACTATAAAATTGCTTTGTACTAGATTTTAGGAATAACAGGCTGTGTTCAAGCTATATGGGTCTAGCGATTCAAATGCTAGTCGTTTCATACATCGCGATCTATGTTCTGCCGATTACTATCTACTACGAAGCGTAGGGGATGGCGCGAATTTGCTTGTGGCAAAGATAATCTGAATCAGTAAATCGCGTTATCTAGATTGCTTCGCGCAGCGCGTTGGCAACTAGCGAAAACGCCGGAGAGGGCTGCCGACGGTTAGGGTAGTACAAATAGTATCCAGAAAATGGTGGGCACCAATCTTCCAGCATCCGCACCAGCCGGCCTTCCTGGAGATGAGGTTCAAACTCCTCTTCCGGAAGGTAGGCAATGCCCAGCCCGGCCAGTGCAGCATCCACAATGTGGGTCGACGTGTTGAAAATGAGCTGGCCATCTACTCGTACGTTCAATTGTTTTCCGCGCCGTTCAAAGTCCCATACATAGAGTCCACCCGATGTCTGCATCCGCTGGTTGATACAGATATGGCTCATAAGGTCACGCGGACTTTTGGGAATGGCATGAGCGGCAAAGTATGTTGGGGAGGCAACAGCGGCCATACGTAACGGCGGCCCAATTCGGACTGCGATCATGTCTTTGTCGATGGTGTCACCCAGGCGCACACCCGCATCAAAACGATCCGCTACGATGTCTCTGAATCCGTAATTGACGTCGAATTCGACCTTGATATCCGGGTATTCGTGTAGCAATGCAGTGAGCTTGGGCAGCAACGTTGTCCGCAGAACGTGATCACCGCAGGTAATGCGTACCGTGCCGGCTGGCTTGTCGCGCATTTCCGTTAAGACATCAAGTTCCGCTTCGATTTCATCGAAGCGATGGCCGATCGCTTGCAGCAGTCGCTCCCCCGCTACTGTCGGCGAAACGCTACGCGTGGTGCGCGTCAATAATCTGATTTGCAGACGTGCTTCCAGACCGGTGATGGCCTGACTTATTGCAGACTGCGTAACGCCCAGTACTCCAGCTGCGCGCGTAAAGCTGCCTTCTCGCGCTACTGTCACGAAAGACAGCAAATCGTTGAGATTCCTTCTGGCCATTGTGCAACCGTCTATTTAGTCTATTGATTAGCTGTACTTATAACCATGTTAAGCATTCATTAGCTAGTCGCCCGAGTGTTCATTCGTCACCATTGCCGGCATGAATACGAATGTACCTGAGGCCCCGATGGGCACTATTTCCTCAACAAACGATGTTCCTGCTTGCTGGAGCGGCGTCTTTGCAATGACGCTTTGTGTATTCGCGCTGATCGCTTCGGAGTTCATGCCTGTCAGCCTGCTGACGCCGATGGCCGTTGATCTTCATGTTACAGAAGGGATGGCAGGTCAAGGCATTGCGATCTCCGGGGCATTCGCTGTGCTGACCAGCCTGTCGATCTCTTGGATAGCCGGAACCCTCAACCGCAAGACACTCTTGCTGGCACTTGCTGGGCTGATGGCTGTCTCCGGCGCGATTGTCGGGCTGGCACCCAATTATCTGACGTACATGGTCGGTCGTGCGCTTATCGGTGTGGTCATCGGAGGTTTTTGGTCGATGTCCGCTGCGACGGCCATGCGGCTGGTGTCTGCCACGCAGGTGCCCAAGGCCTTGGCCATCTTCAACGGTGGCAATGCATTGGCTACCGTAATCGCCGCCCCGCTGGGCAGCTATCTGGGCTCGATCATCGGTTGGCGCGGCGCTTTCTTTTGCCTCGTGCCAATAGCGGCGGTTGCGTTCATCTGGCTGTGGATCAGCCTGCCAACCATGAAGGTAGAGCCGCGCACACCGGGAACCGGCAACGTCTTGAAGTTGCTCAGGAACCGTTCCGTTGCGCTCGGCATGGCCGGATGCGGCGCCTTCTTCATGGGGCAGTTCGCCCTGTTTACCTACCTGCGGCCTTTCCTCGAAACGGTGACGCGCGTCGACGTATCCACGCTGTCGCTAGTCCTGCTGGTGATCGGTATAGCGGGCTTTATCGGGACTTTGATCATCGGCCTTTTCATAAGACGCGGTCTATTCCGGACATTGATAGTCATACCGGTGCTGATGGCGTTGATTGCTTTGGCACTGATCCCTTTTGGAACCTCCGTCGTTGTCGTTGGCGCACTGCTTGGATTTTGGGGGTTGCTGGCAACTGCGGCCCCTGTGGGCTGGTGGAGCTGGATCGCACAGGCCTTACCAAAAAATGCCGAGGCCGGAGGTGGCTTGATGGTGGCGGTGATTCAACTGGCCATCGCCCTGGGCTCCACCGTTGGCGGACTGCTGTTCGATAGTCGCGGCTACCAGAGCACTTTCGTCGTGAGCGCAGCCGTGCTGCTGCTTGCCGCATTTGTGACGGTGCTGACATTCCGTTCAACAACACCTCAATCCGCTTGAGCTATGCAACTTTAGGGGAGACGGGTCATGAGGACACTTCGTTGGCTTGGTTTGCTGTCTGCAATGCTCGTGTTGGGTAGTTATGTATCTGTGAATGATGCCGCGTCGGCGTCGTCGATACCGGAGAAATTTCGCATGTGGATGACCATCGGGGAACAACGCTTCGCCATTACCTTGGTCGACAACGCCGCCGCTGGTGCATTTGCCAAGCGACTACCGCTAACGCTCGACATGAGCGATCTGAACCGCAATGAAAAACACTCCAGTCTTCCAGAAAACCTGCCTGCCGATGCGAGCAAACCGGGAACGATCCGCAACGGCGACTTGATGTTGTATGGAGGGGACACCTTGGTCGTCTTCTATTCAACGTTCGACTCGACGTACTCCTACACGCGCCTTGGGCGAGTGGATGACACCGCTGATCTGGCTCAGGCGCTAGGGCGCGGGGATGTGCAAGTGCTGTTCTCTAAAGACTGATGACTCCGCATCAACAAGGATTCCAATGAAAAAGCTCATTGTTCTATTAACGCTTCTTGTCAGTTCACTCTCAGCAGTAGGAGCCGATATGTCCAACGGCGCGGATAATTTTTATACCAGCGAAAAAGTGACCGTGCAGAAGGTTAACTTCAAAAACCAATATCAAATGAATGTGGCAGGGAATCTGTTCATCCCGAAAAACCTAGACGGTAAAACGAAGAGCCCTGCGATTGTTGTTGGCCCTCCGATGGGAGCGGTCAAGGAGCAGAGCGCTAACCTCTATGCCACGAAAATGGCAGAGAAAGGCTTCGTGACACTGTCCCTGGATCTTTCATTCTGGGGTGAAAGCGAGGGGCAAACGCGAAACGCAGTTTCGCCGGACATCTATGTCGAGGACTTCAGTGCAGCAATAGACTTTCTCGGTGCACAGCCTTTCATCGACAAAGAGCGGATTGGCGCGATCGGCATCTGTGGCAGCGGCAGCTTCGTCATCAGCGCGGCCAAGATCGACCCGCGCATGAAAGCCATCGCAACAGTCAGCATGTATGACATGGGCGCAGCCAATCGTAATGGGTTGAAGCATTCGCAGACGCTTGAGCAACGGAGGGACATCATCGCGCAAGCAGCGCAGCAGCGTGATGTAGAATTCACTGGCGGTAAAACTCTCTACACCAGCGGTACGGTACATCAGCTAGATGAGAATACTCATCCCATCCAGCGTGAGTTCTACGATTTCTACCGCACACCACGCGGCGAGTACACGCCATCCAGCTCCTCCAAAGAGTTGACGACGCACCCTACACTCACGAGCAACATCAAGTTCATGAACTTCTACCCGTTCAATGATATCGAGACGATTTCTCCGCGTCCGATGTTGTTCATTGCCGGGGCCGATGCACACTCAAGGGAGTTCGGCGAGGAGGCCTACAAGCTCGCCGGACAACCCAAGGAGCTCGTCATCATCCCTGGCGCCGGCCATGTCGACCTATATGATCGCGTCAACCTCATCCCTTTCGACAAGCTGACGAGCTTTTTTCAGAGCAATCTAAAGTAACCCGCTGAATTGGACATTTGTTCCCAATGAGCATGCCCGTCAGGCTTTCCAGGGGAAGCGCGCGCCCATCGGCCTGGGGCCCGATGGTGATAGAAGAATCTCCTCGCTAGCATGCCTAGGAATCAAAGTTCCTTCGATTTTTTAGGCGGAATCACGGTTACTCTAAAATCAAAAGCTAGCCGCGACTGCGTCGCAAAAAACGATCTCCCTCCACCCCTGCGGGTAAAACTACCTTCCGCTCCTCCCTACCACTCACCTCACTATAGATTTCCAGAAGGGCAATGCAGGAGCGAAAGCTGCGACGAAGCAATCGAGTCGAATGGCCCAAAGCCTCTGGAAATCTGAAAAAACCGTGTGAGCGCAGATCCCTGCTTTTTTTTGGTATCAAATATAATAACTCCGTTTCGTTTTTTCATTTTCAAGGGGGGGGCACAAAATATATTTTGTAACAGACCGCCCGGCGCCGCTTTCCTTGCGCTTGAAGATAGGTGGGAAGGAACGTATCTCGAACAGCGTGGCGCAGGTGAGGTTGGAAACAATGTTCGCGGCGCCCTGACGACGATCAACCGGAACGATGAATTCATCGACATGACACTAGCGGTACTTATGACGCCCGACTGAATAGATTTTCAGCTTGTTCGGCCACCCATGGCGCTCAGGATGGCCTTGCCCTGGTCTGTGCAATACATCGGCTTGCTCTGGCCCATGGCAGCGGCGGAGCGGTGAGTATGAGCACCATCACAACGTTCAAGGGAGAGAACTTGATCTCCCTCTCGGATAGCAAGATATGCGGTCTCGCCAGTAAGGTCTCGCAACGATCTCAGTTCGAAGCTAGCGGCGGCTACCAAATCTGGTTCCAACCAAGCACCCCGAACCATCTCCAAATAACGGAAACCCAAACGGTAGCGTTTACTTGTTGGATCGCGCCGAACCATCCCGCGATCGACCAGTAGGCCAAGTAATCTGTAAAGCGTTGAGCGCGGAAGATTTACTCGGGCAGCAAGCAGCTGACTATCGAGTCCCTCAGGTGCTAGCCCGATAGTTTCGAGTAGATCAAAGGCTTTTTCTAATGATGCGGTGCCTTTGCCTGCGTCCATCGGAAACCCCTCATAGTTTCTTAGGAGGAATATCATAATATGGGAGATGATTTTTACATCAAGGCCGGAGTTCGCAGTACCAGTCCCACATTACAGGACAAGGGTACTCAGCCCACCCCGCGCTAGTGGTTTAGCTAATCGCGGTTCAACTACGCAATCAGGCTAAGCAGCAGCCAATACGTGAAGAGGTGCGGTAATGCCTCGTCGGCGAGCTGAAGGCGGCACTACGTGAGGCCAGTTCGCGCATAGGCGAAAAGTGCTGAATACACCTTTTGCTGAATGGTGTGGCTCTCTGAGAGATCAACAATTGATGCTCTTTCCACGCTCACTCCAAGACGAAGAAGTATCCCTCTCTAGCGTTCCATCTCGGCACCGCTCAGTACGCGAACTCATGTCCCAACTCACTTTCCATCCACTCCAAAAAGCGCCGTACACGCGGAAAGCCGGAATGCGCCTTTGGGAACACTAAATGGTGAGCGGCCACAGGGGCGCTGAGTGATTCGGGCGCAACTTCGACCAACGTGCCGGACGCCAAGTACTTCTGCGCGAGCAACGTGCTCTCCAATGCGAATCCGAGTCCATGGCTGGCTGCTTCCAATGACATATAGGATCGATCAAAGCTCAATGCGTAGGGTCTTTCCGGGCGAGCCAAACCATGTTGGGCGAACCATTGTGGCCACTTTAGCAATGTGGCTTCAGACAACACCAAATCACAGTCGAGTAGATCCGACGCAACTCGGATAGGTCGTTGCGCAAGCAATTTCGGTGAGGTGAGTACGGCGAACTTTTCATTTTGTACTGTGCGAACCTCATAACTTGGCCAGTTGGGCATGCCATGGCGGATATCCACATCAATCTTGTCCCGGCTGAAGTGGAGTGACTCGTACGAGCATGACAAGTTGAGCTGGATGTCAGGGTGACTTGCACGAAACGCTTCCAATCGCGGCATTAACCAGAGCAGGCCAAAGCTCGGCGATGAGTGCAGCCGCAGACAATCGAGACTGACATCGCTGGCCGCGCGTTCGGTTGCCACTGCAAGGCTATGTAGGATCCCGGAGACTTCTTTCAGGTACTGCTCCCCCACCGGAGTGAGGGAGACACCACGGGCCGCTCGAACGAATAATTGCCTGCCTATCATCCCCTCAAGCTTGGCCAGTTGGTGACTCACAGCTGATGGCGTTAAATCCAATACTTCCGCCGCCCTGGCAACATTCCCGAAGCGCGCCGTTTGCTCGAAGGCCTGAATTGCTCTCAGCGGTGGCAGGATGATTGGTGTATCAGCATCTGTGCGCATGGCACCCCACTGCATTTTTTACGATTATTGGATTTGTCTTTCATTCAATCACCTGACAACTGCCTTGACGAGTGCTGAATTTTTTTCAGCATCGAGTGACATTCGCGTTATTGCTCAGACCATCCCTGGAGAACAAGCTGAGTCATCGGTTCTTGACGGATCGACCCAATAAAAACAATTTGAGGTGCTCCTCCATGCTTCTCCAAGGCAAAGTCGCAATCATCACCGGTGCTGCATCTGCCCGTGGCATTGGCCGCGCTACAGCGACCACTTTCGCGCAACAAGGCGCTCACGTCGTGATCCTTGACCTGGATGAGTCCGCTGCCCGTGATGCCGCTGCTTCCTTAGGCGAAGGTCATCTCGGTCTGGCGGCCAACGTTGCTGACGAATCGCAGGTTCAGCAGGCCGTTGCCAAAATCATCGAGCACTTCGGCCGCATTGACGTCCTCGTCAACAATGCCGGCATTACTCAGCCACTCAAGACCCTGGACATCCGCCCTTCTGACTACGACAAGGTGCTTGACGTCAGTCTGCGCGGCACCCTGCTGATGTCGCAGGCCGTAATTCCGCACATGCGCCAACAATCTTCCGGCAGCATTGTGTGCATGTCTTCCGTTTCTGCTCAGCGGGGCGGCGGCATCTTTGGAGGCCCTCATTACAGTGCGGCCAAAGCCGGTGTACTGGGTTTGGGCAAAGCCATGGCACGCGAACTGGGGCCGGATAACATTCGCGTCAACTCCATCGCCCCTGGTTTGATTCACACCGACATTACCGGTGGCCTGATGCAGGACGATCGCCGTCACGCGATCATCGACGGCATTCCCCTGGGACGACTCGGTGCAGCACAGGATGTCGCCAACGCCGTCCTGTTCCTGGCCAGCGACCTATCCTCTTACCTCACAGGCATCACTCTGGATGTGAACGGCGGCATGCTGATTCATTAAGTACACCTGGGCGGGCCTGTGCGGCTCGTGCGGTTCTGGATCGATGACGTAGCCGGGTCTCATGGCCTGGCAGTCAATAAAAACAAGAGATCAGACCATCATGACTACCCTGTCGCTCGAAGCGGTTTCGACCGTGCGTTCCAACGCCTACCGGAAAACGGCCTGGCGCCTGATGCCCTTCCTGATGCTGTGCTACCTGTGCGCTTACCTTGATCGCGTCAACGTCGGCTTTGCCAAGCTGCAAATGATGAACGATCTGGCGCTTAGCGAAACGGTCTACGGGCTTGGCGCCGGCATGTTCTTCATCGGTTACTTCCTGTGCGAAGTTCCCAGCAACATCATCCTGCACAAGGTCGGCGCACGTGTCTGGATCGCACGCATCATGATCACCTGGGGCATCGTGTCAGCCCTGTTTGCCTTCGTCGAAACCGCCTGGCAGTTCTATGCCCTGCGCTTTCTGCTCGGTATCGCCGAAGCCGGTCTGGCGCCCGGCCTGTTGCTGTACCTGACCTACTGGTTTCCATCCTATCGTCGCGCCCGCATGACCGTGTTGTGGTTCATCGCCATTCCGCTGTCAGGCATGGTGGGTGGCCCTCTCTCCGGCTGGATCATGAATCATTTCGCCGGCATGCATGGCTGGGCTGGCTGGCAGTGGATGTTCGTGTTGGAGGCTGTACCCACGGTCGTTGTCGGTCTTCTGGTACTGAGCTACCTCAAAGACGGAGTGCATCAGGCCAGTTGGCTCAACGACGAAGAAAAGGCACTGATCACTCGGGAGCTGGCCGAAGACGACCAGCACAAAGTCACCCATGCCTCTGTGGGCGAGTTCATTCGCGACCGCCGCTTGTGGCTGCTGGCTGCCATCTACTTCTGTGTCGTGATGGGGCAGTACGCAATCACCTTCTGGCTGCCCACCCTGGTACGTAACTCGGGGGTTTCCGATCCATTGCATATCGGCTTTCTGACCAGCCTGCCTTACCTCTGTGCCATTGCCGCCATGCTGCTAGTGGGACGCAGTGGTGACAAACATCGCGAGCGCCGCTGGCACCTCATCGTTCCGATGATTGCCGGTGCTATCGGTCTGAGTCTGGCGGCGCTGATGGGCGGCAATCCAACCCTGTCCATCCTCAGTCTTTGCCTGGCCGCTTCCGGCATTTTGTCTGCAACGTCGTTGTTCTGGATGCTGCCAACCACGTTGCTCGGAGGCGTTTCTGCCGCTGCCGGTATCGCGGCGGTCAACAGCTTCGCCAACCTCGCCGGCTTTTGCTCGCCTTATCTGATTGGCTGGATCACCACAATGACCGGCTCCAGTGCCATCGGCATGTACCTGATAACTGGTGTTCTGTTCGCGGGGGCCGCTCTGGTACTGCGCATCCCCGCCGCCTTGGTCAATCGTTGAGTTAATGGAGTTTCACCATGACTACTAATCCTTCACTCGCTTCATCCACGACCCTGGTTGAACGCGCGCACAACATTCGCCGCCATGCGCTGCGAATGGGCCAAGTACAGGGACAGGGCTATGTTGGCCAGGCCCTCGGTGCTGCCGACCTGCTGGCAGTCTCCTACTTCCATGCCATGAACCATCGGCCTGCAGATCCTGAATGGGAAGAGCGTGATCGCTTCTATCTCTCCATCGGTCACTACGCCATTGCGCTGTACGCGGCCTTGATCGAAGCCGAAATCATCCCGCTCGACGAGCTGGAAACTTACGGTTCGGATGACAGCCGTCTGCCGATGTCGGGCATGGCCGCCTACACCCCGGGCATGGAAATCACCGGAGGCTCCTTGGGCCAGGGCCTGGGTATCGCGGTCGGTGCCTGCCTGGGCCTCAAGCGCAAGGGCTCGCCCTCCTTCGTTTACAACCTGCTGTCGGACGGCGAGTTGAATGAAGGCTCGACCTGGGAAGCGGTGATGTCGGCCTCGCACTGGAAACTCGACAACCTGATCGCCATCGTCGACGTCAACAACCAGCAAGCCGACGGCTACTCCAGTGAAATCCTGTCGTTCGAACCAATCGTTGATCGCTGGCACGCGTTTGGCTGGTTCACCCAGCGCGTCGATGGCAATGACCTTGATGCACTGGTCGCCGCCTTCGATACCGCGCGTAATCATCCAGGTACACAGCCACGCGTAATTATCTGCGATACCAAAATGGGCAAAGGTGTGCCGTTTCTGGAAACCCGAGAGAAGACGCACTTCATTCGCGTGGAAGAACACGAATGGGATCTGGCACTGAGCAACCTTGAAGAAGGAAAAGACCAATGAGCAACGCCGCTAACACGCCGACTTCGAATGCCGAGCCGATCAAAAAGCGCCTGACTACCTCGGCGATGATCGCTTCCATTGCCTCCGAAGGCCAAGCCACCAAGTCGGCACCTTTTGGGCATGCATTAGCTGCGCTGGCGGATCAACGCCCGGATATCGTCGGCCTGTCCGCCGACTTGTCCAAGTACACCGACCTGCACATCTTCGCCAAAGCTCATCCGGATCGCTTCTATCAAATGGGCATGGCCGAGCAGTTGCTGATGAGCGCGGCTGCAGGTATGGCCCGGGAAGGTTTCGTGCCCTTCGCTACTACCTATGCCGTGTTTGCCTCCCGTCGCGCCTATGACTTCATCTGCATGGCGATTGCCGAGGAAAACCTCAACGTCAAGATTGTCTGCGGCTTGCCCGGCCTAACCACCGGGTACGGCCCGAGCCACCAGGCCACGGACGACCTGGCGATCTTCCGCGCAATGCCAAACCTCATGATCGTCGATCCGTGCGACGCGCTGGAAATAGAGCAGGCCGTGCCTGCAATCGCCGCTCACCAAGGCCCGGTCTATATGCGCTTGCTACGGGGCAATGTGCCGTTGGTGTTGGATGAGTACGGCTACAAGTTCGAGATCGGTAAAGCTAAGACCCTGCGCACCGGTAATGATGTCCTGATCATCTCTACGGGGCTGATGACCATGCGTTCATTGGAAGCAGCAAAGCAGCTTCAGGCGGACGGGATCGATGTCGCAGTGCTGCACGTGCCAACCATCAAGCCGCTGGATGAACAGACCATTCTGGCCGAAGCCCGCAAGTCCGGACGCTTGGTAGTAACCGCCGAAAACAGCTCAATTATCGGTGGACTCGGCGAGGCTGTTGCCGGGTTACTTCTGCGTAACGGAGTGACGCCTACCTTCCGGCAAATCGCTTTGCCCGACGCATTTCTGGATGCGGGCGCATTGCCGACGCTGCATGACCGGTATGGCATCTCAACACCGGCCGTTTGTGCGCAAATCAAAGCCTGGTTGTAGCGCCATTTTGTTGTAGTCCCTCGTGAAAGGCGCGTCGATTTGAGGCGCCTCCTTACATGAGAAAAAAGGGGCGGGACGTTGAAACCACATGAACTGCTTGATCCAGCGTTCCGAAGCTTTTTGACTCCTGGTGCAGAAGCCTGGACGCTGGATACGCTGCCTGCCATCAGAAAGCGTGTCCATGCGACGTTCAAATCGTCAGGACAAACGCGTTGTGAATCCGTATGGACAACAGCTCACGACAGGGGGCGGTTGCGCAGCCAGTGCTCGTGTTGGATCATCTTTGGCTGGAGAGGCTCCCGAATCCCCAAATCCGCACTCAATTTACGAGGGGACTCCTGGAGAGTCCGCGCTTGGTCGCTACCCTAGGAATAACTACAAAAAAGAGCCCGATTGGGCTCTTTTTGTACTCAAACCAAAATCACTTGGTCAGCCAGGACTCAACGGTTTGAGCGCCATTCAGCGTTCCGACGCGTCAAACTACGAGAGATATCGCCCTGGTTTTCCTAACATCTCGGCGGGGCGTATCGGTTACGGGCCTGATTAAACCCGTCACGCTCGTCGATAAGGCCTTGGCGATTATCAAGGATTGTTTGGGATGCGACGTCAACCTCGTGGATGCGGGCGAGATCGACATGGCGGTAGTACCACCCTTCTCACTTCAAAGCGATCTACGTTGGACGACCTTGGCGCTTGAGTCTTATCGACTGATTGTGCCGCGTGAAGTGCCCGGAGAAGATTGGTCGAAACTTCTTTCCAGCCAACCGTTCATTCGGTACGACAGATCATCATTCGGGGGTAGGCAGGTGGATCGCTTCCTTCGGCAGATGCATTTCACACTAAGGGAGGTTTGCGAGCTGGATGAACTGGAGGCCATTATCAAGCTGGTCGAGAATGGTGTCGGTGTAGCTCTAGTGCCGCAGACAGCCCCCCATGAGGAATGGCCCGCAGGTGTACGTGCGCTTGATCTCGGACAGCACACCTTTCATCGTGACATAGGGCTAGTACATCGGTCTCGGCACAGCTTTACCGAACCTGTGCGGATACTGGCCCAACTGATAACTGACCAAGTAAAGGCTGGCTCCGATTAAAACCCGGATGGCAAAAGGGCCCCACAGGGCCCTTTGTACTCAACACAACATTACTTGATCAGCCAAGACTCGACAGTTGCGGAGCCGCGTTGAGCTTTCACAACATGAAATACTCCCCACACAAGCGAATTACAACGTATATGAAATACCGACCTGCACGGTTCTCGGCGCCCCTGGATAGGCGTAAACGTTGCCAAATGCCCCTTCCTCATAGTCTTCGTCAGTCAGATTTTTCACATCTAGATTAAGCCTGATTTTGTCGTTGACCTTGTAGTAGCTCAGTAGATCGACAACGGTGTAGCTGCCCATCGAAAACGCCGTGTTGGCCGTCTGCCCCGCACGCTCATCGACGTACTTGAGGCCCGTCCCTAGACCCAATCCCTTGAGTGCGCCATCCTGAAACTCGTAAACGTTGAGCAGGCTGAAGCTGTTTTGTGGGATGTTCATTAGACGAGTGCCGGACTGGATGACGTTATCCTTGGTCACTTCGGCATCGACATAAGCGTAGCCGCCAATCACTCGCCATTGCGGGGTCAGGTTGCCGGCGATGTTCAGGTCGAAACCTCGGCTGCGCACCTCGCCTGCTGCCACGCTGAAGGTCGAGTCCACAGGATCGGTGGTGAGCACATTGCGCTTTTCAATCTGGTAGATCGCCGCCTCGACACTCAACTGATTGTCCAGTGCATCCCACTTGACGCCGAGCTCATACGACTTGCCCTTTTCCGGGTCAAACCCTCCGCCCTGGCGACTGGCACCGGTATTGGGTTTGAACGAGCGAGCCGTATTGGCGTAGAGCGCCACGGTGTCGGTCAGGTTATAGGTCAACCCTACACGCGGTGTCACGGCATTGTCGCTGGCCTCCCAGCTTCTACTGCCTGGCACAAAGGTTTCGTAGTCCTGCTCGAAGCGCTCGAAACGCGCGCCGGCCAATAGTTTCAAACGCTCGGTCAATGCCACCTGATCCTGGACGAAAGCGGCATAGGTCTTGAGGTTTTCTTTGTCGTTGGTCGGAGTTCGAGTCAAAGCTGGCCGAGGTTGACCATACACCGGGTCGAAGATGTCAATCGGATAGGCACTCACCGCGCCACTGGAACGCTGAATGATCGACTTGTAGTCGTAATCCTCGTACTCGACACCGGTCAACAACGTGTGATCGAAACCGCCTGCGGTGAAATGTCCGGTGAGGTTGAGCTGGGTGTCCTTGTCCGTCCACTCCAGCTTGCGGTAATTGAAGTTGCGGCCCAGGGTGCGTCCATCGGACGCGACACCATTGGCCTCAACGGCATTGCCTTTAAGGGTGCCATCGAGCCATTGAAAACCACCGCCCAACGTCCAGTTATCGCTCAGCACATGCTCGAACCGCAGCTGCGCCATGTTGTTGTCGTTGTGCAATTTGCCAACGTCTTTTTCGCCGAAGAAGGTATCGCGGGACGCGGTGCGGATCTGATTCGGATAGCGCGTCACGCCGCGATCGAGCGGGTGATTGTTGCGCATGAAGTCGCCTTCGAAAATCACCTTGGTGTCGTCGTTAACCTGCCAGGCTAGTACCGGCGTTACTCCGTAGCGTTCGGTTTCGACATGATCGCGGAAAGTATCACCGCCCTCACCAACGACGTTCAGGCGATAGGCGAGGCGCCCTTCTTCATCAAGCGGGCCGGAAGCATCCAGGGTGCCTCGTTGCATACCCTGGTCGTCGAGTTGGCTGCCCAGCGTGACCGTAGGTACGGCCAGAGGTTGTTTGGAGATGACATTGAATGTGCCTCCAGGATCGCCTCGGCCATACAGCATGGTCGCTGGCCCTCGCAGCACTTCGAGCCGCTCGATGGTGTTCGCATCCGGCATGTTCGGATAGCCACGGTTGATTGGGAAGCCGTTGCGATAAAACTCGCCTGTGGTAAACCCTCGCACCGTGAACGTGGTCAGGCCTTGACCGCCGAAGTTGTTGGCTCGCCCCACCCCGCCGGCATAATCGAGCGCATCCTGCAATCGAGTGGCACTGATGTCCTCCACGACATCCTTGCTCACCACGCTGATTGACTGCGGCGTTTCATGGATCGACGTATCGGTGCGGGTCGCACTGGCTGAACGGGTTGCGCGATAGCCGTCCACTGGCCCCAGGGCAGTTTCAAAGTCGGATGTGCCGACGATGTCGGTCGCTTGCAACTCCAAACTGGATTTATCGGTTGCCGCTTGCTCCGCCCAGGAGGAAACGGAAATCGCCTGAAGCACACAGATCGAAACCAGAGTACGACGCATCGAGGAAACCTTGAGAAAATAGCCAAATGGAATGGCATACGTGCCAACAAATCGCGGCGCATGGTATACCACATCGCCAGCGTTTGATACGTATTCGCATTTGTATTTTCTGAACGTTACCTTCGGTTATGCAAACCGCTGTTCGAGTAATCCTGAAATGCATCGGTTGAAGAAACAGTGGCGCACAAAAAAGGGCCCTCTCGAGCTCTTTTGTACTCAAACCAAGATCACTTGCTCAGCCAGGACTCGACGGTTGCGGAGCCGTGTTCTGCTTTCCATTCTTTCAGCGTCTTGTGGTTGCCGCCTTTGGTTTCAACGACTTCGCCGGTGTGAGGGTTTTTATAGACCTTCAACACGCGTGGCTTACGGGTGCCGGTCTTGGACTCAGCTGCTGGTGCGTGACGACCAGACTTCGGATCAAGCAAGTTGATCACGTTCGGCAGGCTGTAGCCGTACTCAGCAAGCAGAGCGCGCAGCTTGGTTTCAAATTCGATTTCTTTCTTGAGGCCAGCATCGCCTTTCAAGGCTTCAAGAGCCTGGAGCTGTTCGGCGAGGTGTTTTTCGAGTTGGCGGAATTCTGCGAGCTTGGACATGGTAGGTCTCTATGTAGTTAGTATCCTAACGGTACACCAAAAATTGGTGATCAAACACTTCGCTTGTGAAATTGTCAGCCCTGCATAACAATTCTTGGATGATGCTAGCACCTAGCCTGCACTCGAAAGCTTCGTCATTTGAAAACGTACTAATCAGGAAGAAACATGTACGCAAAACTTGCTACTACCATTCTCGTCTGCGTTCTATTGAGCGCATGCTCCGATCCCAAAGACGCCAAGTTGCCAGCTGATATCAGCAAATGGTCGGACGATGCTCACCTAGCAGAATCGGTCAAAAAACTCACCGATGATGATAAGAAGCTTTTCTTGGGTTACGCAGCACGCCGTGCCCTAGCAAGCGCCTTCGGTGGTTCGCAGGCCGTTACCGATACAACGGTAGGAGATGCCTTGAAAACTCAGAAAGCTTGGCTCGACGAGAAAGCCGCAGAGGAAGTGAAACAGAAGGCCTTAGCAGAACAGGTGAAGCAGCAGCAGCTTCAAAGCCTTAAAGAGATGAATGCAACGCTAACCGCATCTCTGATTGAGCTAAAGCTTAATCCGAAAGACTACGCCAATAAACGATATAGCGATTACTTTTCGATCAGCGTCGCCTTCAAAAACAATACCGCCGAAGCACTCTCTGGCGTCAAAGGTACCGTCGTACTCAAGGACATCTTCGGTGATGTCATAAAGCGCATTAGCCTTTCCGATGACAATCAAATTGACCCCGGTCAAAATTATATCTACAGCGGCACCATGGACTACAACCAGTTCCAAGCTGCAGACAAAAAACTCGCGTCAGCTAACTTCTCGAAGCTGCAATTCGAGTGGGAACCGGACACCTACGTTTTTGTTAGTGGCAAAAAACAGGTCATGCCTCACTGAAATAGGCTTACCCCGCATGCTCCACCTTGGCGAGTGATCAGTGGATGTAGACGCCGACAACGAATTGACCCACGTGCCGACGCAAGGCCGCCCTACCCCCAAGTCGGCATAAATCCAGCACAGGCACTGGATCGCGAGGAATCAGACTGGGTCAATGACATCTCGGCAACTGGCTCAACTCCGCGTCGGCGCCAACACGGTGGATTGAATAGAGAAAATTCGTTATGAATATCTGATAGAGCTTGAATCCTCATTTCTTCCCTTCAGACTGATATGTCTGTCAATTTATAGTTATTGTTAGTACGTTGCCTCACCTGCAGCCCACTGCACATCACGCTCTCAGTGAGTGTGAATGTCGTGAACCGCAAATTAGCTACGTACAATATATAGGGTGGCAGCTAATCAATCAACATGGCCTGATCCTCATTTTTGAGGGTCTTCAATGTCGCTGAGTCAGGCATTCGCGAAAGCGCTACGGGCTGCGCGTAGGGCCAAGGAGCTTCGCCAGGATGATCTCGCTAATGTAACCAGCCGAAGTTACTTAGCCTTGCTGGAGAGCGGTCGCTCTGGTGTGACGCTGGAGAAGCTTGACCAGATTGCTACAGCCTTAAGGGTTGATCCTTTAGCGATATTCGCTATGGCAATTTGCAGCCGGAACGACGAGCCAATGGATGTAACTCTCTCGCGCCTGATCTCCGAAATTCAGTACCTTACCGAAGTCGGCGCTATTGATGAGCTACGAGAGGAAACAGCCACCCCTAGGCTATCGCCAACAGAGAAAGGCCTGCTTGTGACCACCAAAGTCCACTCATTGCGCGAGCAAGGACTTACTCAAAAAGAGATCGCAGATGAATTAGGTATCTCTACGGCTACCGTTCATAAGCACTGGCACAGAAAAATCGAGTGATTTTTATCAGCTTATCCTTAGCAGCTCAGGCACCTTCCATCTCGTTGGACGTAACAGCACAACTGAGAGCCCATGGCGCTCCCAAGCTGAGCACAATTTCCTCACGTACAAAACTCGCGTTGTTGGCCCCTTAGTAGAGCTCTGGACTGCCAGAGGACACTGAGCAATCCAGTCTGCCATTTCGCCCCACCTTTTCTTCATCAGTCGATTCGATGTCTCAGAAGCTAAAACACGCTCATCGAACCATCTTTTCTTAAAGGCATGGTGACTTCTCGCATTCGGTTTGTGGGCAAAGAACTGAAGAAGAGGTTGAGATCCAATCTAAGAGTGCAATAGGGATTCTCGCGCCCTCAAGGTGACTGGGTTCTGAGTGGGCAGTGCAGATGGGCGATGAAGCGTTACTGATGACTAATTACCAAGATATTGCTGGTGTCCATTTTTTCATGCTGTGAGATGGACACTCTCTTTTTGAGCTAGACCTAAGTAAACCGAGGCTTTGGTGGTGTCTGTCTGTAGGGTATATAGGGCGTAAAGTGCTTCGCCCTGCAACATGTGCATCAATGGCATCGGCAGCCGATTGCGCGCAATGGCCGAGACCGCCACCGCGTCCGTCGGTGACAACACCGCCGCCAGCGCGAACGCCACGGGCAGCGGCACACTGGGCAACAACCAGTGAATGAAGTAACCGGCGCCGACCACCGTAAACAACACCAGCCCCACCGCCAGGGTCAGGATCGGCCCGCGCAAGCGCCAGAGTTCACGCTTGGGCATGCGCCAGCCATCGGAAAACAACAGCGGCGGCAGGAACAGAAACAGGAACAACTCGGGATCGAGCGCCACATGCAGCCCCAATGTCGGCCAGGCGAGCAACGCACCGGCGGCAATTTGGACCAGCGGCAACGGCAGCGGGATCACCCGTCCGATCAGGCGTGACAAGCCGACCAGCATCAGCAGGATCAGAACGGTGTAAGCGGTTTGCATAAAGCGCGGTTCCCGGACAAGCGACAGCATTGAAGTGCCATATTAGCCGCTTAGACTATCGGTGGCCCTTGCACCTATGTCGCACCTGCAAACACCCCAGCCCTGTAGGCGCCGAGCTTGCTTGCGATGGCGACAGGTCAGTCGACATAGGTTTCGACTGCGATGCCCTCATCGCGAGCAAGCTTGCTCCCACAGGTTTTGGGTTTTAACTGAAAGGCCATGGCATAATCCGTCACCTTTTATTTACAGCACCTGCAAAAGGGGCAATTCCTTGACCGTTTCAAGCAAAACGTTGCACCTTTTTGGCATCAAAGCCTGCGACACCATGAAAAAGGCGCGCACCTGGCTCGATGAACACGCAGTCAGCTACGACTTCCATGATTACAAAACGGCCGGAATCGACCGTGAACACCTGACCCAATGGTGCAACGAGCACGGCTGGGAAGTGGTGTTGAACCGTGCAGGCACGACCTTTCGCAAACTCGATGACGAACGCAAAGCCGATCTCGACCAGTCGAAAGCCATCGAACTGATGCTCGCACAACCCTCGATGATCAAGCGCCCGGTGCTCGATCTCGGTGACCGAACCCTGATTGGCTTCAAGCCAGATATCTACGCGGCCGCACTCCAGTAAGCAGCCCGTACCATTTTAGAGGTATCAACATGTCTACTACCCTGTTCAGCCTGGCCTTCGGCGTCGGCACTCAAAACCGTCAAGGCGCGTGGCTGGAAGTGTTCTACGCGCAGCCATTGCTCAACCCTTCGGCCGAACTGGTCGCTGCCATCGCGCCGGTTTTGGGCTACACCGACGGTAACCAGGCCATCGCGTTCAGCACTGCCCAGGCCTCGCAACTGGCTGAAGCGCTCAAAGGCGTCGACGCTGCCCAGGCAGCCCTGCTGACCCGTCTGGCCGAGAGCCACAAGCCGCTGGTCGCGACCCTGTTGGCTGAAGATGCCCAGCTGTCGTCCACCCCCGAGGCTTACCTCAAGCTGCACCTGCTGTCCCATCGTCTGGTCAAGCCACACGGCCTGAACCTGGCGGGCATTTTCCCGTTGCTGCCGAACGTGGCCTGGACCAGCCAGGGCGCCATCGACCTGAGCGAACTGGCCGAGCATCAACTGGAAGCGCGCCTGCGTGGCGAGCTGCTGGAAGTGTTCTCGGTGGACAAGTTCCCGAAAATGACCGACTACGTGGTTCCGGCCGGCGTACGTATCGCTGACGCGGCGCGCATTCGTCTGGGTGCTTACGTCGGTGAAGGCACCACCGTGATGCACGAAGGTTTCGTCAACTTCAACGCCGGCACCGAAGGCCCGGGCATGATCGAAGGTCGCGTATCGGCTGGCGTGTTCGTCGGCAAAGGTTCGGACCTGGGCGGCGGTTGCTCGACCATGGGCACCCTGTCGGGCGGCGGTAACATCGTGATCAAGGTCGGCGAAGGCTGCCTGATCGGCGCCAACGCCGGTATCGGTATTCCGTTGGGCGACCGCAACACCGTTGAGTCCGGTCTGTACGTCACCGCTGGCACCAAAGTGGCGCTGCTGGACGAGAACAACAAGCTGGTCAAAGTCGTGAAAGCCCGTGAACTGGCCGGTCAGCCTGACCTGTTGTTCCGTCGCAATTCGGAAACCGGCGCCGTGGAATGCAAAACCCACAAATCGGCCATCGAACTGAACGAAGCACTGCACGCTCACAACTAAGCCACACGACCACCCGCACCTCTGTAGGAGCGAGCTTGCTCGCGATGGACGTCAACGATAACGCGCGGCATCAGACAGCCCGTGTTGTCCACGCGTCCATCGCGAGCAAGCTCGCTCCTACAAGGGGCAGGCGTACAGGCGAACAACATGATGATTCTCTCCCCCTGGCGCGCCGATTTTCCGGCCATCGCCGCGCTGCAACGGCAAGGCCAGACCTATCTGGACAACGCCGCCACCACGCAAAAACCTCAAGCCTTGCTGGATGCGCTGGCGCATTACTACGCCAACGGCGCGGCCAACGTGCATCGGGCGCAACACTTGCCCGGCGCCCATGCCACCCAGGCGTTCGAGGACAGCCGCCGCAAAGTCGCGCAATGGCTGAATGTTGGCGATAGCGGTCAGATCATCTTCACCCACGGCGCGACCTCCGCGCTGAATCTCCTGGCCTATGGCCTGGAACACCTATTCCAACCGGGCGATGAGATTGTCATCAGCGCCCTGGAGCATCACGCCAACCTGCTGCCGTGGCAGCAACTGGCACACCGTCGCGACGTGAAACTGGTGATTTTGCCGCTGGACGCCGACGGCGTGATCGACCTTGAAGTAGCCGCAGGCTTGATCGGTCCGCGTACGCGCCTGCTGGCTGTCAGTCAGCTGTCCAACGTGATGGGTGCCTGGCAACCGTTGCCCGAGCTGTTGACGATGGCCAAGGCACATAACGCTTTGACCGTGATCGACGGCGCCCAAGGCGTGGTCCATGGCCGCCACGACGTGCAAGCGCTGGGCTGCGATTTCTATGTATTTTCCAGCCATAAACTCTACGGCCCCGATGGGCTGGGCGTGCTGTTCGGGCGCAATGACGCGCTGCAACAGCTGCGTCCCTGGCAGTTCGGTGGCGAGATGGTGCTGGACGCCAATTATCACGACGCACGCTTCCGCCCGGCGCCACTGGGTTTTGAGGCCGGCACGCCGCCGATTGCCAGCGTGATTGGTCTGGGCGCGACCCTGGACTATCTCTCGGGACTCGACCAGAACGCCGTGTCCACTCACGAAGCCGCGTTGCATGACTGTCTGCTCAAAGGTCTTGCGGCCCGCAACGGCATTCGCCTGCTGGGCAAGCCGCAACTGGCGCTGGCCAGTTTTACCGTCGAGGGTGTGCATAACTCGGATCTGGCGCATTTGCTGACCGAACAAGGGATCGCGGTACGTGCCGGTCATCACTGCGCCATGCCGCTGCTCAAAAGCTTCGAACTGGCCGGGGCGATTCGCGTGTCGTTGGCGTTGTACAACGACTCCGAAGACCTGGAACGGTTCTTTAAAGCCCTGGACCAGGCGCTGGAGTTATTGCGATGAGCTTGCCTGCCGACGCCGTCAACGCGCTTGAAGTCTTTCAGGCAGCCGCTGGCTGGGAACAACGCGCACGACTGTTGATGCAGTGGGGCGAGCGCTTGCCAGCCTTGGATGATGCGCAAATGTGCGACGCCAACCGGGTGCACGGCTGTGAAAGCCAGGTGTGGCTGGTGGGTGAGTTGCGCGATGGCCATTGGCAGTTCCACGCCAACAGCGATGCGCGGTTGATTCGCGGATTGGTGGCGCTGTTGCTGGCGCGGGTCAACGGGTTGTCGGCGGCCGAGTTGCAGCAGGTGGACTTGGCGGATTGGTTCAATCAGTTGGGATTGGGGCGGCAGTTATCCGAGTCGCGCAGTAATGGCTTGAATGCGGTGCTTCAGCGGATGCGGGAAATATCCTTGTAGGAGCCGGCTTGCTGGCGATCCGCGCACCGCGGGGTATCAGGACTGCCGCCATCGCTGGCAAGCCAGCTCCTACAGGGGATACATTTTAAACCTGCGGCTTGACCCGCTCCGCCGGCCGCCGAACGCCCGCCACAATCTTATCCACAGCCTTGGTCGCAGCGACCATGCCGAACGTCGCCGTCACCATCATCACCGCGCCAAACCCACCGGCGCAGTCGAGCTTCACACCGTCCCCGACAAAACTCTTCTGCAAGCAAATGCTCCCATCCGGTTTCGGGTAGCGCAGTTGTTCGGTGGAAAACACGCACGGCACGCTGTAATGACGGGTCACTGTGCGGGAGAAGCCGTAATCACGGCGCAGCGTCGAGCGCACTTTCGAAGCCAGCGGGTCGTTGAACGTACGGTTCAAATCGCACACTTGAATCAGCGTCGGATCAATCTGCCCTCCCGCCCCGCCCGTGGTGATGATCTGGATCTTGCGGCGTTTGCACCAAGCGATCAGTGCCGCTTTCGCGTTGACGCTGTCGATGCAGTCAATCACGCAATCGATGTTCGGCGTGATGTACTCGGCCATGGTGTCGCGGGTGACGAAGTCCGGCACCGCATGCACCGTGCAATCCGGGTTGATACCGCGCAGACGCTCGGCCATCACCTCGACCTTGGGCTTGCCGACCGTACTGTCCAGCGCGTGCAGTTGACGGTTGGCGTTGCTGACACAGACGTCGTCGAGGTCGAACAGCGAAATCTCGCCCACGCCGCAACGGGCCATGGCTTCCGCCGCCCAGGAACCGACGCCGCCCACGCCGACGATGGCCACATGAGCGGCTTTCAAGCGCTCAAGGCCTTCGATGCCATACAAACGGGCGATGCCAGCAAACCGGGGATCTTCTGTACTCATGACCAACACCTCAAAAACCGGCGCGCATTATAGGGCCGTCAGCGGCCAAGAGCATCATTACGCTATGAACGGGCATCTACCACGAAAACTACATCGAACGAAGATTTGCCCTACACGCTCTAACGAAAGAACTTAAATCGACTTGGATTGCCCAACGTCCGGCAATTCCCTGTCCGCTGTACGTTCAGAGAATGCCCGGTGTAGGATGCGCGCCCCTTGGCGACGGCCAACCGTTCCTCCGTTCCACAGTCTTTGGAACCCGAAATAACTATGTCATCGCGTAAATTTGGACTCAACCTGGTGGTGGTGCTCGCCATCGCTGCCTTGTTTACCGGCTTCTGGGCGCTGATCAATCGCCCGGTCACCGCCCCCAACTGGCCTGAACAGATCTCCGGATTCTCGTACTCGCCATTCCAGCAGGGGCAATTCCCACAAAAAGAACAGTACCCAACCGACGATCAAATGCGTCGCGACCTGGAGATCATGAGCAAGCTGACGGACAACATCCGTACTTACTCGGTCGACGGCACGCTGGAGAACATCCCCAAACTGGCGGAAGAGTTCGGCCTGCGGGTGACGCTGGGGATCTGGATCAGCCCGGATCAGGAACGCAACGAACGGGAAATCACCCGCGCCATCGAAATCGCCAATTCCTCGCGCAGCGTGGTTCGCGTAGTCGTAGGCAACGAGGCAATCTTCCGTAAGGAAATTACCGCCCAGGAACTCAGCGTCTTGCTGGACCGAGTTCGTGCCGCCGTGAAGGTGCCCGTGACCACGTCCGAGCAATGGCACGTCTGGGAAGAACACCCGGAACTGGCCAAGCACGTCGACCTGATCGCCGCGCACGTACTGCCGTACTGGGAATTCATCCCGATGGACAAGGCCGGGCAGTTCGTCCTCGACCGCGCCCGCGACCTGAAAAAAATGTTCCCGAAAAAACCGCTGCTGCTGTCCGAAGTGGGCTGGCCGAGCAACGGTCGCATGCGCGGTGGCGCCGATGCGTCGCCGGCAGACCAGGCAATCTACCTGCGCACACTGGTCAACAAGCTCAACCGCCAGGGCTTCAACTACTTCGTGATCGAAGCGTTTGACCAGCCATGGAAAGTCAGTGACGAAGGTTCGGTGGGCGCGTATTGGGGCGTGTTCAACGCTGCGCGCCAGCAGAAATTCAACTTCGAAGGCCCGGTGGTGGCGATTCCGCAATGGCGCGTATTGGCCATCGGTTCGGTCGTGTTGGCATTACTGTCGCTGACCTTGCTGATGATCGACGGCTCGGCCCTGCGCCAGCGTGGCCGTACCTTCCTGACGTTCATCGCCTTCCTGTGTGGTTCGGTGCTGGTGTGGATCGGTTACGACTACAGCCAGCAATACAGCACCTGGTTCAGCCTCACGGTCGGCTTTTTGCTCGCCCTCGGCGCGCTCGGGGTGTTTATCGTATTGCTGACCGAAGCCCACGAACTGGCCGAAGCCGTGTGGGTACACAAGCGTCGTCGTGAATTCCTGCCCGTAGTGGGCGATTCTACGTACCGCCCGAAAGTGTCGATCCACGTGCCTTGCTACAACGAGCCGCCGGAGATGGTCAAACAGACCCTCAACGCCCTGGCCAACCTCGACTATCCGGATTTCGAAGTCCTGATCATCGACAACAACACCAAGGACCCGGCCGTGTGGGAACCGGTGCGCGACTACTGCGAAACCCTCGGCCCGCGCTTCAAGTTCTTCCACGTCGCACCGCTCGCCGGTTTCAAGGGTGGCGCGCTGAACTACCTGATTCCGCACACCGCCAAGGACGCCGAAGTGATCGCGGTGATCGACTCGGACTACTGCGTACACCCGAACTGGCTCAAGCACATGGTCCCGCACTTCGCCGACCCGAAAATCGCCGTGGTGCAGTCGCCGCAGGATTACCGCGACCAGAACGAAAGCACCTTCAAGAAGCTCTGCTACGCGGAATACAAAGGCTTCTTCCACATCGGCATGGTCACCCGCAACGACCGCGATGCGATCATCCAGCACGGCACCATGACCATGACCCGCCGTTCGGTGCTCGAAGAACTGGGCTGGGCCGACTGGTGCATCTGTGAAGACGCCGAACTGGGTCTGCGCGTGTTCGAAAAAGGCCTGTCGGCGGCGTATTACCACGACAGCTACGGCAAAGGCCTGATGCCCGATACCTTTATCGACTTCAAGAAGCAGCGTTTCCGCTGGGCCTACGGGGCGATTCAGATCATCAAGCGTCACACCGCCAGCCTGCTGCGCGGCAAGGACACCGAACTGACCCGCGGCCAGCGTTACCACTTCCTCGCGGGCTGGCTGCCATGGGTCGCGGACGGCATGAACATCTTCTTCACCGTCGGCGCCCTGCTGTGGTCGGCGGCCATGATCATCGTGCCGCAACGGGTCGATCCGCCGCTGCTGATCTTCGCAATCCCGCCGTTGGCGCTGTTCGTGTTCAAGGTCGGCAAGATCATCTTCCTGTACCGCCGCGCAGTGGGCGTGAACCTGAAAGATGCGTTCTGCGCGGCTCTGGCCGGGCTGGCGCTGTCGCACACCATCGCCAAAGCGGTGCTGTACGGTTTCTTCACCAGCAACATTCCGTTCTTCCGCACGCCGAAAAACGCCGATAACCACGGCTTCTGGGTGGCGATTTCGGAGGCCCGTGAAGAGATGTTCATCATGCTGCTGTTGTGGAGCGCCGCGCTGGGGATCTACCTGGTGAATGGCCTGCCGAGCAACGACATGCGCTTCTGGGTCACCATGCTGCTGGTGCAGTCGCTGCCGTACGTCGCGGCGCTGATCATGGCGTTCCTGTCGTCGCTGCCTAAACCTTCGGTCGAGACTGAAACGGCACCAGCGGTCTAAATCTTTGCCGATGCACTAAACGGCGGCCAATGGTCGCCGTTTTGCTTTAAGATAACCGCCATTTTGCGCGCGCCACCCCAACACTGTAGGAGCTGGCTTGCCAGCGATCAAAACCACGCGGTTCGCCTGATACACCGCTATCGCCGGCAAGCCGGCTCCTACAAAATGCCTTGCACCGGAGTTTTCCCATGACGGCCTACGCCGACCTTTCGCCGACCCTCCAACTCGCCATCGACCTGATCCGCCGTCCGTCCGTGACGCCGATCGACGCCGATTGCCAGAAGCAGATGATGCAGCGCCTGGGCGATGCCGGTTTCACACTGGAGCCGATGCGCATCGAAGATGTGGATAACTTCTGGGCGACCCACGGCAAACACGACGGCCCGGTGCTGTGCTTCGCCGGTCACACCGACGTGGTCCCGACCGGTCCGGTCGCCGCCTGGCAGATCGAGCCGTTCAACGCGCTGATTGACGAGCACGGCATGCTCTGTGGTCGTGGCGCCGCCGACATGAAAGGCAGCCTCGCCTCCATGACCGTCGCCGCCGAACGCTTCGTCGCTGACTACCCGGATCACAAGGGCAAGGTCGCGTTCCTGATCACCAGTGACGAAGAAGGTCCGGCGCATCACGGGACCAAGGCTGTGGTTGAGCGCCTCGTCGCGCGCAAGGAACGTCTGGACTGGTGCATCGTCGGCGAACCGTCGAGCACCACGCTGGTGGGTGACGTGGTCAAGAACGGCCGTCGCGGCTCCCTCGGCGCCAAGCTGACCGTCAAAGGTGTGCAAGGTCATGTGGCCTACCCGCACCTGGCCAAGAACCCGATCCACCTCGCCGCCCCGGCCCTGGCCGAATTGGCCGCCGAGCATTGGGACCACGGCAACGATTTCTTCCCGCCGACCAGCTTCCAGATTTCCAACGTGAACTCCGGCACTGGCGCGACCAACGTCATCCCCGGTGACCTGGTGGCGGTGTTCAACTTCCGTTTCTCCACCGAGTCCACCGTCGAAGGCCTGCAAAAGCGCGTCGCCGACATCCTCGACAAGCATGGCCTGGACTGGCACGTCGATTGGGCGTTGTCCGGCCTGCCGTTCCTCACCGAGCCGGGCGCATTGCTCGATGCGGTGTCGTCGAGCATCAAGGACATCACCGGCCGCGAAACCAAGGCGTCCACCAGCGGTGGCACGTCCGACGGCCGCTTTATTGCGACCATGGGCACGCAAGTGGTTGAGCTGGGGCCGGTCAACGCGACCATCCACCAGGTCAACGAGCGCGTGCTGGCCGCTGACCTCGATGTGCTGACCGAAATCTACTACCAGACCCTGATCAAGTTGCTCGCCTGATGCTTTCTTGCCCAATCTGCAGCGAGCCGCTCAATGCGGTGGACAACGGCGTGGTGTGCCCCGCCGGGCATCGCTTCGACCGTGCACGTCAGGGTTACCTGAACCTGTTGCCGGTGCAGCACAAGAACAGCCGTGACCCTGGGGATAACCAGGCGATGGTCGAGGCTCGCCGTGACTTCCTGAACGCCGGCCACTATGCGCCGGTGGCCAAGCGTCTGGCGGAGCTGGCCGCTGATTACGCGCCGCAGCGTTGGCTCGACATCGGTTGTGGCGAGGGTTACTACACCGCGCAAATCGCCGAAGCCCTGCCAAATGCCGAAGGCTATGCGCTGGACATATCCCGGGAAGCGGTCAAACGCGCCTGCAAACGCAACCCGCAACTGACCTGGTTGATCGCCAGCATGGCGCGGGTGCCGCTGGCTTCGGGCAGTTGCCAGTTCCTGGCCAGCGTGTTCAGCCCTCTGGATTGGGCAGAAGCCAAACGCCTGCTCAGCCCTGGCGGCGGCCTGATGAAAGTCGGCCCGACCAGCGGCCACCTGATGGAATTGCGCGAACGGCTGTACGACGAAGTCCGCGAGTACATTGACGATAAGCATCTGGACTTGGTGCCGGAAGGCATGACGCTCGCCCACAGCGAAACCCTGGAATTCAAGCTGACGCTGGTCAGCGGTCAAGACCGGGCGAACCTGTTGGCGATGACACCCCACGGCTGGCGCGCCAGTGCCGAACGCCGGGCGGCAGTCATCGAACAGGCCGAGCCGTTCGAGACCACCGTGTCGATGCGCTACGATTACTTCGTTCTTCAATAACTTTTTGGTTCCGGGCGAGTGCCCGAGGCCGGCTAAATCCGCGAATGGATTTTTCAGACACGCAGTGAGGACATCCATGCGCCAACCCGATATCGAGATTTACCTCAAAGACGCCGACGTCGACCACAAGGCCATCTCGGCCTGGCTGGGCGCGGCATTGGGCCCATGCACCGACTGGGTGCAAAAGGGCCAGACCTACAAGTGCAAGGCCGGCAACGTGCCGGTGACCTGGTTACCCAAAGCCGTAGGCAAATGGAACAGCCTGTACCTGGAAAGTGACCAGACGCCGTGGGAAGACGACATCGCCTGCGCCCGCGCCGCATTTGCCGCGCTGAACGTCGAAGTGCGTTGCGCACCGGGTACGTGGGTCGAGGAAGAAGGCGAAGAAACGGCGGATCGCTGGATTCGCATCAGCGTCGACGGTGAAGAAGAAATCACCTGGAAAACCGCCTGACATTGCTGGATGTAACGTGAACCTGTAGGAGCCGGCTTGCTGGCGATCCATGCACCTCGGTGCATCAGGATTGTCGCCTTCGCTGGCAAGCCAGCTCCTACAGGACCGTATTACAGACCTACCACATCCTCAGCCTGCAACCCCTTCTGCCCTTCCACCACCGCATATTCGACCTGCTGCCCTTCAGCCAGCGAGCGGTGTCCTTCGCCGCGAATCGCGCGGTAATGCACGAACACATCCACCCCGTCTTCGCGCTGAATAAAGCCATAACCCTTGGCGTCGTTGAACCACTTCACGTTGCCGGTTTCACGTGTTGCCATTTGTTCATACTCCCTTTTTATTATTGGTCGGGCTTTTCGCAGGAAAGCCTCGGGAACGTCAATCTGCACCCGGCGTCCCCTTGAAGGGCTCCGGCAACAGACGGCCGAGTATATGACAGGTAACAAAACTCTCAACTCAAGATTACTTCGCCGCTTTTTTGCCGATTTTCGATGAATCCGGCACACTATCGGCCTCCCGAGCAAACGCTCGGTTTTATTCACTCATGCAGAAGCCGTATGACCCGCTCCCCGTTCCGCCGTCTTGTGTTTGGCACCCTGCGCCGACTGTTGTATCTCTGGGTTCGCTCCGAAACGATCAACCAGTCGTCGTTCACCCTCAACCTCGACCGCAGTCGCCCGGTGTTCTACGTCCTGCAAAACCCTTCGCTGACCGACCTCGCCGTGGTCGACACCGAATGCAGCAAGGCCGGCCTGCCGCGCCCGGTGCTGCCGGTCTCGGTGGGCAATCTGCTGGAACCTGCCGCGTTCTTCTACCTGACGCCGGAACCGGACTGGCTCGGCCGCCAGGACAAGCGCGGTGCGCCGCCCACTTTGACCCGCTTGGTCAGCGCCTTGAGCCAGAACGCCGCTGAGGATGCGCAGATCATTCCGGTCAGCGTGTTTTGGGGTCAGTCGCCGGACAGCGAAAACAGCCCATGGAAATTGTTGTTCGCCGACAGCTGGGCCGTCACCGGTCGCTTGCGCCGACTGCTGAGCGTCATAGTGCTGGGACGCAAGACCCGCGTTCAATTCTCCGCGCCGATCCACCTGCGCGAGCTGATCGATCACAACAAGGGCCACGAACGCACCGTGCGCATGGCCCAGCGCATCCTGCGGGTGCACTTCCGCAACCTCAAGGCGGCAGTGATCGGCCCGGACATTTCCCACCGGCGCAATCTGGTCAAAGGCTTGCTCAATCAGCCGATGGTCAAGCAAGCGATCCTCGACGAAGCCGAGCGCGAGAACATCTCGCCGGAGAAAGCCAAGGCTCAAGCGCTGCGCTACGGCAACGAAATCGCCTCGGACTACACCTACACTGCGATCCGCTTTATGGAAGTGGTGCTGAGCTGGTTCTGGAACAAGATTTACGACGGCGTCAAGGTCAACCACATCGAGGGCGTGCAGAAGGTTGCCCAGGGTCACGAAGTGATCTACGTGCCGTGCCACCGCAGCCACATCGACTACCTGCTGCTCTCCTATCTGCTGTTTCGCAACGGACTGACCCCGCCGCACATTGCCGCGGGCATCAACCTCAACATGCCGGTGATCGGCGGTCTGCTGCGTCGCGGCGGCGCCTTTTTCATGCGCCGCACGTTCAAGGGCAATCCGCTGTACACCTCGGTGTTCAACGAATATCTGCACACCCTGTTCACCAAGGGCTTCCCGGTGGAGTACTTCGTCGAGGGTGGCCGCTCGCGCACCGGGCGCATGCTGCAACCGAAAACCGGGATGCTGGCGATCACCCTGCGCAGTTTCCTGCGCTCGTCGCGCATGCCCATCGTCTTCGTGCCGGTGTACATCGGTTACGAGCGCGTGCTGGAAGGCCGCACCTACCTCGGCGAACTGCGCGGCGCGGCCAAGAAGAAAGAGTCGATCTTCGATATTTTCAAAGTGATTGGTGCACTCAAGCAGCGCTTCGGCCAAGTGGCGGTGAACTTCGGTGAGCCGATCAAACTGGCGGAATTCCTCGACGGCGAACAGCCGGACTGGCGCAAACAGGAACTCGGCCCGCAGTTCCGACCGGCCTGGCTCAACGAAACCACCAACCGCCTCGGCGAGAAAGTCGCCCGGCATCTGAACGAAGCGGCGGCGATCAACCCGGTCAACCTGGTGGCACTGGCGCTGCTGTCGACCACCCGACTGGCGCTGGACGACCGGGCGATGGCGCGGGTGCTGGATCTGTACCTGGCGCTGCTGCGCAAGGTCCCGTATTCGCCGCACACCACCCTGCCGGAAGGTGACGGTCGAGCGTTGATTGACCATGTAAAAGATATGGACCTGCTGTCAGAGCAGAGCGATGCCTTGGGCAAGATCCTGTATCTGGACGAACAGAACGCCGTCCTGATGACCTACTACCGCAACAACGTCCTGCACATCTTCGCGCTGCCGGCACTGTTGGCGAGTTTCTTCCAAAGCGCCTCACGCATGAGTCGCGAACAGATCCTGCGCTACACCCGCGCACTGTATCCGTACCTGCAATCGGAACTGTTCATTCGCTGGTCGATGGACGAACTGGACGCCGTGATCGATCAATGGCTGGAGGCCTTCGTCGAGCAAGGCCTGCTGCGTTTCGAAAACGACGTGTACCTGCGTCCGGCGCCGAGCTCGCGGCATTTCGTGCTGCTGACCTTGCTGTCAAAAAGCATCGCCCAGACGTTGCAGCGCTTCTACATGACCGTGTCCCTGCTGCTCAACAGCGGTCAGAACAGCATCAGCGCCGAAGAACTGGAAGACCTGTGCACGGTCATGGCCCAGCGCCTGTCGATCCTCCATGGCCTGAACGCCCCGGAATTCTTCGACAAGAGCCTGTTCCGCCACTTCATCCAGACCCTGCTCGACCTCGAGGTGCTCAAGCGCGATGAAGCGGGCAAACTGAGCTATCACGAACTGCTCGGCGAACTGGCTGAAGGCGCAGCCAAACGGGTATTGCCGGCGGATATTCGTCTGTCGATCCGTCAGGTAGCGGTGCATCGCAGTGAAGATGCGGCGGATCAGATCGCGCCCCCACCACAAGCCTGATGCAAAAACTGAGGGAGCGAGCCTGCGATCGTGCTCGATGAACAGAAAGGCCCGGTCAAAGGCCAGGTGCCCCTGCCATTCCATCTGAGTTACGATCCGGCCCAGGACAAACCGGGTCATCGCTACTCTTTCAGCACGCGTATTGAAGTCGACGGCAGTCCGCTAAATTCATCCTTCGAACAAGGAAGCTCTCATGCTCCGCCCTACCCTTCGCTTTGCCGGCCTGTGCGCAGGCTTGATGATCAGTGCCAACGCCATGGCATTGGCACTGACCGACCTGTCACAGAAAGACGCCACCGGCGGACTCAAGGACGCCCTGACCCAAGGCGCGCAACTGGCTGTTAAACAACTGGGTACGCCAGGTGGTTTCAGCAACAACCCGGATGTAAAAATCGAACTGCCGGGCAAGTTGGGCAAAGTCGCCAGCAAAATGAAACAGTTCGGCATGGGTGATCAGGTCGATGAGCTGGAAGCCAGCATGAACAAAGCGGCGGAAACCGCCGTGATCCAGGCCCAGCCGATCCTCGTGGACGCCGTGAAGAAAATGACCGTGGAAGATGCCAAGGGCCTCCTCAGCGGTGGCAACGATTCGGCCACCCAGTACCTGAACAAGACCAGCCGCGAACAGATCCGCGCCAAATTCCTGCCCATCGTCAAACAAGCCACCGACCAGGTGGGCCTCGTCCAGCAGTACAACTCGTTCGCAGGGCAAGCGGCGACCATGGGCGTGGTAGATGCGAAGAGCGCCAACGTCGAAAACTACGTCACCGAGCAGGCGTTGAATGGCTTGTTTGAAATGATCGGTAAACAGGAAGAAACCATCCGCCAGAACCCGGCGGCTGCGGCGACCAGTTTGGCGAAGAAGGTGTTTGGTACGCTCTAAACACGCCCCCATGTAGGAGCGAGCTTGCTCGCGATGAGGCCTCATGCGTCAGCATTGATGTTGGCTCATGTATGTACCGCAATCGCGAGCAGGCTCGCTCCTACGGGCATCAGGTTGCCTGCTGCGGACGTAAAAAGAACACCCATTCGCGCCCCATCTTGCGCCTCTCGAACAACTTCAACGCGACCAGCCCATTCAGGGTGGCCGACGCCATGCGGTAAGAACAGCCCAGATTCTCGCTCGCATTGACCGCCGTGAACTCCTTGGCCATTCCGCTCCTGGCCACTTGAAACAAGGTTCGCTGTTTCTCTGTGAGTCGGTCGAGAAAACCACTGGCCCGCAACCAGCAATCAAACTGCTGCGCATCGTCGAGACTTTTCCGATACGCCTCGGTAAAACTGCCCACAGCCCGCAGCACCACCGAACACTGGAACTCGATGAAATAGGTCAGGTCCAGGTCATCCGCTTCGGTATTCAAATACGATCGTCCGTACTTCAACGGCGCATTGCGCAACAGAACACTGATGGCGATGTAGCGGAACGCCGAAAAGTCATTCTTGAACATGAACCAGTAAAACAACGCCCGCGCCACCCGACCATTGCCGTCGCGAAAAGGATGCTCGTAACCCAATACAAAATGCAGCGCGATGGCTTTGATCAACGGATGAAGGTAGTCCGCTTGATGGGGGTTGTTGTGGGACTGGTTCATCCACTTCGCCAGCGCCTGCAAACGTGACACGAGCCCTGCCGCAGGTGGCGGTGAATGCACGGTGTTGCCCTCGCCATCCTGGACCACGACATCATCGTTGCTCCTGAAGGCGCCAGGCGAGTACTGCGAATCATCGATACCCTCGACACCCACTCGGTGCAGGGTTGCGATCAGCTCAACGCTCAGCGGCTCGTAACGCTGCTCCCAGGCAACGTTCATCATCTTGAAGTTGCCGATGACCATTCGCTCATCCGGCGTACGCGGCAAACGATGGCGCTTAAGCATGTCCTTGGCCACCCGCGTCGTTGTGGCTGCGCCTTCGAGCTGGCTGCTGCTGATGGCCTCGTCTTCGATCAGGTCATTGAGCCAATAACTGAAATGCGCGCGCTCGCCGATCTGGCCGGCTATGTATTCCAACACTGCGGTGGTGGCCTGACGATCAATGGCTTTTTGCGCCAACGGCGTCAGCAGCAATTGCAGCCAGCGCTCCGGCTCACCCAGTGGCAACAGTCTCGAATACTGTGCAGCTCGCGCTTTCTTGACCAAGGCCCAGCACAACGTCGAATCCAGACCCGGCGCCCAGCGACGACGCAAAGCATCAAAAGGCAGATAACGCCCTTGAACGTCCAGTGGCTTGAGCAAAGCCAGGTAGTCCGAAAGTCGTTCCTTGTGGGGCGAGCGCAACAGCCGATCGAACACCGGATCGGACCGGCCCAACAAGGTGGGTGGAGTTTTCATGGTGCTGTCTCAAACGGGTGTGGAACCGGGGTCTGAGTACAACACCTGAGCTTTGCAGCCTCAATATCAGACCGGTCCGAGATCAATGTAGGAACAAAGAATGCCCGCTGGCCGGTCCAGGTTCAGCGGGCTTTTTGTGGTGCTACTGCTTTTCTTCCAATTGGTCCAACACGCCGTTCACCGACAACTGCGCCAGGACAATCATCTGCTGAATGCCGAGCGCCAGATTGCACGTCGGGCCATTCAGGAAGGACGACAGCTCAGTTGCCATCACATTCGCCGAGGCGAGGGTTTCGTAGGCATGGACAAGGAGGGTTTCAGAATCGACACCTGGGCGGATGGTGAAGATTGGGCAGGGGCGAACGGTAGTGTCTTCGGACTGCTCAGGATTTTTTTCTGGGGGATTTGGGCTGGGCTTTATCATTGTGAAGCTCCTAACGAAAGTTGGAGCAGCCAGCATCACTTGCAGATGATGGGTGGCAGCTGTGTGCAGGTCTGCAAGACCGAGTCGTTAGGCAACCTCGGCAGACCCGAAGATCTCCCGCACACAGCCACCATAAATCGGTGGTCGCTAAAAAGCGCCACGATTATAGGTGCGCCTGTAGGCGCCTAACAAACTATTGGCGGGCTTGCAGTCCCGGTCACTGAATTGGCAGCGACGGTCACAGGCTAGAGATCGTGTTTCTGACGGGCAAGCTGAAAGTCTTGTGGGAAGGGTCTGATTATTTGATCTGGATCGACGAACATCGTTGACTGTCAGGCCGCCATCGCGAGCAAGCTTGCTCCTATGGGGATGCGCGGTGTACATGCAAAACCTGTAGGAGCGAGCCTGCTCGCGATGGTCGTTAACGATGACGCGGGCTGACTGACGGAGCGCGCTGCTCTTACGTTTTTCGCGAGCAGGCTCGCTCCTACAGAAGAGCAAAGCAGGGCAGCGTACACCCAAGCTCCTCACCACTTATCAGGCCGAGCGTTAGCTCGCCTGCAGCTTTTGATCCTGATCCACCCGCCCCCTCGAGAGGCCGAGAGGAGGTTCTGCGTAGTGGGTCACAGGCTAGAGATCATGTTTCTGACGGGCAAGTTGAACGTCTTGTGGGAAGGGTCTGAATGTTTGATCTGGATCGACGAACATCGTTGACTGTCAGGCCGCCATCGCGAGCAAGCTTGCTCCTACGGGGATGCGCGGTGTACATGCGATTCTGGCCACACCACAAAAACCTGTAGGAGCGCGTTGCTCTTACATTTTTCGCGAGCAGGCTCGCTCCTACAGAAGAGCAAAGCAGAGCAGCGTACACCCAAGCTCCTCACCACTCATCAGGCCGAGCGTTAGCTCGCCTGCAGCTTTTGATCCTGATCCACCCGCCCCCTCGAGAGGCCGAGAGGAGGTTCTGCGTAGTGGGCAACCCGGCATGGATGCCGGGTTAGCCGCCCCCGGCCATGGATGGCCGATGGCGGCGGGCCCACGGAGCAGGACCGGAGCGAGGGCATGCCGAGCCTGGGCGAGGCACCGAACGTCAGGGGCGAGACCTTTTGGTTCCTTTTGGGGCGTTCCCTCAGTGTCAGGCTACCTGTCGCCCTTGTTGATTGACTCAATCATTCAAGAGGGCGAAGGTGCACAACAATGTCCAACCTAGGCAAACGCTACGACAACGACTTCAAAGACTGGGTCGTTTTGCAAATGATGCCGCCCCTCAATCGATCAGTGGCAGAACTTGCCGTCGCGCTCAATCTCACGCCACAGTCGCTGCGAAACTGGAGACAAATGGCTAGAGATAAAGGCTTGATCGTTCCGGGAAACGGCAAGACCAGTGACCAATGGACTAGCACTGATAAGTTCAATGCTGTCATGGAAACGGCGCCGTTGAGCGAGGTGGAGATCTCTCAGTATTGCCGAATCAAGGGAATTTACCCTGAGCAAATCCAGCAGTGGCGAATGGCATGCCAGAACGCCAATCCGGTCGTTGACCTCAACTCTCGAACCTCTAAGACGGCTGAGCAGCGGCGTATCAAAATACTTGAACGTCAATTGATCCAGTCTGATGCCGGACGTGCGGAGGCGGAGGCCTTGCTGGATCTCAGAAAAAAAGCCAATGCGATCTGGGGCAAGGACAAGGAAGACTGATCGACGCCTCTGATCGTACGCAAGCCATGAAGTTGATAGCAGACGCGGTGCTAAATGGCGCTCGTCGATACCGAGCCTGCAATGAGCTGGGGCTGAGCCTGCGCACAGTTCAACGCTGGCGACACGCTGACTGTGACGGACGACAACTGGCTCAGCGGGCAGCTCCGGCTAACAAGCTCAGTGATACGGAGCGCCAAGCGGTGCTTGCCGCTGCCAATCAGGCTGGCTACGCCAGCCTCACCCCGCACCAAATCGTCCCGAAACTGGCCGATGAAGGTATCTATCTGGCGTCGGAGTCGACGTTTTACCGTGTGTTAAAAGCCGCTAACCAAAACGTGCGTCGCGGCCGAACCAAAGCCCCGAAACGCAGGGTACTGACGACGCATCGCGCTGACGCTCCCAATCAGGTGTGGTGTTGGGACATCACTTGGTTGCCCAGCACTGTCAGAGGTCGTTTTTTCTACTGGTATATGGTCAAGGATGTCTACAGCCGCAAGCTCGTCGCCAATGAAGTGCATGAGGTGGAATGTGCCGAACACGCCTGTGAGCTGCTTAGAAAGGGATGTTTGCGTGAGCATACTGCGGGTCGTCCGTTTGTGTTGCACTCGGATAACGGCCACGTTATGAGAGGCTCCTTGTTACGTGAAAGCATGGTGGCCCTGGGCGTAGAGCCGTCTTTTAGCCGGCCAAGGGTGAGCAATGATAACGCCTATGCGGAGGCACTTTTCCGCACTGCAAAATACTGCCCGCTTTGGCCGGATCAACCATTTGATACGGTCACTGATGCAAGGCTTTGGGTGCAGAAATTTATCGAGTGGTACAACGAAGATCACCGACACAGCGCCTTGAAATACGTGACGCCAAACGAGCGACACGAAGGCAAAGCGACGGCTCTATTACAAGCTAGAGCAGCACTTTATGAGGATGCCAGGGAAGCTAATCCGAGTCGCTGGAGTACTCGGACACGCAACTGGAAACTGGCAGATGCGGTGTATTTAAACCCAGAACGCCCTGCAATTAAGGGCGCAACGGGCTAACAACTGTAGGAGCAAGGCGACAGGTACCTTGACACGTACCGCGTTTGCCAAAAGGAACTCGCCGTAAGGGCGAAACCATAAGTGGCCATTACCGCAGAAATGGATATGTACTCAATCAACCAAGAACCTGGTCGGCCCGAAGGCCGCCAAGGTCAAACCCTCAAACCGACTCGTTGCGAACCCGAAACCACGCAGCATAAAGCGCTGGCAAAAACAGCAGGGTCAACGCCGTAGCCACAATCAACCCCCCCATGATCGCCACCGCCATCGGCCCGAAAAACACACTGCGCGACAACGGAATCATCGCCAGCACCGCCGCCAGCGCCGTCAACACAATCGGCCGGAACCGCCGCACCGTCGCCTCGATAATCGCCTGCCAAGGCTTCAGCCCCGCAGCAATATCCTGCTCGATCTGATCCACCAGAATCACCGAGTTACGCATGATCATCCCCGACAACGCGATCGTCCCGAGCATGGCCACAAACCCGAACGGCTGACGGAACACCAGCAAGAACAGCGTCACCCCGATCAACCCCAACGGCGCCGTCAGAAACACCATCGCCGTGCGTGAGAAACTGCGCAGTTGCAGCATCAGCAACGTCAACACCACCACGATGAACAGCGGCACCCCGGCCTTCACCGAGTTCTGTCCGCGCTCGGAATCCTCTACGGTGCCACCGACATCCAGCAAATACCCGTCCGGCAATTCGGCGCGAATCGGATCAAGCGTCGGCATGATCTGCTGCACCAACGTTGCAGGCTGTTCCTTGTCATAAATGTCGGCGCGCACCGTCACGTTAGGCAGGCGATTACGGTGCCAGATCACGCCCTCCTCGAAGCCGTACTCCAGCGTGGCGATCTGCGACAACGCTACACTGCGACCGTTGTCCGTCGGTATGGCCAGGCTCGGCAGCAACGACAGCTCCGTACGTTCATGCACGGTGCCGCGCAGCAGGATCTCGATCAACTCGTTGTCTTCACGGTACTGACTGACACTGGAACCGGTCAGCGAGCTTTGCAAAAACTTCGACAGGTTCGCCGTGCTCACGCCCAATGCCCGGGCGCGGTCCTGATCGATGTTCAGATACACGACTTTGCTCGGTTCTTCCCAATCGAGGTGAACGTTGACCACATGCGGGTTTTCCCGAACCTTGGCCGCGACTTTGCGCGCCAAGGCCCGAACTTCCTCGATGTGCTCACCCGTGACACGGAACTGCACCGGATAGCCAACCGGCGGGCCGTTTTCCAGACGCGTGACCCGCGAGCGCAGCGTCGGGAATTGTTCGTTGAGCGTCGAGATCAACCACGCACGCAGGGGTTCGCGGTCCTCGATGGTCTTGGCCAGCACCACAACCTGGGCGAAGCTCGCAGCAGGCAGTTGCTGATCCAGCGGCAGGTAAAAACGCGGCGAACCGGTACCGACGTAAGCCACGTAGTTATCGATCCCGGCCTTGTCCTTGAGCAAGGCTTCAAGGCGTTTGACCTCCTCGGCGGTGTTGCTCAAGGAAGCGCCTTCGGCGAGTTTCAGGTCGACCATCAACTCCAGTCGGCCGGACGCGGGGAAGAACTGTTGCGGCACAAAACGGAACAGCACGATGGAGGCAATGAACAACACCACGGTCGCCGCGATCACGGTTTTACGCCAGCGCACACACCATTCCACCACACGCCGGACGCGCTGATAGAACGGTGTTCCGTAAGGGTCTGGCTGACCAGGACCATGTTTCGCCGCATGAATTTTCGCCAGGTCCGGCAGGAGTTTTTCCCCCAGGTAAGGCACGAACAGCACCGCGGCCACCCACGACGCCAGCAGCGCGATGGTCACCACTTCAAAGATCGAACGGGTGTACTCCCCCGTGCCCGATTGCGCCGTGGCAATCGGCAGGAAACCGGCGGCGGTGATCAGCGTGCCGGTAAGCATCGGGAACGCGGTGCTGGTCCAGGCATAGCTCGCCGCTTTGACCCGGTCGAAGCCCTGCTCCATTTTGATCGCCATCATTTCCACGGCGATGATCGCGTCATCCACCAGCAGTCCCAGCGCCAAAACCAACGCGCCGAGGGAAATCTTGTGCAGGCCGATGCCAAGGTAATACATGCAGGCAAACGTCATCGCCAACACCAGAGGAATCGCCAGGGCGACCACCATGCCGGTGCGCACGCCGAGTGAGAAGAAACTCACCAACAGCACGATGGCCAATGCTTCGACCAACACCTGAATGAACTCACCAACGCCGGTTTTCACCGCCGCCGGTTGATCGGATACTTTGCGCAACTGCATGCCGATCGGGAGGTTTTTCTGGATACGGGCGAACTCGCCTTCCAGCGCCTTGCCCAGCACCAGAATGTCGCCGCCCTCCTTCATGGCGACAGCCAGACCAATCGCATTTTCCCCCATGAAGCGCATACGCGGCGCCGGTGGATCGTTGAACCCACGGCGCACATCCGCCACATCGGAGATGCGGAACGTACGATCACCTACGCGGATCGGGAAGTTCTTGATCTCGTCGACCGTACGAAAATTCCCCGTCACCCGTAGCTGCAATCGCTCGCTGCTGGTTTCGAAGAAGCCCGCCGTGGACACCGCGTTCTGTTCTTCAAGCGCCTGCTGCACCGTCCCCAATGGCAAGCCGAGGGTGGCGAGCTTGACGTTCGACAGCTCGATCCAGATTTTCTCGTCCTGCAAGCCGAGCAGGTCGACCTTGCCCACGTCCTTGACCCGTTGCAGCTGGATCTGGATGCGGTCGGCGTAATCCTTGAGCACGGCGTAGTCAAAACCTTCGCCGGTCAGGGCGTAGATGTTGCCGAAGGTGGTGCCGAATTCATCGTTGAAGAACGGCCCCTGAATCCCTGGCGGCAAGGTGTGGCGAATGTCGTTGACCTTCTTGCGCACCTGATACCAGAGCTCCGGGATCTCCACCGAGTGCATGGAGTCACGGGCGATGAAGGTGACCTGGGATTCTCCGGGGCGAGAGAACGAAGCGATGCGCTCGTACTCGCCAGTTTCCATCAGTTTCTTTTCAATGCGTTCGGTGACCTGGCGCGAGACTTCCTCGGCAGTCGCCCCCGGCCAATTGGTGCGGATCACCATGGCCTTGAACGTGAATGGCGGATCCTCGCTCTGGCCAAGCTTGGTGTAGGAAAGTGCGCCAACGATCGCCAGCAAGAGCATCAGGAACAGGACGATCTGGCGATTGCGCAGCGCCCAGGCAGAAAGATTGAAGCCCATCGGGGATTACTCCTTGTCGGCCAGATTGACCACGCGGTTGGAGCGATCCACCGGGCGCACGGATTGTCCGTCCAGAAGCACATGAACACCCGCGGCCACGACCCAGTCGCTGGCGTTGAGGCCTTCGAGCACCGGTACGTTTTTCTCGCCAAAGGCACCGATCCGCACCGGGGTCTTCTTCAAGGTGCTGTTGGCGCTGACGACCCAGACGTAGGTCACACCGCCTTCTGCGGTCAGCGCGGACAATGGCACCGACAGGGCCACGGTTTCGGCGGTCGGCACAAAGACACGGGCGCTCTGGCCGAGTTCGGCGGGCACTTTGGCGCTACTGAAAGCGATGCGCGCCGCGAAGGTGCGGGACTTGGGATCGGCAGCCGGCGACAGTTCGCGGATACGTCCGTCGAAACGCTGGTCCGGTTGCGTCCACAGCTCCACTGATACTGGCTGACCGACCTTGAAGCGACCGAAGCTTTGCTCTGGCAGGCTGATCAAGACTTCACGCTCGCCGTCGGTGGCCAGGGTAAACACGGTTTGCCCGGCCGCGACGACTTGCCCGACTTCCACCGCACGCTTGGCGACCACGCCATCCTGCGGCGCACGCAGCACGGCGTAGCTGGCCTGATTGGTCGAGACGTTGAATTCGGCTTTGATTTGTTTGAGACGCGCGTCACCGGAACGGTAAAGGTTTTCGTGATTGTCGTACTGCGAGCGGCTGACCAGCTGACGCTCCATCAGCGTTTTATAGCGATCACGCTCGGCGCGCACCATGCTCAGGTTGGCCTCGGCGGCCGCGACCTGGGCGCGCGTGGCTTCCAGTTGCAGGCGCACGTCCTGGGGATCAAGTTCCGCCAGAGGCTGATCGGCCTTGACCCGCTGCCCTTCGTCGACCAATCGTCGGCTGACCTTGCCGCCGATACGGAACGCCAGGTCCGGCTCATAGCGGGCGCGGACTTCACCGGGATAGCTTTCCATCGCCTGCGCCGACGGCTCTGGCTGAACCACCATGGCCGGACGGATGCTGACTTGCGGCGCTTCTTCGTGACCGCACGCCGTCAATAGAAATGCCAGGCTGACCGGCAACGCGAGGGGCAAGGCATAGCGGAACATGGTGAAGGACCTTTCGCTAATGGTGCTTGGAATAATTATACTGGCGAGTATGTTATTAATAGCAAACTCACCAGTCCAGTAATAAAAGCGAATATGCCGAACAATCTTTCAGCACCCAATGGCCCAGGCCGCCCCAAGGATCTGGCCAAGCGCCAGGCGATCCTCGACGCAGCGAAAACGCTGTTTTTGACCAAGGGTTATGCCAACACCAGCATGGATGCTGTCGCAGCAGAGGCCGGTGTGTCGAAGCTGACGGTCTACAGCCACTTCAACGACAAGGAGACGCTGTTCTCCGCCGCCGTGGTGGCCAAGTGCGAAGAACAACTGCCACCGCTGTTTTTCGAATTATCGGAAGGCGTGGCGGTGGAAACGGTGCTGCTGAACATCGCGCGCGGCTTCCATCAGTTGATCAACAGCGATGAGTCGGTGAACCTGCACCGCTTGATGATGACCCTGGGCAGCCTGGACCCGAAACTCTCGCAGATCTTCTTCGAGGCCGGGCCCCAGCGCATGGTGCATGGCATGGAGCGCTTGCTGAGCAAGATCGACGAAAGCGGCGCGTTGAGCATCGACAAACCGCACAACGCAGCCGAGCACTTCTTCTGCCTGCTCAAGGGCGCGGGGAATTTTCGTTTGCTGTACGGCTGCGGCGAGCCGCCGGTGGGTGAGGCGGCGGAGAGCCATGTGCGGGAAGTGGTGGGGTTGTTTATGCGGGCTTATCGGCCTGAGCGAACCTGATGGTTTGAGGGTGTCCGGGCTGACGCCTTCGCTGGCAAGCCAGCTCCTACAGGGTCCGAGGTGTTCCAAAATCCCGGGGCCGACACAAAACCTGTAGGAGCTGGCTTGCCAGCGATGAAGGCGACTCGGTCCTAAGGCTTGAGCGCCTTCTTCGGATAAATGTCATACCGACTGGACTTGCCATCCAGCGCATGACTCGGCTTCGGCCCTTCAATGCAGGGCGCCTTGCGCGGCCGCTTGACCACCACCCGGTGACTGGCCAGCGCGAGTGCCGCTTCGAGCAATGCCGGTGCATCCGGATCATCGCCCACCAGCGGCCGGAACAGGCGCATTTCTTTCTTCACCAGCGCGGTTTTCTCACGGTGCGGAAACATCGGATCGAGGTAGATCACCTGCGGCGGCTCCCCCTCCCAATTGCGCATCACCTCAATCGAATTGCCCTTGAGCAACCGCATGCGCGCCACGATCGGCGCCACGTCGAAATCTTCTGCACCCCGCGCGAGGCCATCCTCCAGCAAGGCGCCAATCAACGGCTGACGCTCGATCAGGCTCATCTCGCAGCCTAGGCTGGCCAGCACGAACGCATCCTTGCCAAGCCCCGCCGTGGCGTCCAGCACGCGCGGACGCACGCCTTGGGCGACGCCAACAGCCTTGGCGATCATCTGCCCGCTGCCGCCACCGTACAAACGGCGATGGGCCGCACCGCCCTCGACGAAGTCCACCCGCACCGGCCCCGGCGCATCCGGCCCAAGCTGTTGCAGTTGCAAACCCTGCTCGCCCACCTGCAAGGCAAACTCGCCGTCAGCCACTTGCAGCGGCAAGCCCAGGCGCTCGGCCCATTGTTCGGCTTGTGGCGCGAAGGCAGGGTTCAGCGCCTCGACATGGATGCGGCACACCGCGGGTTGATCAATCATCGGAAAACACGCTCAAAAAATTAATGATCGGCAAAAACGGCCGATAACAAAACTATCGAGCATTTTGCCAGAGCTGAGCGTCGACCGAGAGAAATGTCAGACTTTCAACCCACAATCACAGGTTTTATCTCGCCCTACGGCGATTACAACCTGCGAAACACCCAGGCACTGAGCGGTGTCAGTCACATCTGGCAAGATTTCTTTGCCCGTGCGCTGGCCGAACAGTCGGGTGAAGTGCTACCTGAATCTCTGAATTTTCCACCGGTCGATCTGGAAAGCCCGGTCGAACCCACCGTCGGCAGCGACTTGCTGGCGCACATCGTGTCCCAGCGTGAATGCGATGTGCAGGACAACGAAGTCCGCCCGCCCGAGCCGCTGTTCCTGCCGATTGCCGAATTCGAAATGGACCTGGCCGACAAGCCTTTCCCACCGTTCCCGGCGGATGAAATCGTCGCTCAGCAGAAGCAACAAAACTTCGAAAGCGGCTGGGTTCGCCCGATCGTCCTGAACGCCGGCCAACCTGTGCCGCACATCACCCCGGCGCCGCAACCCCGTCCACTGCACTTGCCGATTGCCGAATTTGAACTCGATTTGCTCGACAAGCCGTTCCCGCCGTTCTCGTCGGAAGAACGGGTGGAGCAACAGAAACAACTCGACTTCGACAACGGCTGGGCACGCCCGATTGTCCTGCAGAACCTGCGCATCGCCGCCTGATCCTCGTCCCCCCGCTACACACTCTATGTTCAACCCTTGAACAATTGATTGGCTTGGGCAAACGGCATGGAACGTGAAGTGAACCCGAACGTACCCGACGTCTGGATTTCTTCGGCGGCGCGGAAGAATTCGCCATACGCCGCCAGCGCGAGCGCCGAGCCCACGCTGATGCGCTTGACGCCCATTTCACTCAACTGCGCGACCGTCAGCTTCAGACCGCCCGACATCAAAATGTTCACCGGCTTGGGCGCCACCGCACGCACCACCGCCAGTACATCCTCGGCGTTGCGCAGGCCCGGTGCGTAAAGCACGTCGGCGCCCGCCTCGGCGAATGCCTGCAAGCGGCGGATGGTGTCTGGCAAATCCGGATTACCGTGCAGAAAGTTCTCCGCCCGGGCCGTCAGGGTGAAAGGAAACGCCAAGCTGCGAGCAGCAGCGACGGCAGCTTCGATGCGCGCCACTGCATGTTCAAAGCAGTAGATCGGGCCCTCTTCGCGGCCGGTGGCATCTTCAATCGAACCACCGACGGCGCCCGCCTCTGCCGCGCGCAAAATACTCTTGGCGCAATCGGCGGGGTTGTCGGCAAAACCGTTTTCCAGGTCCACCGCCACCGGCAAGTCCGTGGCGCCGACAATCGCCCGGACGTTTGCCAGCGTGTCGTCCAGGGTCAGGCCGCCATCGGGACGAGCCTGGGAAAAGGCATAGCCGGCACTGGTGGTCGCCAGCGCCTCGAAGCCCAGACTGGCGAGCATTTTCGCCGAGCCGGCATCCCACGGGTTGGGAATCACAAAAGCACCGCTGCGTTCGTGCAAGGCTTTAAACGCTTGGGCTCGAAGGGTTTGCGCATCCATTGGCAGGCTCCTGAAAGGGGAACGAATCCGCCTTCAGAGCAGGCCAAGTTGCTCGGCGGCGGGTTCTCTGTATAGCTCAGGCAGCGCCGGCAAGCCAGGCAAACGTAGCATCAATCTGGCGTGAAAACGTTGCGCCAGTTTGGCTGCGAGCAGGTTGTCGGCAGTGTGCAGGAAGATGTAAGGCGCGCGGCCCTCTTCGATCCACAGGGCGATTTTCTCCACCCACGGCAGCAGGAAGGGATCGTTGGCCTCAAGTTCGGGATGACCGATGAAGCGCACCTGCGGGAACTGCGTGAACGCTGCCGGGCGCGTTGGGACTCGGGGTTTCTTGGATTGAGCATGCAGCACCGAAGGTTCGGTCGAGGTGCAGCTGAACAGCGCACGCGGATCGAGGCAGATGCGTTCGACACCGCGATCCAGCAACAGGCGATTGAGCATGCGCTCGCTATCGCCCTTGGCGAAGAAGTCGTCATGCCGCACTTCCACGGCCAGAGGCCGTTCCAGGGCATCGATAAATCCAGCCAGTTCCGGCAAGCGTTGCGGCGTGAAGCTTTTCGACAACTGCAACCACAGGGGCGACACACGTTCGCCGAGCGGGCTGAGCAACTGCAGAAAGGTTTCGGCGGCAGTGAGCTGTTCGCGCAGGTCACCGCCGTGGCTGATCTCGCCGGGAAATTTGGCGGTGAACCGAAAATGTTCGGGCATGGTGTCGGCCCAGCGCTGCACCGTCGTGGCAGCCGGACTCGCGTAGAAGGTCGTGTTGCCTTCCACGGCGTTGAATACTTGGGAGTAGAGATTCAGAAATTCAGCGGGTCTGGCGTCTGGCGGATACAGATAGTCACGCCAGGCGTTTTCACTCCAGGAGGGGCAGCCGAGGTAGTAAGGCAGATCCATCAGATGTACAGGTCGAGACCCAGCACTTCCGCATCCCAATCGACGAACCCGGCGGTGCTCAGGTAGCTGGCCAACGCCATGGCCACACTTTTGCTCATCGCACGGTGATAAAGCATGTCCTGCTGGCGGGCCGGGAGATTGCTGAGCTTTTGCGCAGAGGCTTTGGCGGCACGGGCAGCCAGTTGCTCTTGAGTCGGAAATTCCAGCTCGCCGTCGATATCGACGGACTCGTCTTCCACCACATGGCCTTTGCGAGGCTTGCGCTTGATCGGGTAGGACTGAGAGGAAACGCCGTCTATACGCATAAAGGTATGCTCGGGATCAGTGATGGCAGTTTAGTGGCGCGGAATCCACTTCGCAAACGGCCGAGTGATCACTAGAACACATAAAAGGGAAAAGGTTTAAAAGCTGGGGTTAGAAACCGATGATTGGTGGTGCCTGTAGAAGATCGCAGCCTGCGGCAGCTCCTACGGGGGAATGCGATCTCTGTAGGCGCCGCCGAAGGCTGCGATCTTTCAAGGTTTAACGCGCTTTAGGCGTCGCCACTTTATCGCGCAGATAAACCGGCTGAGCTTCATCGGCGACGATGGCCTCGCCGCGCTCCCAGGCAAACCGCGCCAGGGTCAGCAGGTCTTCAGCGTGAGGCAGCATGCCCGCGTCCTGCCCGCTCAGGCTGACAGCGATACGCTCGGCATACCCCCAACCCGTGCCCGCACCAAACCATTCGCCACTGGCATCGGCCGGCAATGCAGCCGACTCCGGAGGCAATACCGCTTCGGCGCCGACCAGTCGCATTTCCCCTGCCGTCTCGCGGTAGCAACCCCAATACACTTCGTCCATGCGCGCATCAATGGCCGCAGCGACCTGGCTGGCACCGTGTTCGCGATAGGCGCGCTGGGCCAAAACGGCGAGGTTCGACACCGGCAGCACCGGGCGCTCCAGCGCGAATGCCAAGCCTTGCACGACACCGATGGCAATGCGCACGCCGGTAAAGGCACCCGGCCCGCGACCGAACGCAATGGCATCGACCGCTTGCAGGGTGGTCCCGGCATCAGCCAGCAACTGCTGAATCATCGGCAACAGCTTCTGCGCATGCAGGCGCGGGATCACCTCGTAATGGCTCGTCACTTTGCCGTCATGCAGCAAGGCAACGGAGCAAGCTTCAGTCGCGGTGTCCAGGGCCAGCAAGGTGCTCATCGATGTATCCACAAGAGAGGTCGGAAAAAGTGCGTCAGTATAAACAACTACGGCCCGCAAGCGGGCCGTAGAAGGTGAAGCGATTCAGACTTTTCAGCTCAGCGCTGCAAGCACCTTGGCGGTGATGGCTTCAACCGAACCCACGCCTTCGATGTGGCTGTACTTCGGCTTGCCGTTGGCGGCCGACAGCTTCTGGTAGAAATCCACCAGCGGCTTGGTCTGCGAATGGTAGACCGACAGGCGATGACGCACGGTTTCTTCAGTGTCGTCCTTGCGCTGTACCAGCTCTTCGCCGGTGACGTCGTCTTTACCGGCAGCTTTCGGCGGGTTGTAGACGATGTGGTAAACGCGGCCGCTGGCCTCGTGAACACGGCGACCGGCGATACGCTGGACGATTTCTTCGTCTTCAACGGCGATTTCAACCACGGCATCCAGTTCAACGCCGGCAGTCACCAGAGCTTCAGCCTGAGGAATGGTGCGCGGGAAGCCGTCGAACAGGAAGCCGTTGGCGCAGTCGGACTGAGCGATACGGTCTTTGACCAGCGCGATGATCAGGTCGTCGGAGACCAGGCCGCCGGCATCCATGATGCTCTTGGCCTTGATGCCCAGCTCGGTGCCAGCCTTGACCGCGGCACGCAGCATGTCGCCGGTGGAGATTTGCGGAATGCCGAATTTTTCGGTGATGAACTGTGCCTGAGTACCTTTACCGGCCCCGGGAGCTCCCAGCAGAATGACGCGCATCGATGTGCTCCTCAATTTTTTATATAGATAACGTCAGATTCGCCTCGTGGGGCCAATCTCAAAATAGGGTCGTGACCGCCCAAACGGCCAAAGGCTGATCAAGATACACAGCAGGCTGCGACCACACAAGCCGCCGAAAGTCGGAGAAACCGCCGCCTCTTGCGACCATTGCGCGCAGTTCCCCAAGTCGCAACCCCATCATTAACTGTCGCTTGGCAGCACTTTTGGACCTGTCACACGACGGCATCCGACTCAAGCGCCGGATGCCTGATCCCACGACAAAATCGTTAGCCGGTGTTACGCAATCCGGCGGCAATCCCCGCTACAGACACCAGCAGCGCCTGTTCTACCGGGCTGCCCTGCGCCACGTCCTGTTGCCGCGAACGGGCCAGCAATTCGGCCTGCAATAGATGAAGCGGGTCGAGGTAGGTGTTGCGCAACCGGATGAACTCAAGGGTCGCTGGGCTATGTGCCAGCAGCTGTGACTGCCCGGTCAGGCCGAGGACGATGGTGCACGCCTGCGACAATAGGTCGCGTAAGTGCGCGCCCAACGGCAACAGATCCGGCGTGACCAGACGCAAATCATAGGATTGGGCAATCTCTGCGTCGGCTTTGGCCAGGACCATTTCCAGCATATCGATGCGGGTGCGGAAGAACGGCCACTGCTCGCGCATTTGCCCCAACAGCTCACCTTCGCCGCGTTCCAGTGCCTTGCTCAGGGCCGCTTCCCAGCCGAGCCAGGCCGGCAGCATCAAGCGCGTCTGGGTCCAGCCGAAGATCCACGGAATCGCCCGCAGGCTTTCAATCCCGCCGGCCCGACGCTTGGCCGGGCGACTGCCGAGCGGCAAGCGCCCCAGTTCCTGCTCTGGCGTTGACTGCCGGAAGTACTCGACGAACTGCGGGTTTTCCCGCACCACGGCGCGGTAAGCACTGACGCCGTCTGCGGCCAATTCATCCATCAAGTGCCGCCATTCAGGCGTCGGCGGCGGTGGCGGCAACAGCGTCGCTTCGAGCACCGCTGCCAGGTACAGATTGAGGTTCTGCTCGGCGATGTCCGGCAGACCGAATTTGAATCGAATCATTTCGCCCTGTTCGGTGGTGCGGAAGCGCCCCGCCACCGAACCCGGTGGCTGCGACAGAATCGCCGCATGCGCCGGGCCACCACCACGGCCCACGGTGCCGCCACGGCCATGGAACAACAGCAGTTCCACTTGTTGCTCGCGGCAGATATCCACCAGTCGCTCCTGCGCCCGATACTGCGCCCAGGCCGCCGCCGTGGTGCCGGCGTCCTTGGCCGAGTCGGAGTAGCCGATCATCACTTCCTGCGGTCCTTGCAGGCGCGCGCGATAGCCCGGCAACAGCAACAGCTTCTCGATCACCGGTCCGGCGTTGTCGAGGTCGGCGAGGGTCTCAAACAACGGCACCACACGCATCGGCCGCAACACGCCGGACTCTTTGAGCAGCAGTTGCACCGCCAGCACATCGGAAGCCGCCCCGGCCATAGAGATCACATAGGAACCGAGGGACGCCCCCGGCGCAGCGGCGATTTCGCGGCAGGTCGCCAACACTTCGGCCGTGTCGGCGGACGGTTTGAAGTACGTCGGCAACAACGGTCGACGGTTGTTCAGCTCACGCATCAGGAAGGCGATGCGCTCCTCTTCGCTCCAGTCTTCGTAGCGACCGAGGCCCAGGTAATCGGTGATTTCAGTCATCGCAGCGCTGTGCCGCGACGAATCCTGACGCACATCGAGCCGCACCAGGAACAGCCCGAACGTCACCGCCCGACGCAGGCAATCGAGCAGCGGCCCGTCGGCGATCACGCCCATGCCGCATTCGTGCAACGAGTGGTAACAGAGCTCCAGCGGATCGAGCAGTTCGCGATTGTTTTGCAGCACCTCGGCGGGGGCCGGCGTGAGTGTCGACAGCGACGTGTGCGCCCAGTTGCGAGTCGCACGCAGGCGTTCGCGCAATTGTTTGAGCACCGCCCGATACGGTTCGGCGCTGTCCCCGGCCTTGGCTTTCAATTCATCACTGGCTTGCTGCATCGACAGTTCAGCGGCCAGGTGATCGACATCGCGCAGGTACAAGTCAGCCGCCATCCAGCGCGCCAGCAACAGCACCTCGCGGGTCACGGCCGCTGTCACGTTGGGATTGCCGTCACGGTCGCCGCCCATCCATGAGGCAAAGCGAATCGGCGCGGCCTCCAGCGGTAAACGCAGGCCGGTGGCCGCATGCAGCGCCTGATCGGCCTTTCGCAGGTAGTTGGGAATCGCCTGCCACAGCGAATGCTCGATCACCGCGAAACCCCACTTTGCTTCGTCCACGGGCGTGGGGCGCGTGCGGCGGATTTCTTCGGTGTGCCAGGCTTCGGCGATCAGGCGTTGCAGCGTGGTTTTGATCTGATCGCGTTCGGCGCCGGTCAGATCGCGATGGTCCAGTGCGGCCAGTTGCGCGGCGATGGCGTCGTATTTCTGGATCAGCGTACGCCGCGCGACTTCGGTCGGGTGCGCGGTCAGCACCAGCTCAATCTCCAGCCGTCCCAACTGTCGGGCCAGGGCTTCGGCCCCGTGCCCTTCGGCGCGCAGGCGAGCGAGCAATTCCGGCAACACGCGAGATTCGAACGGTGCCTGTTGGGATTCTTCGCGCCGGTGAATCAACTGGTACTGCTCGGCGATGTTGGCCAGGTTGAGAAACTGGTTGAACGCCCGCGCCACCGGCAGCAATTCATCGTCGGTCAGCTGGTTGAGGCTGGCGCTGAGTTCGGCGTCCATGGAGCCGCGACGGTCAGCCTTGGCGCCCTTGCGGATCTGCTCGATCTTGTCGAGAAAGCCGTCGCCATACTGCTCACGAATGGTATTGCCCAGCAGCTCACCCAACAGGTGAACGTCTTCGCGCAAGCGTGCATCAATATCAGTCATCAGCAGTTCTCCAGCAGAAATCCGGGCGGCCAAGCCCTAGAGAGTGCCGCTCCAGACCGGTTCTTACAAGCCAGACGACGAAGGGCCTTTAAACCTTGCGCGTTGAAGCTAGTCTGAACAGTAGCCGTATAGCGGCTGTCGTCGGCCATGGCCGAACACTCTCCAGACCTGCCACGAGCAGGCGTGCATTGAGGTCTTTATGAAAATCCGTGAGCTCGCCCACCACTGGGAAGAAAACGCCAAAGGTCGCCTGACCGATACCGGTTATGCGATCCATCTGGACGTGGAAGCTGCCGCACGGTTGGCGGCGATTATCGAGATGTACCCCAAGCGGCAGCCTGAAGAACTGCTCGGCGACCTGATCGGCGCCGCGCTGGAAGAACTGGAAAGAAGCTTTCCATATGTGAAGGGCTCGACAGTGGTCGCCACCGATGAAGAAGGCGATCCGCTGTATGAGGACGTCGGGGCGACCCCGCGTTTCCTTGCGCTGTCCCGCCAGCATTTGCACGATTTGTCATCCGGTCACGACAAGCAGAAACACTGATTCCTTTCCCCGCCAAACTGCTCAAGGTGGGAGCGAGCCTGCTCGCGATGGTCGTCAACGAAAACTGCGTAGTGACTGAAAAACGCGGTGTCTTGAAGTCCATCGCGAGCAGGCTCGCTCCTACAGTTTTTCGGATGAGCTCCCCGCCCATCCAGCCGCATCTTTTTCGATAGCTAGCTAAATTCTCTGAACTTTCAAAAAACGCCTCGGGTCAACCCAAGTAACCACGCCTGGGACGAGCGTTTCAGAACGCCCCGCAAATGACGGTTCAAGCTCCTTGCCCAGGATGGATGTCGACGTTTTTCAGGAGCTGGCCCAATGGAGTTGAAGACCATGAAAACCCGAACTGGCACATCCTCGTTCACTCAACTGCGTAGCCTGAAACTGGCGGCGTTGGCCCTCGGCAGCAGCCTGGTACTGGCCGGTTGCGCCGGCAATCCGCCGACCGAGCAATACGCAGTGACCCAATCGGCCGTCAACGACGCCGTGAGTGCAGGCGGCACCGAATTCGCAGCCGTGGAAATGAAGTCCGCACAGGACAAACTCAAACAAGCCGAAATTGCCATGCACGACAAGCAATACGATCAGGCCCGCCTGCTCGCCGAGCAGGCCGAATGGGACGCTCGCGTGGCAGAGCGCAAGGCCCAGGCAATGAAGGCTGAACAATCAGTGAAGGACGCTCAGCAAGGCGTTCAGGAACTGCGTCAGGAAAGCCAGCGCACCGTTCAGTAGCCGCGCAGCGAGACGTCATTCCTAATCGACTAAAAAGGACGAAATCATGAAACCTAATCAACTGATGATCCCTGCCCTGCTGGCCGTCACCGTTGCGCTGGCAGCCTGTTCCACACCGCCCAACGCCAGCCTCGAACAGGCCCGCACCAATTACTCCGGCCTGCAAGCCGACCCGCAAGCAGCCAAGGTCGCGGCGCTGGAAACCAAGGAAGCCAGCGATTATCTGGCCAAGGCCGATCAGGCGTACAGGGAAAGGGAGGATGCCGCCAAGGTTGACCAACTTGCCTACTTGACCAACCAGCGGGTTGAAGTGGCCAAGCAAACCATCGCCCTGCGCACAGCTGAAGCAAACCTGAAAAACACCTCGGCGCAGCGGGCCGAAGCGCGTCTGGACGCTCGTGATCAGCAAATCAAACAGCTGCAAAACAGCCTCAACGCCAAGCAAACGGATCGCGGCACGCTGGTGACGTTCGGTGATGTGCTGTTTGCCACCGACAAGGCGGAACTCAAGTCCACCGGTCTGATGAACATCAACAAACTCGCGCAGTATCTTCAGGAAAACCCGGAGCGCAAAGCGATCGTCGAGGGGTATACCGACAGCACCGGCACGGCGTCGCACAACCAGTCGCTGTCGGAACGTCGCGCCGGTTCGGTGCGTGCGGCGCTGGTGAAAATGGGCGTGGACCCGACCCGCATCGTTGCCCAGGGTTACGGCAAGGAATACCCGGTGGCGGATAACACCAGCACCTCAGGCCGTGCGATGAATCGTCGGGTGGAAGTGACGATTTCCAATGACAATCAGCCGGTGATACCGCGCTCGGCGGTGAGTTCTTACACCCAATAAGCTGTCATCACACAAAAAACTGTGGGAGCCAGCCTGCTGGCTCCCACATTGGTTCTGGGCTGCTTTCAGGAATTGATTTACTGTTCCAGCTTCTGCGGCGTTTCCTGCCCCATGCAGCGCACAGCTTTTTTCTTGTTGTTGATCAGCACGCCGGTCAGGCCTTTCTGTTCCATGTCGAACAACACCAGCACGCCATCGATGCACTGCGCCACTTGGGCGGCCGGTTCCAGGGAGACTCGATAGTCTTCGCCCGGCACGGTCTTGAGCATGGTGAATTCGTTGAGCAGCAGCGCATCTTCGGGCTTGGCAAAGTGCAGGTAGCCGTACCACCACAGGGCACCGACGGTGCCGAGGATGGTGCAGATACCGGTGATGATCAGCGGGATGGCGTTACGTTCTTCACTCATTGCGGGCTCTCTGGTGGTTCATTTTCAGAATTCGGGGGGGCCGGGTAATTGGGGATTTCACCCAGGCGGCGCAGACCGTTGAAATGTTGCGGGTCTTCAAGATAACGCAGCATGACAGTGCGCCAGACCGGGTCGGCGAACGTCTGCACATGCCCGCCGCGAGTCAGTTGCAACACCCTCGGCGGCGGCGCAGCTTGATACAGACGGATGCCGTTGGAAAGAGGCACGATCGGATCGTCGATGCTGTGGTAGAGCAGTTTCGGCACGCCATTGAGTTGCGCCATGGAGTTGATCGCACTGTCGCCGTCCGGCACCAGCCACGACAAAGGCACCTGGAACGGCCAGGTCAGCCATGAAGTACTCAACGCAAACTGCCCGATGCTTCGATAGCTGGCGGGCACACCATCAAGGACAAACGCCTTCAGTTGTTTCTGTCGTTCCGGGTGCTGGACCAGGTAATGCACGGCCATCGAGCCACCGAGGCTCTGGCCGAGCAGGATCAGCGGCTTGCCTTTGACCTCCGGCGCCTGGTCGAGCCATTTGAAGGCCGCGTCGATGTCTTGATAGATCGCGGGCAGGCTCGGCTCGCCTTCGGACAAGCCATAACCGCGGTAGTCCACCAGCAACACCTGGTAACCCTCTTTCGGCAACCAATAGCTTCCGCCCAGGTGCATGGGCAGGTTTCCGCCATTGCCATGCAGGTGCAGCACCGTGCCTTTGACCTCGACACCTTGTTTCGCCGGCAGCCACCAGGCGTTCAGCTTGAGGCCGTCGGCAGTGGTCAGGGTGATGACTCGGTATTCGAGCCCGGCTTTTTCCGGGGTGAACAACTGGCCGGGTTCGGGGTAAAACAGCAGCGAACTGCAACCGCTCAAGGTCAGGAGAAGGCAGAGGGTGCCGAGGATTCTCATCCGGTGAAACCTCGCAGATAACGGGATTGGAATGCATCCCCTGTAGGAGCTGGCTTGCCAGCGAAAGCGGTTCAACATGCAACATGGTTGTTGTCTGATATGACGCATTCGCTGGCAAGCCAGCTCCTACAGGGAAGGTCGCCAGGATTACAGGATATTTGAGTAATCCGCTTCGATCCGGTCCAGGCTCAGGTGGTTGAGGAAGTTCGAGAAACACATCCACGCCGACAGCGCGTTCATGTCGCGGAACTGTTCCGGCAGGTACTTGGGCGGCACCACAAGGCCTTCATCCACCAACTGGCGCAAGGTGCGCATATCTTCCAGCGTGGTCTTGCCGCAGAACAGCAGCGGGATCTGCTCCAGCTTGCCTTTGCGCACGGCCAGCTGAATGTAGTTGTAAATCATGATGAAGCCCTTGAGGTAGGACAAGTCTTTGGTAAATGGCAGACCTGTCGGCACCGAACCACGGAAAACGCGGCTGGTGTTGCTGTAGCTCTCGGGCATTTCGAAACCTTGCTCGCGGAAGAACTCGAACACCTGCAGGAAGTCGGCCCCCTCCTCCACCATGTGAATCGCGCGGGTACGGTTGGTCAGTTTGCGCAGGCGGCTCGGGTAAGAGGCGAAGGTGATGATTTCCATCAGGATCGCCAGGCCTTCCTGGGTCACCGTCGACGAGGGCGGACCTTTAGCCAGGAAGGTGCAGATCGGCTGGTTCAAACCATTGAGCGTGGTGCCGACGTGCACCAGCCCTTCGTGGACTTCCAGGGCGCGCACATCACGGTTGTTGAACATCGCATCGGAACGGATCTTGATGTAGTCGGCGCCCGCCGCGGCATCCGCGACGATGCCGTCTGACTCGAACACCCGAATGGTTTCCTCGGCCTCGCCAAACACCTTGTTCAACCGATGCTGGAGCATCTCGACCGCTTCCTTGGCGGTCAGCGTCTTGGGCTCATCCTTGAGGTCGCCACGGCCGTCGATGTTATTCAGGTAATCGGAGAGCATCAGGCCCAGGTCGGACAGGGTCGGGTCGCCGGCATGGAACGCGTCGGACGCGGCGCCGTACAACTCTTGGGAGATCAGGCCGAAGTCCTCGGTGCCGCGCGCTTCGAGCATGCGGATCACCATGCGGTATTCCTTGCACATGCGTCGCATGATCTGGCCGACCGGGTTGAACTGACCGAGCTGGCGGGTGATATCGCGCTCGATGTTCTGGAATTCCAGCTTCACCTTGCTGGAGTCGAACGCCAGCGGCCGGTTGAGGTAATAGTCGCGATCGACCGCTGGCATTTCCTTGCCCTTGGCCTTGAGGAATCCCTGGCGAATGCTGTCGTCCCACTTGACCGCATCAAGGACGCGAATGGGCGTCTGCGCCAGCACAATGCGATCGGACAATATGCGTATCGACTGCTGGTAATCGTCCACCCGAAACTCCTGTAAGTACCTGTTGTGTGCTGGTTATTTGGCCTTGGCCTGGCGCTGATAGCGCACCGCCTCGATGAACACATCGGAATTGGCCGGGTCGTCGAGGTAAGCGGCGACTTTATCCATGGGGCTGTTGATCAACACGCCTGCGCCGTCCTCAGTCTGAAACGCTTCGCCGCTCAGGGCATTTTGCTTCAGCGCCTGGTTGATCTGTTCGAGGTCGAGGTTGTACAGCACCAGCTCACGCTTGTCGGTCAATTCAAAGCCGCCAATGATGAAATGCCCGCCGAACTGCGCCGGCACCTTCGCCGACAGGTACCAGCGGCTGCCATGGTGCGAGACCGTGAAGGGATAGGCTTCACGCTCCTTGGGTTTGGCCTTGAAATAGCTGACGGCCTGATAGCGGTTGTCAGCGATGCGCGTCAGTTCCAGATTGACGGGTTCGCCCCAGGCGCTGGTGCTGGTCCATTTGCCGAGCAATCCTTTGGGCGCGGGGTCGCTCGTGGGCAGCGGCTCCTTGAAGGTCACCAGACAGCCACTGAGCAACAGGAACGACAAGGCGATCACAACGACACGCCAGGCTTTCATTCAACACTCCCTTTGAACACATACCGCTTTTGCAGGGGATCAGACTGACGCCAACACCAGATGCATGTACCGCGTCAGATTGCCGAGCATTTCCTCTTCGGCGACCGGATCGGCGTCGTTGAGCAGGCCCTGATATTCCATCCGTCCGATTATGGCCGTCAACACTTTGGCATCTTGTTGCGGCTCATGCGAGCCCAAGACCTGGAAAAGCTGGCAGGATCCCTGCAACAGAATTTGCTGATGCGAGCGCACCAACTCAGCCAGGCGCGGGTTCAACAGCGCTTCCTGACGGAACGCCTGTTCGGCCATCAAATGCTCTCGGCGTGTGATCAGTTGCCGGTGAACATAGTCCGTCATCAGCCGCGCAATGTCGTCCGCCAGCGTTGAACGAGCCTGCGGGCTGCCATCGCCACTGGCGATCATGTCGCGCAGCAGGCCTTCGTTGTTCACCCACAGCTTGGCCATGTAGGCGGCGCTACGTTCCACGTATTGCGCGAAGGTATCGGTGAGCAGGTCATCGATATCCTTGAAATAGTAGGTGGTCGCCGACAACGGCACTTGCGCCTCGGCGGCCACTGCACGGTGCCGCACGGCGCGCACGCCATCGCGCACGACGATGCGCATGGCGGCGTCGAGAATGTCCTGTCGCCGCTGTTCACTGCCCTGTCGGCTGGCCTTGCGACCCTGGTACTGAACACTTTCAGCGACCGCAGTGGCGATATCCGCTGCACCTTCTTGAGCCATTGCACCGTTCACGACAGGAATCCTCTCTCTTCAAAAGTAACCAATTGATACGTTTGTACCAGACAGGCAATAAAAAGCCGCCCATTTCAGGCGGCTTTTTAATTGAAACACTTACGCTTGCGGTCGCATGTGCGGGAACAGGATCACGTCGCGGATCGACGGGGAGTTGGTCAGCAGCATCACCAGACGGTCAATACCGATGCCTTCACCCGCCGTTGGCGGCATGCCGTACTCCAGCGCACGAACGAAGTCGGCGTCGTAGTGCATGGCTTCGTCGTCACCGGCGTCCTTGTCGGCCACTTGAGCCATGAAGCGCTCGGCCTGGTCTTCCGCGTCGTTCAACTCGGAGTAGGCGTTGGCGATTTCGCGGCCACCGATGAACAACTCGAAGCGGTCGGTGACGTTCGGGTTGTCGTCGTTGCGACGGGCCAGCGGCGACACTTCGAACGGGTACTGGGTAATGAAGTGCGGCTGTTCCAGCTTGTGCTCGACCAGCTCTTCGAAAATCATCACCTGCAGCTTGCCCAGACCTTCGAAGCCCAGCACCTTGGCGCCGGCCTTCTTGGCGATGGCACGAGCCTTGTCGATGTCATTCAGGTCGTCAGCGGTCAGCTCAGGGTTGTACTTGAGGATCGAGTCGAACACCGACAGACGCACGAACGGCTCACCGAAGTGGAACACCTTGTCGCCGTACGGCACGTCGGTGCTGCCCAGAACCAGCTGCGCCAGTTCGCGGAACAATTCTTCGGTCAGGTCCATGTTGTCTTCGTAGTCGGCGTAAGCCTGGTAGAACTCCAACATGGTGAATTCAGGGTTGTGACGGGTCGAAACGCCTTCGTTACGGAAGTTGCGGTTGATCTCGAACACTTTCTCGAAGCCGCCAACCACCAGGCGCTTGAGGTACAGCTCCGGCGCGATACGCAGGAACATGCCCATGTCCAAGGCGTTGTGGTGGGTTTCGAACGGCTTGGCTGCCGCGCCGCCCGGAATGGTCTGCAGCATCGGCGTTTCCACTTCCAGGAAGTCACGCTGCATCAGGAAGCTGCGGATGTGGGCGATGACTTGCGAACGCACGCGGAACGTCTGGCGCACGTCTTCGTTGACGATCAGGTCAACGTAACGCTGACGGTAGCGCTGTTCGGTGTCGGTCAGGCCGTGGTGCTTGTCCGGCAGCGGGCGCAGGGATTTGGTCAGCAGGCGCACGTTGGTCATTTCGACGTACAGGTCGCCCTTGCCGGAACGGGCCAGGGTGCCTTCGGCGGCAATGATGTCGCCCATGTCCCAGGTTTTCACCGCGGCCAGGGTTTCTTCGGACAGGGTCTTGCGGTTGACGTAGACCTGGATACGACCGGTCATGTCCTGGATCACCATGAACGAGCCACGGTTGAGCATGATGCGACCGGCAACCTTGACCGGGATTGCAGCCTCTGCCAGCTCTTCCTTGGTCTTGTCCGCGTACTGTTTCTGCAGCGCATCGCAGTAGTTGTCGCGGCGGAAGTCGTTCGGGAAGGCATTGCCCTTGGCACGCTCGGCAGCAAGCTTTTCCTTGCGCAGGGCGATCAGGGAGTTTTCTTCCTGTTGCAGGGCTTGCGGGTCGAGTTCTAGGTCGCTCATGTCTTTAAATATTCCATCTGGTTCGTTGTCCCCGGCCTGCGGCCGGGGATCGCCGGCGAGCCGGCTCCTACAGGGGATCGCGGTGTGTCAGTAACTTACAGCCCGGATTTCAGGCTGGCTTCCAGGTATTCGTCGATGTCGCCGTCGAGCACCTTGTCGCAGTCGCTGCGTTCGATGTTAGTGCGCAGATCCTTGATGCGCGAGGCATCGAGTACATAAGAGCGGATCTGATGACCCCAGCCGATATCCGACTTGGTGTCTTCCAGCGCCTGGGACGCCGCGTTGCGCTTCTGCATTTCCTGCTCGTACAACTTGGCCCGCAGCATTTTCATGGCGGTGTCCTTGTTGGCGTGCTGGGAACGTTCGTTCTGGCAGCTGACCACGGTGTTGGTCGGTACGTGGGTGATACGTACGGCCGAGTCGGTGGTGTTTACGTGCTGACCACCGGCACCCGAGGAACGATAGGTGTCGATCCGCAAGTCTGCCGGGTTGATTTCGATTTCCACCTTGTCATCGATCTCTGGCGAGACAAACACTGCGCTGAACGAGGTGTGGCGACGGTTGCCGGAGTCGAACGGGCTCTTGCGCACCAGACGGTGGACGCCGATCTCGGTACGCAGCCAGCCAAAGGCGTATTCGCCCTTGATGTGCACGGTGGCACCTTTGATCCCGGCGACTTCACCGGCCGACAGCTCCATGATGGTCGCTTCGAAACCGCGTTTGTCGGCCCAGCGCAGGTACATGCGCAACAGGATGTTGGCCCAGTCCTGGGCTTCGGTGCCGCCGGAACCGGCCTGGATGTCCAGGTAGGCGTTGTTCGGGTCCATTTCATGGCTGAACATGCGCCGGAATTCCAGCTTGGCGAGGTTTTCCTCGAGACGGGCCAGCTCGGCGACGACATCGCCCACTGCGCCTTCGTCGTTTTCTTCGACGGCCATGTCCAGCAGGTCGCGGCAATCGGCCAGACCGGTGTTCAGTTCGTCGAGGGTCTCGACGATCTGCGCCAGCGCAGCGCGCTCGCGGCCCAGTTCCTGGGCGTATTCAGGTTTGTTCCAGACACTCGGATCTTCAAGCTCGCGATTGACTTCGGTCAGACGCTCATGCTTTTGATCGTAGTCAAAGATACCCCCGAATAGTTTCGGAGCGCTCGGACAGGTCCTTGATGGTGTTCAGGATCGGGTTGATTTCCATGACGGGCAGCACTCGTTGGCGAACTTTTGAAAGCCGGCGAGTATACCGGGAAACAGCTGAAAACGGCAGTCCGCTTGGCCGAAAAGGCACCTTTACAGGCGATCTCTGCAGCGACACGGAACCCTGTGGGAGCCGGGCTTGCCCGCGATGACGGTGTATCAGTCAAAGAAAGCATCGACTGTCAGGCCCTCATCGCGGGCAAGCCCGGCTCCCACAGGTTCTACGTCGCCTGGTAGATGGTGCAGATCACGCCACACCCACCTGATTACGCCCGTTTTTCTTTGCCGAATACAGCCCCTTGTCCGCCGCCGAGATCAGCTCACGGCAGTTGCTGCCCGCTTTGGGGATAATCGTCGACAGGCCGATGCTGACGGTCAGGCTCGAACCTTCGCCAGGCGAGTTGTGCGGAATTTTCAGGGCTGCGACGGTCTGGCGCAGCTTTTCCGCCACCAGTCGCGCGCCACCTGGCGAGGTGTTGGGCAGCACCAGCGAGAACTCTTCGCCGCCGTAGCGGGCCGGCAGGTCGGAAGGCCGGGAGCCGGCGTCCTTGATCGCCGCCGCCACCTTGCGCAGGGCTTCATCGCCTTCCAGGTGGCCGAAGCTGTCGTTGTAGGCTTTGAAGTAGTCGACATCGATCATCAGCAACGACAATTGGCTCTGCTCACGCAGCGAACGGCGCCATTCCAGTTCCATGTATTCATCGAAATGACGACGGTTCGACAGCCCGGTCAAGCCATCGGAGTTCATCAGGCGTTGCAGCACCAGGTTGGTGTCGAGCAACTGCTGCTGACTGACGCGCAGTGCACGATAAGCCGCGTCACGCTGCAACAGCGTCATGTAGGAACGCGAGTGATAGCGGATGCGCGCGACCAGTTCAATGTTGTCCGGCAGCTTGACCAGATAATCGTTGGCCCCGGCCGCGAACGCCGCGCTCTTGATCAGCGGGTCTTCTTTGGTCGACAGCACAATGATCGGGATGTCCTTGGTCGCCGGATGATTGCGGTACTCGCGCACCAGGCTCAGGCCGTCAAGGCCGGGCATGACCAGGTCCTGCAGGATCACTGTCGGCTTGATGCGCACCGCGTGGGCGATGGCCTGGTGCGGGTCGGCGCAGAAGTGGAAGTCGATATTCTCTTCGTTCGCCAACCCGCGGCGCACGGCTTCGCCGATCATGGCCTGATCGTCTACCAGCAACACCATGGCCGCGTTTTCGTCGGTCTTGAAGTCGTCGAGCTGTAAATCATTCATGGGCGTTCACCTGAATACTGCCTGGGCCAGGACTGCTGAAAAAACCATTCATTTAGTAAATATCTCCAGCAATCGTGGCGCTATCTTGTTCAGCGGACGAATCTCTGCCGCAGCGTCGATGGCCGCAGCCGCTTTCGGCATGCCATACACCGCACTGCTGTTCTGGTCTTGTGCGATGGTCAGGTAACCCTGTTGGCGCATGAGTTTAAGCCCCTGAGCGCCATCACGCCCCATGCCGGTGAGCAAAACACCGACGGCATCACCATTCCAGTAATTGGCCACACTCTCGAAGAAAACGTCGATGGAGGGTCGATAAATTTCATCGACCGGTTCAGCGGTATACGCCAGCGTGCCGTTTTTCAACAAGCGAATATGGTGATTGGTGCCGGCCAGCAACACCGTGCCGCTTTGCGGCGGCTCACCTTCCTGGGCCAGGCGCACATCAAGGCCACTGGTGCTGCCGAGCCATTCAGCCATGCCGGCGGCGAATACCTGATCAACGTGCTGCACCAGCACAATGGCCGGTGAAAAGTGGCGCGGCAGCCCCTTGAGCAGGACTTCCAACGCGGCCGGCCCGCCAGCGGACGAGCCGATGGCGATCAGGCTTTGGCACGACCCCGTACTGCGTAACGGGGCCGGAGCTTGATTCGGCCGGTTGCCTTTCTCGCCGATCAACCAGCCGATGTTGATGATTTTACGCAACAACGGCGCGGCGGCTTCCTGGGCATTGCCTGCGCCGAGGGCCGGGGTGTCGACCACATCCAGCGCGCCATGGCCCATGGCTTCGAAGACGCGGTGCACGTTCTGTTGACGATCCACGGTGACGATGACGATGGCGCAGGGGCTTTCCTCCATGATCCGGCGGGTTGCCTCGACGCCATCCATCACCGGCATGATCAGGTCCATCAGGATCAGGTCCGGCGTGTCCTGCGCGCACAAGTGCACCGCTTCGCTGCCATTGCCCGCCACCCAGACCACCTGATGCGACGGCTCGAACGCCAGGGCGCGGCGCAAGGCCTCTACCGCCATGGGCATATCGTTGACGATTGCAATCCTCATGCCCTTGCTCCTCCAATGAGCTCGACGACTGCATCGAGCAAGGCGTCATCATGAAAACTGGCCTTGGCCAAATAATAGTCGGCTCCGGCATCCAGTCCACGACGGCGATCTTCCTCGCGATCCTTGTAGGACACCACCATCACCGGCAGCGATTGCAGACGCGTATCCCGACGCAGCAAAGTGACCAGCTCGATGCCGTCCATGCGCGGCATATCAATGTCCGTGATCAACAGATCGAATGCCTCTGAACGCAGGGCGTTCCAGCCATCCATGCCGTCCACCGCGACGGCCACATCGTAGCCGCGATTGAGCAAGAGCTTGCGTTGCAACTCTCGCACGGTCAGGGAATCGTCGACCACCAGAATCCGTTTGCGAGCCGCTTCGACCACCTGACTGCTGTGACGCGCAATGCGCTCCAGGCGCCCGGTATTGAGCAGTTTGTCCACCGAGCGCAGCATGTCTTCGACGTCGACGATCAGCACCACCGAACCGTCATCGAGCAAGGCTCCGGCAGAAATGTCCTGCACCTTGCCCAGACGCTCATCCAGTGGCAGCACCACCAAGGTCCGCTCGCCGATAAAGCGCTCGACCGCCACGCCGTAGATCGCATCGCGCTCGCGAATCACCACGACTTTCAGGGTTTGCTGGTCGCTCTGGCTCGCCGGACGCTGCAACAATTGGCTGGCCGCCACGAGGCCGACATGCCGGCCTTCATGCCAGAAATGCTGACGCCCCTCGACCTGCACGATGTCCGAGGGTTCCAGGTCGCACATGCGTTCGATGTGAGCCAACGGGAAGGCGTAAGCCTCAGCGCCGACTTCCACCACCAGGCTGCGCACCACCGACAAGGTCAGCGGTACCTCGAGATGAAAACGGCTGCCCTCGCCCGCCGTTTGTTCCAGCTCCACCGCGCCGCGCAACTGGCGGACCATGTGTTGCACCGCGTCCAGCCCGACGCCGCGCCCGGAGACTTCCGTAACGGTGTCGCGCAGGCTGAAGCCCGGCAGGAACAGGAACGTCAGCAGCTCGTCTTCACTTAACTGAGCGGCCGTTTCAGACGGTGAGAGATTGCGTTCAACGATGCTGCGACGGACCTTTTCCAGATCGACGCCATTGCCGTCATCGCTCAATTCCAGCACCAACAGGCCGGCCTGATGGGAGGCACGCAAACGGATCACGCCTTCCGCCGGTTTGCCCGCCAGCAGGCGTTGTTCCGGGGTTTCGATGCCGTGATCGACTGCGTTGCGCAGCAAATGGGTCAGCGGCGCTTCGAGCTTTTCCAGCACGTCGCGATCGACCTGGGTTTTCTCGCCCTCGATCTCCAGCCGCACTTGCTTGCCCAAGTCGCGTCCCAGATCGCGGACCATGCGCGCTTGCCCGGTCAACACATCGGCGAACGGCCGCATGCGACAGGCCAGTGCCGTGTCATATAACACCTGCGCGCGCTGACTGGCCTGCCAGGCGAACTCATCGAGTTCGGCATTTTTCGCCACCAGCAATTGCTGGGATTCCGCCAGCAACCGCCGCGCATCTTCGAGCGATTCCCGTGCTTCCAGACTCAAGGCGTGATCCTTGAGGTGCACGTTGAGATTCTCCAGCGCGCGCAGGCCGTTGCTCTGCATGCGCTTGAGCCGCTGCATGGTTGCCAGGTGCGGTTTGAGCCGCAGGGTTTCCACCAGGGATTTGCTCGATAAATCGAGCAAACTGTTGAGGCGCTCGGCCGTGACGCGCAGGACCCGTTCGCCGTTTTCGGTGGCGCGTTTGGTTTTGCGCGGTGCAGGCGCTGGCGCGGGTTCTACGTCCGGCGCCGGGGCTTCGATCGTGGGCGCGGGCGCCTCGAGCTGTAACTCGGCCATCACCGAAGCGGCGACCGCCAGCGGGGCTGCCGGGTCCAGCAGCCGCGCCATCAACGCCACGTAGGCGTCGATGTTCAACGACGCCGGATTGTTGTTCGGCGTGGCGATGCGCATCAGCAAATCGGTGCCTTGCAGCAACGCATCAATGTGTTCGGGACTCAGCAGCAGACGCCCTTCCTGGGCACTGACCAGGCAGTCCTCCATCACATGAGCGACGCTGACGCCCGCATCGACGCCGACAATTCGTGCCGCGCCCTTGAGCGAGTGCGCCGCGCGCATGCACGATTCAAGGTGATCGGCCTGGGTCGGATCGCGCTCCAGTGCCAGCAGGCCGGTGCTCAGCACCTGGGTCTGGGCTTCGGCCTCCAGGCTGAACAGCTCCAGCAAAGAGGCGTCGCGCATTTGGTCGGGGGTCATGTGAGGCTCCGGGTCACGGCGGACAGCAGCTGTTCTTCATCCAGCCAGCGCAGGCTGCGACCTTTGAATGGCAACACGCCCCGGGTGTACTTGGCACTGGCCTGGGTCCCCGACTGCGACGCGGCATCAAGGATGCGCTCATCAATGGCGTGAATCCCGTCAACTTCGTCCACCGGCACCACGACCGGCCCGCCGTGAGCCGCGATGATCAGCATGCGCGGCATGACTCGCGCACCGCTTGCCACGCTGCCGGCGTCTTCGAGCCCGAGCAAATCCACCAACGACAGACACGCCACCAGCGCACCGCGCACATTCGCCACGCCGAGCAAGGCCCGGGAACGCTGGTGGGGCAAGGAATGAATCGCTTGCAGCGGCGCCACCTCCACCAGACTGCGCGTGGCCAGTCCGAGCCATTCATCGCCGAGGCGGAACATCAACAGCGACCGTGTTTTGACCTCACTCTCGAGCGCGACGGACACGTGCCCGCGATCTTCCTGCTGCAACGCATAACGATCCAGCAAACGCGTCGCCGCCGTCGAATACACCGCGCAGTTACGGCAATGGATATGCTCGCTCAATAGCGGGCAAGACGTGTCCCCATGGATACCGATGCGGTTCCAGCAGTCGTCGATGGCCTGGGCATCCCGGCTGACGCTAAAGGTGTCGGAGACAATCATCGTTTACGCTCACTGTCGGCGGCGCGTGTGCTGCGGGCGGCACGCTCCTGCAATCGTCTGGCACCCGCCGTGTCGCCCTGGGCTTGCAGCAACGCCGCCAGGTGCATCAACGCTTCGGGATGTTGCGGTTCGAGGTACAACGCCTTGCGGTAAAAACCCTGGGCTTCGAAGGCATTGCCGGCCACATCGCTGAGCAGCCCCAACCAGCAGAACACCTGGGCCACGGGTTCATGGCTGCGCAAATAACGTTCACAGGCGGCTCGCGCTTCGGCACTTTTGCCTTCGTTAGCCAGGGCTCCGATGTTCGCCAGCAATGCGACGGTGTCGGAGACCGACGTTTTGGGCGCAAAAACCGCGGGTTCGGCGCTGGCAAACGGACGGTTGCGCACCACGGTCGAGTGGCGACTGCGCGGCACCGATGGCACCGGTAACGGCGCGGGAACCAACGTCGGCAGCGGCAATGGCTCCGGCGCCCCTTGCCGACTGAAAGCAAAGGACTGCGCGATACCCATCGAACGCATACCAAAACGCCCCAGCAGACCGCCCTCGGCCGGCCCGATAAACAGCACACCGTCGACGTGGGTCAGGCGCTTGAGCACCTCGAATACCTGCTTCTGCGTCGTTTGATCGAAATAGATCAGCAGGTTGCGGCAGAACACGAAATCAAACGCCGGCTCATTGGCGAGCAAGACCGGGTCCAGCAAATTGCCGACCTGCAAACGCACTTGTTCGAGTACCCGTTGATTGAGGCGGTAGCCCTCACCTTCGGCGCTGAAATGGCGATCACGAAACTCGATATCCTGACCGCGAAAGGAGTTTCTCCCGTACACCGCCCGCCTGGCTTTTTCCACCGACAACGGGCTCACATCCATGCCGTCAACTTTGAACTGGTGCGGCTTGAGCCCGGCATCGAGCAGTGCCATGGCAATCGAATACGGCTCTTCACCAGTGGAACACGGCAGGCTGAGAATCCGCAGTGCGCGCAAGTTGTTGATCTCGACCAGGCGTTTGCTCGCCAGTTTGGCCAGGGTAGCGAAGGATTCCGGGTAACGAAAGAACCAGGTTTCCGGGACGATCACCGCTTCGATCAACGCGTGCTGTTCGTCACGCGATCCCTGCAACGTGAGCCAGTATTCATCGACTGTCTGCGCTTGCGCAGCCTGACTGCGCTGGCGTACGGCGCGCTCAATGATGGCCGGCCCCACCGACGTCACGTCGAGGCCGATGCGCTCCTTGAGGAAGTCGAAAAACCGCTGATCACTACTCATGACCGTCCCTCAAGCAGCGCCAGGTCCAACGGCGGCGACGGGAACAGCAGCGCGCGAACCTGATCGTCCAGCAAATCGGCGACCCGCACCCATTGCAGCAAGCCTTGCTCGTCCTTGCGAACCGGCCCCAGGTAAGGCGTCTGGCGATTGTCCAGGCCGTAGGGTTGAAAGTCCGCCGGATCGCAACGCAAGGTGTCGGTGGCTTGCTCCAGAATCAGCCCGAGCAATTGTGCTTCAGCGGTCTCATCGGGACGGTAATTGACCAACACCAGTCGCGTGCTGGTGCGTGCCAGGGCAGGCCTACCAAAGGTCAGCGCGCTCAGGTCGATCACCGGCACCACCGCCCCACGATAGGCGAACACCCCGGCGACCCAGTCGGGTGTATGGGGAATCGGTTTCAACGGCAGACACGGCAACACTTCCGCCACCTCGATGGCCTTCAGGGCATACCGTTCGCTACCGATGCGAAACACCAGGAACAACGCGTGCAACGCCTGCTTCACAGCAGGACGTTTAGCCGTGATTTCGCTCATCAGACTTTGAATCGCGAAACGCCGCTGCGCAGCCCGACGGCCACCTGACTCAGCTCATCGATGGCGAAGCTGGCCTGACGCAAGGACTCGACCGTCTGGCTGCTGGCATCACCCAATTGCACCAGCGCGTGATTGATCTGTTCGGCACCGGTGGCCTGGGCCTGCATGCCTTCGTTGACCATCAGCACGCGCGGCGCCAGCGCCTGCACCTGATGAATGATCTGCGACAGCTGCTCGCCGACCTGCTGCACTTCGGACATGCCGCGACGCACTTCTTCGGAGAACTTGTCCATGCCCATGACCCCGGCCGAAACCGCCGACTGAATCTCGCGCACCATCTGCTCGATGTCGTACGTGGCGACAGCCGTCTGGTCTGCCAGACGCCGCACTTCCGTGGCAACCACGGCAAAGCCACGACCGTATTCACCGGCCTTTTCAGCTTCGATGGCGGCGTTGAGCGACAACAGGTTGGTCTGGTCGGCCACCTTGACGATGGTCACGACCACCTGATTGATGTTGCCGGCCTTCTCATTGAGGATCGCCAGTTTGGCGTTGACCAGATCGGCCGCGCCCATCACCGAATGCATGGTTTCTTCCATGCGCGCCAGCCCTTGCTGGCCAGAACCGGCGGCCACCGAAGCCTGATCGGCGGCGGTGGACACTTCGGTCATGGTGCGCACCAGATCGCGGGAGGTGGCGGCGATTTCACGGGAGGTCGCACCGATCTCGGTGGTGGTCGCCGCGGTTTCGGTGGCAGTGGCCTGTTGTTGCTTGGAGGTGGCAGCAATCTCGGTGACGGACGTGGTGACCTGCACCGACGAGCGCTGGGCCTGGGACACCAGGGACGTGAGCTCGGTCATCATGTCGTTGAAGCCGGTTTCCACCGCGCCGAACTCGTCCTTGCGCTCCAGGTTCAGACGACCGCTGAGGTCGCCGGTACGCATGATTTCGAGGATAGTCACGATGCGATTCATCGGCGCCATGATCGCGCGCATCAACAACAGACCACAAAGCGCGGCGGCCAATACCGCCACCAGCAGGGAAACACCCATGCTGATTTTCGCCGCCGCCACCGCGTCATCAATGGCATCCATTGCGTTGTCGGCGACGACTTTGTTCTCGCGAATAATATCGTTGAGTTTCATGCGCCCCTTTGTCCAGGCAGGCGTCAGCCTTGTTTCGAACAGTTCAATTGCCTGATCGCCCTGGTTGCGCTGGTGCAGATCGAGGACAGCGGCCTGAATCTTGTTGAAGTCCAGCACGTCCTGCTCGAAGAGCGCGAACTCGGTCTTGTCCTCATCGGTGGTGACCGTACTGCGGTAGTTGGCAATCTGCTCTTGTAGACGCGTTTCAAATGCCTTGAAGTCCGCCGCATCCTCGGCGTTGATGCCCTGCCCCTTCTTGAGGCCAAGCAACTCCTGCGTCTGCACGTAACTGTCGACCCAGGCACTGCGGATCATGGAGCTGTGATACACCCCGGGAATCGCGTCGTCACGCACGCGCTCCTCGTCGGCTTCAATTTTCAACAACCGCGAATACGAGACGACGACCATCAGAAGCATGATGGCGATAATTACCGCAAAGCTCGCCAAAATGCGTTGGCGCAACGTCCAGTTCTTCACAGTCAGTCCTCGGGGCGGTTTCGAAATGCGAGGAGTATAGCCGAGGGCGGTGTTTCATTTATAAGCCGGTTGCGTGCCGCTTCTCATCCTGCTGAAAAAGCCTGGCACGCCAGTGGCGATACGGCAGAAACAGGCCGTGAATTGGCCGGCATAAAGCAAAAGATCGCAGCCTTCGGATGACGCGGATCCCGTAGGAGCTGCCGAAGGCTGCGATCTTTTAAGCAAACAAACTACATCGAAGCCTGGCGAACCTGCTTCTCTAGCTCGGCCTTCAGCCCCGGCTCCAGTTTGAGCTGGCGTGCCAGTTCGTCGAGATAGGATTTCTCCATGAAGCTCTCTTCATCCACCAGCATCACACTGGCGATGTACATCTCGGCGGCCATTTCCGGGGTCCTGGCAGCGCGGGCGACATCGCTGGGGTCCAGCGGTTTGTTGAGCTCGGCGTGCAGCCAGTGTTGCAGTTCCTGATCGTTATCCAGTTTGGTGAACGCGCCTTCGATCAGCTCGCGCTCACGCGCATCGATATGCCCGTCGGCCTTGGCCGCGGCCACCAGCGCCTTGAGAATCGCCTGACTGTGCTGCTCGACCTCGGCCATCGGCAACCGGTCAAGGGTTTGCGGTTCGGTCTTCGGTGCAATGCCTTGCTGGGTCTGCCAGTTACCGTAGGCCTTGTAGGCAATCACGCCCAACGCCGCGAGACCGCCATAGACCGCCACCTTGCCACCCACCTTGCGGGCTTTCTTGTTACCCAGCAGCAACCCCATTGCCCCCGCCGCCAATGCACCGCCGCTGGCACCGGAAAGCAAACTGCCAAGGCCACCAGAGCTACTGCTCGCCCCCTTGTTCTGCGCGCTGCCGGCCTTGTTTTGCAACATGTCCTGGCCAGACTTGAGTAACTGCTCGAGCAATCCACGGGTGATCATTTGCGCCTCCATAAAAAGGTTTAACCGGTCCTTCAGGCCACCAGACTAGATCGAAAGTGCCCGAAAACTGCCAGCGAGAGTGCTTCCAGATGTTGCTCGACAGCGCGTCAACGCTGACAGGTTGAATCCTCCTTCAGAATTATCGATATACACTGTAACAAATCGATAAAAACAGCCCACCGGGTACCCTCTCCATGATGACCCTGCGTCAAATCCGCCACTTCATCGCCGTTGCCGAGACCGGCTCGATCTCGGCTGCCGCACAAACGGCATTCATCTCCCAGTCGACATTGACCCTGGCGATCCAGCAGCTGGAAGAAGAAATCGGCGTCAGCCTGTTCAGCCGTCACGCCAAGGGCATGACGCTGACCCATCAGGGCCATCAATTCCTGCGCCAGGCACACCTGATTCTGGCCACGGTGGATAACGCCAAGCGCAGCCTGCAACAGAGTACCGACCAGGTCGCAGGACAGTTGATCATCGGCGTGACCAGCCTGGTGGCCGGTTATTACCTGGCGGACTTGCTCACCCGTTTTCAGCGCGCCTACCCCAACGTTGAAATTCGCGTGATGGAAGACGAGCGCCCCTACATCGAGCATTTGTTGGTCAGCGGCGAGATTGATGTCGGCGTGCTGATCCTCTCCAACCTCGAAGATCGCCACGCCTTGCAGACCGAAGTGTTGACTCATTCGCCCCATCGCTTGTGGCTGCCGGCCCAGCATCCCTTGCTTGAACACGACAGCATCAACCTCGCCGACGTGGTTCGCGAGCCGTTGATCCAGCTGAACGTCGATGAAATGGACCGCAACGCACAACGCATGTGGTCCGCCGCGTCGTTGCAGCCGCGCATCACGCTGCGCACCGCCTCGACCGAAGCGGTGCGAAGCCTGGTGGCTGCCGGCTTGGGCGTATCGATCCAGCCCGACATGACTTACCGCCCTTGGTCGCTGGAAGGCGACATCATTGAAGCGCGGCCGATTGCCGACCTGAACCAGACCCTCGATATCGGCTTGGCGTGGCGTCGCGGCACCGCCCGCCCGGCGTTGGTGGATCCGTTTCTCACCGTCGCGCGTGAACAACCCCACGGCAAACGCAAGCCATCTATTTAATCGAACGCCACCTTCAGTATTTAGTATTTGTCGACCTCGGGGCCGCGCACTAGTCTTGTTACATCTATATAAGACGGCCAGCCCCAGTCACAGGGAGCAGCATGGCCACACAAGAAAAGAGAACCCGAAAAATGGCTGGCGCGCAGACCCCGTTGTTCACCGCATTGTTGATCGATGGTGAATTAGTCGCCGGACAAGGCTGCGTCGAGCCGATTCTCAACCCCGCCACCGGGGAGGTTCTCACCCAGATCGCCGAAGCCAGCACCGAACAAGTCGAAGCGGCCATCCTCGCCGCCCACCGCGCCTTCACCGGTTGGTCACGGACCACGCCGCAGCAACGCTCGAACCTGTTGCTGGACATCGCCAACGCCATCGAAAAAAACGCCGACCTGCTCGCTCGCCTCGAATCCATGAACTGTGGCAAGCCGCTGCACCTGGCCCGTCAGGATGACCTGAGCGCTACGGTTGATGTGTTCCGTTTCTTTGCCGGTGCCGTGCGTTGCCAGACTGGCCAGCTCAGCGGTGAATACATGCCTGGCTACACCAGCATGGTCCGGCGCGATCCCATCGGGGTCGTGGCGTCGATTGCGCCATGGAACTACCCGATCATGATGGCCGCGTGGAAAATCGCCCCGGCCCTCGCCGCCGGCAATACGTTGGTGTTCAAGCCGTCGGAACACACGCCGCTGTCGATCCTGGCCCTGGCGCCGGCGCTGGCCGAGATCCTGCCGCGCGGTGTGATCAACATCATTTGTGGTGGCGGTGAAGGCGTCGGCAGCCATTTGGTCAGCCACCCTAAAGTGCGCATGGTGTCGCTGACCGGCGATATCGTCACCGGCCAGAAAATCCTCCAAGCCGCTTCGAAAACGCTCAAGCGCACCCACCTCGAACTCGGCGGCAAGGCCCCGGTGATTGTCTGCAACGATGCCGACATTCAAGCCGTGGTCGAAGGCGTGCGCGCCTACGGCTACTACAACGCTGGCCAGGACTGCACCGCCGCCTGCCGAATCTACGCCCAGGCCGGGATTCATGACCGATTGGTGGCCGAACTCGGCGCCGCCGTCAGCAGCCTGCGCTTTGCCGGCAAACGCGATGCCGACAATGAAATCGGCCCGCTGATCAGCACCCGCCAGCGCGACCGCGTGGCCAGTTTCGTCGAACGAGCCCTCGGCCAGCCGCACATTGAACGGGTAACCGGCGCCGCCGTGCATTCCGGCGCTGGCTTCTATTACCAGCCGACCTTGCTGGCCGGCTGCAAACAGAACGATGAAATCGTCCAGCGCGAAGTGTTCGGGCCGGTGGTTACCGTGACCCGTTTCGATCAACTCGAACAAGCGGTGGATTGGGCCAACGATTCGGAATACGGCCTGGCCTCGTCGGTCTGGACCCAGAACCTCGACAAGGCCATGCAGGTCGCTGCCCGGTTGCAGTACGGCTGCACCTGGATCAACAGCCATTTCATGCTGGTCAGCGAAATGCCCCACGGCGGTTTGAAACGCTCCGGCTACGGCAAAGACCTGTCCAGCGACTCGCTCCAGGACTACAGCGTGGTGCGGCACATCATGGCGCGCCACGGACAGCATTTGTAAAAGAGCACTACGCTAACAATTAGCCGTAAAGGCATTGATGTTGAAACGTTGGAACAAAGCGGTGCCCTTGTAGGCGCTGGCTTGCCAGCGATGGCGTCCATCAGGAGACCGCAAGGTTTGAGGGACTCATCGCCGGCGAGCCTGCTCCTGCAGGATCTTGTTTACGACGTTGAAAACCACGTTCAAAAACTGCCCCGACCATAATTTAAAGAAGAGGGATACCCCATGTTCGTGCACAAGACCGCACTGCTCAGTGCAATCACCACCGCGCTGCTGGCCAGCGTCAGTGTCCAGGCCGCCGAGCCGCTCAAAGCGGTCGGCGCCGGCGAAGGTCAGCTGGATATTGTGGCGTGGCCCGGCTACATCGAACGTGGCGAGAGCGACAAGGCCTACGACTGGGTCACCGGTTTCGAGAAGGAAACCGGCTGCAAGGTCAATGTGAAAACCGCCGCCACTTCCGATGAAATGGTCAGCCTGATGGCCAAGGGTGGGTACGACCTGGTGACGGCATCCGGCGACGCGTCCCTGCGCCTGATCGTCGGCAAGCGTGTGCAGCCGATCAACACCGCGCTGATCCCGAACTGGAAGAGCCTCGACCCTCGCCTCAAGGATGCGCCGTGGTACGTGGTCAACAATCAAACCTATGGCACCCCGTATCAGTGGGGCCCGAACGTGCTGATGTACAACACCAACGTATTCAAGACCCCGCCTACCACCTGGGGTGTGTTGTTCAACGCGGAAAACCTGCCGGACGGCAAGCCGAACAAGGGTCGTGTGCAGGCCTATGACGGCCCGATCTACATCGCCGACGCGGCGCTGTATCTCAAATCAACCAAACCGGAACTGGGTATCCAGAACCCCTACGAACTGACCGAGGCACAGTACAAGGCCGTGCTCGATCTGTTGCGCGCCCAGCAGCCGCTGATCCACCGCTACTGGCATGACACCACCGTGCAAATGAGCGACTTCAAGAACGAAGGCGTAGTCGCCTCCGGTGCCTGGCCTTATCAGGTCAACGGCCTGATGAACGAGAAGCAGCCGATCGCTTCGACCATCCCGAAAGAAGGCGCCACCGGATGGGCCGACACCACCATGCTGCACGCCGAAGCCAAGCACCCGAACTGCGCCTACAAGTGGATGGACTGGTCGCTGCAACCGAAAGTCCAGGGCGACGTAGCGGCGTGGTTCGGTTCGTTGCCAGCGGTGCCGGCAGCGTGCAAGGGCAGTGAACTGCTCGGCGCCGAAGGCTGCAAGACCAACGGTTTCGACCAGTTCGACAAGATCGCCTTCTGGAAAACCCCGCAGGCTGAAGGCGGCAAGTTTGTGCCGTACAGCCGCTGGACCCAGGACTACATCGCGATCATGGGCGGTCGTTAACGCCTCTTATCGCCAGCAAGCCGGCTCCTACACAGTCCACGTACCCCTGTAGGAGCTGGCTTGCCAGCGATAGAGCGCGAAGCGCTCTTCTCTACCGATTCAGCTTTTTCAGAAGTCCAGGCAGGGCCGCTGCGACGGCCTTCGTCTTTTTGGAGCACCGCACCATGAAGCTTGCAGTCCAATTCACCAACGTTTCCCGTCTATTCGGCGAAGTGAAAGCCGTAGACCGGGTTTCCATCGACATCCAGGACGGCGAGTTCTTCTCCATGCTGGGGCCTTCCGGCTCGGGCAAAACCACCTGTTTGCGCCTGATCGCCGGGTTTGAGCAACCGAGCGCAGGTTCCATCCGTATTCATGGCGAAGAGGCCGCCGGCCTGCCGCCGTACCAGCGCGACGTGAACACCGTGTTCCAGGATTACGCGCTGTTCCCGCACATGAACGTTCGCGACAACGTAGCCTACGGCCTGAAAGTCAAAGGCGTGGGCAAAGCTGAACGTCTGAAACGAGCCGAAGAAGCCCTCGACATGGTTGCCCTCGGCGGCTACGGCGAGCGCAAACCGGTACAGCTCTCCGGCGGCCAGCGCCAGCGTGTGGCCCTGGCCCGTGCCTTGGTTAATCGTCCACGGGTTTTGCTGCTCGATGAACCGCTCGGCGCGCTGGACCTGAAGCTGCGCGAGCAAATGCAAAGCGAATTGAAGAAGCTGCAACGCCAACTCGGCATCACCTTCATTTTCGTCACCCACGACCAGACCGAAGCGCTGTCGATGTCCGACCGCGTGGCGGTGTTCAACAAGGGCCGTATCGAACAAGTCGATACACCGCGCAACCTGTACATGAAACCGGCGACCACCTTCGTCGCCGAATTCGTCGGCACCTCGAATGTGATTCGCGGTGACCTGGCCAAGCAGCTCAGTGGCAATCCGCAGCCGTTCTCGATTCGTCCGGAACACGTGCGTTTCGCCGAGGGTCCGCTGGCCAGCCACGAAATCGAAGTCAGCGGTTTGCTGCACGACATCCAGTACCAGGGCAGCGCCACGCGCTATGAACTAAAACTGGAAAACGGCCAGACCCTGAACATCAGCCAGGCCAACAACCAGTGGCTGGACACCAGCGCGCAGCATCAGACCGGGCAACGCCTCAGCGCACGCTGGGCGCGGGAAGCGATGGTCCAGTTGCACGACACCGTTGTGGGTGGGGTGTGACATGAACACCTTGGCTGTTTCTCAATCCCCTTCGGGCGGCTCGCCGTTGCGCAGGTTTTCCAACCTGCTGTATCGCCGGCCGAACCTGTACCTGTCGATGCTGCTGGTGCCGCCGCTGCTATGGTTCGGCGCGATCTACCTGGGCTCGTTGCTGACTTTGCTGTGGCAAGGTTTCTACACCTTCGATGACTTCACCATGGCGGTCACGCCGGACCTGACGCTGGCGAACTTCGCCGCGCTGTTCCAGCCGTCGAACTTCGACATCATCCTGCGCACCTTGGGCATGGCGATTGTCGTGTCGATTGCCAGCGCCATCGTCGCGTTTCCGATTGCCTACTACATGGCGCGTTACACCACCGGCAAGACCAAGGCGTTTTTCTACATCGCCGTGATGATGCCGATGTGGGCCAGTTACATCGTCAAGGCCTACGCCTGGACGTTGCTGCTGGCCAAGGGCGGCGTGGCGCAGTGGTTCGTGCAGCACCTGGGGCTGGAGCCGGTTTTGCAGTTCGTGCTGGGCATTCCGGGCGTGGGCGGCAGCACCTTGTCGACCTCGCACTTGGGGCGCTTCATGGTGTTCGTCTACATCTGGCTGCCGTTCATGATCCTGCCGATCCAGGCCTCGCTGGAACGCCTGCCGCCGTCGCTGCTGCAAGCCTCCGCCGACCTCGGTGCCAAGCCGCGCCAGACCTTCATGCAAGTGATTCTGCCGCTGTCGATCCCGGGCATTGCCGCCGGTTCGATCTTCACGTTTTCACTGACCCTGGGCGATTTCATCGTGCCGCAACTGGTGGGCCCGCCCGGCTACTTCGTCGGCAGCATGGTGTACGCCCAGCAAGGTGCCATCGGCAACATGCCAATGGCTGCAGCCTTCACTCTGGTGCCGATCGTACTGATCGCCATTTACCTGTCCATCGTCAAACGTCTGGGGGCCTTCGATGCACTCTGAAAAGGCTTCACTGGGTCTGAAAATCGCCGCTTGGGGCGGGCTGGTGTTTCTGCACTTCCCGATCCTGATCATCTTCCTGTACGCCTTCAATACCGAAGACGCAGCGTTCAGCTTTCCGCCCAAGGGTTTCACTTGGAAGTGGATCGGCGTGGCGTTCTCGCGGCCGGACGTGCTGGAAGCGATCAAGCTGTCGTTGCAGATTGCCTCGATTGCCACGCTGATCGCCATGGTGCTCGGCACGTTGGCTTCGGCGGCGTTGTATCGCCGCGACTTCTTTGGCAAGCAAGGCATCTCGCTGATGCTGATCCTGCCGATTGCGCTGCCGGGGATCATCACCGGTATCGCGTTGCTGGCGACGTTCAAAACACTGGGGATCGAACCGGGGATGTTCACCATCATCGTCGGCCACGCGACCTTCTGTGTGGTGATCGTCTACAACAACGTCATCGCCCGCTTGCGTCGCACTTCCCACAGTTTGATCGAGGCCTCGATGGACCTCGGCGCCGACGGTTGGCAGACCTTCCGCTACATCATCCTGCCGAACCTCGGCTCGGCGTTGCTGGCCGGCGGCATGCTCGCGTTTGCGCTGTCGTTCGACGAAATCATTGTCACCACCTTCACCGCCGGCCATGAACGCACCCTGCCGCTGTGGCTGCTCAACCAGCTCAGCCGCCCACGGGACGTGCCGGTGACCAACGTCGTGGCAATGCTGGTGATGATGGTGACCATGCTGCCGATCCTTGGTGCTTATTACCTGACCCGCGGCGGCGAAAGCGTTGCGGGCAGTGGCGGCAAGTAACCGACAACCCTTTCCAACTGTGGAAAAAAAACCTTGTAGGAGCCGGCTTGCTGGCGATAGCGGTAGGTCAACCGGCTTAGATGCTGGATCTGATGACGCCATCGCTGGCAAGCCAGCTCCTACAGGAGAACCGGCTTCCACAGAAAAAAACAATCGTCTGTAAGAGGACACTTGCCATGCAAACCAAACTCTTGATCAACGGCCAACTGCTCAACGGCGAAGGCCCCGCCCAAGCGGTGTTCAACCCCGCGCTGGGCCGTGTGCTGGTGGAAATCAACGAAGCCAGCGAAGCCCAGGTCGATGCCGCCGTACGCGCCGCCGACGCCGCATTCGACAGTTGGTCGCAGACCCCGCCGAAAGAGCGTTCGCTGCTGCTGCTCAAACTCGCCGACGTCATCGAAGCCCACGGCGAAGAGCTGGCCAAACTGGAATCGGACAACTGCGGCAAGCCTTACAGTGCCGCGCTGAACGACGAGATCCCGGCGATTGCCGACGTGTTCCGTTTCTTCGCTGGCGCCAGCCGTTGCATGAGCGGTTCGGCCGGTGGCGAGTACCTGCCCGGCCACACCTCGATGATCCGCCGCGATCCGGTGGGCGTGATCGCATCCATCGCGCCGTGGAACTACCCGTTGATGATGGTCGCCTGGAAAATCGCCCCGGCCCTCGCCGCCGGTAATACCGTGGTGCTCAAGCCGTCGGAACAAACCCCGCTGACCGCCCTGCGTCTGGCCGAACTGGCGTCGGAGATTTTCCCGGCCGGCGTGCTCAACCTGGTGTTCGGCCGTGGTCCTACCGTCGGCAGCCCACTGGTCACTCACCCGAAAGTGCGCATGGTGTCGCTGACCGGTTCGATTGCCACCGGTTCGAACATCATTTCCAGCACCGCCGACAGCGTCAAACGCATGCACATGGAGTTGGGCGGCAAAGCCCCGGTGATCATCTTCGACGACGCCGACATCGACGCCGCCGTCGAAGGCATCCGTACCTTCGGGTTCTACAACGCCGGGCAAGACTGCACCGCCGCTTGCCGCATCTATGCGCAGGAAGGCATCTACGAGAAATTCGTCGAGAAGCTTGGCGCGGCCGTCAGCAGCATCAAGTACGGCTTGCAGGATGACCCGTCCACCGAACTCGGCCCACTGATCACCGCGCAACACCGCGACCGCGTGGCCGGTTTCGTCGAGCGCGCCATCGCTCAGCCGCACATTCGTTTGATCACTGGCGGCAAAGCGGTTGAGGGCAATGGATTCTTCTTCGAACCGACCGTGCTGGCCGATGCGCAACAGGACGACGAAATCGTCCGTCGCGAAGTGTTCGGGCCGGTGGTATCCGTCACCAAATTCACCGATGAAGCACAAGTGCTGGGCTGGGCCAACGATTCGGACTACGGTCTGGCCTCTTCCGTGTGGACCGCCGACGTCGGCCGCGCCCATCGCCTATCCGCCCGTTTGCAGTACGGCTGCACCTGGGTGAATACGCACTTCATGCTGGTCAGCGAAATGCCCCACGGCGGTCAGAAATTGTCCGGCTATGGCAAGGACATGTCCATGTATGGGCTGGAGGACTACACCGTCGTTCGGCATGTGATGTTCAAGCACTAAGAAAAAGCATCGCCAGCAAGCCGGCTCCTACACGTCCGCGTCGTTCCTGACTCACACAAAACCTGTAGGAGCTGGCTTGCCAGCGATAGGGGTCACCTCGGTTTCAAGGCAGAAACCGGCAGTACGCACCACCAGGCTCCACCCCAAAGAAAACAAAACAATAACCACCGATCCGGGCGGCGCCCCCAAGGCCCCGTCACCTCTGTAACCGCCGCCGATCGTAGGATTACGTATTCCCAATATTCGAATAGCTAACTGAAAAACTGCACCTCAGGTGCCGCTTCTCTGTAGCAAGTGCAAAAACAGGAAATTCCTACAGACGCAACCTTCCTGAAAAACCCTCGATTCCTACGACACGCGTCGCCAGAGTAGACTTGGCGCCGCGAGTGCCTGACCGATAGGCTTTGTTCCGTCGCTGCCAAATCAGCGGCCCGGAGTCGAAGCCGGAACAAGTCAAAACGGTGCTCGTGTGCCCCCATAGGACTGTGGCTGCTTTATGCCTTCAGTTCTGCATTATGGCGGGCCGTGTGGCGCGGGCCTTTCGGCTTCCGTTTTGACCTGGAAGTGTCCCGACTTCGAACGCCACTCGGTCCGCCACCCAACCCGTCGAAGGGTTGGGGGCGACTTTCCAAGTCAAAACGGAAAATCACGCCATGCCAATGCACTTTCAAGACTCGCCCCTTCCTTATTTCACTCCCACCGTCTTTACCCGCCACAACCGTTTCCTCCACGCCTTCATGCAAGACAACCAAGCCTGGTTCTGCGCCCAGGACCTTGGTCGCCTGATGGGCAAACCACTCAATGAACGCCTCACCTTGAAACTCGACCCCGATCAGCGTCGCAGCGTCTGGCTCCGCAAGGACGGCAAAACGGTCGAAACACTGATGATCAGTGAGTCAGGCATGTACGCCTTGCTGGTTCACCACTTCGTCCCGGAAAACCGCAACCTGCGCCAATGGCTGAGCAACGAAGTCATCCCCTCGCTACGTGATGCGAAATCAGCGCCTGTGGAAAACCTGCCAAGCCTGAGCTCTCTGAATTGGGCCGGAGTCTCGGTGCCTTTGCTGCATTACCAACATCACGCCTGGGTCAAATGGCGTGACATGCCTGAGTTGATGCAGGTGCAGCGTCCCTTCCCAATTGCTGGCACTTGTCGTTGAAGGAATAAAGCGAGCTGAAAAAAGGGACAGACTTCACAGTCCGTCCCTTAGGTTTGAATCCTTTCAATTGATTGTCCTGCTGAATGAGTTATATCCATATGAACGAAACTCGCAGCGTCAAGCGAGACATCGAAATGATTCCATGTGATACCTCGTTTGCAGAGACGTATCTCCATAAGCTCGACCAGCAAGCAGTCCTCCAGCAAGAAATTGACGCTGGCATAGCCGACGCTGACGCGGACAGGTTAACCAGCCTGGCCACCGTGAAGGCCAAATGGCTCTCACGGTGACCAGCTGAGATCAAAACCGCGAAACACTCCTCATCGCATCCACCAGATACCTCATCGCGATCCGGTCGCTTTCCGACAGTTCCCGATAGCGCTCCACCAGTTTCAACTCTTCGGAATTCAATCGGCGCCTTCGCCGTCCCATGGCCAGGCACGGAAAGATTCCCAACATTTCAGTGATGCCTTGTACTTTCGACATGGACGATGTCCTTCTCTACGTCAAAGAAAACTTAAGAAACCGCATCGCCCTCACCCTTTTTCAGCAGCGCCTCGTGCCAACTGAACCGCACCGGCCCGAAGGGCATAAACCGGTCATGTACACAGGATAGAAATAATCCGGGCGCTGAAAAGTGGTTTTTAGAGTAATTAGTCGAAAAAAGCAGAAATGCCCTGTAATTCAGAAGACGCTGTCGGAAATCTTTCCCGACACTTCTTGTTTCATTCCAGCGCCAGCGTCTTGCCACCAATCAATTTTGCTCTGCAATCGAACGGTTTAAGCTGTTGGGCATCTGTTTAAAAGTCCGTTGTGTTTGGCCGAAGGCATGTCCGAACCGATATTTCTGATCCAGCACGTGCCAGGAACGGCGCGGGATTGTTCACGACAGGTTGTATTTATGCATCGCAGGAATTTGCTCAAAGCGTCCATGGCCATTGCGGCTTACACCGGTCTTTCGGCCACCGGTCTGCTGGCCGCCCGGGCCTGGGCCGCGTCTGACACCGCCGATGGCGAGGCCAAGGCCTTTGATTTCGAAGCGCTGAAAGTGCAGGCCAAGCAACTGGCCAGCAATCGCTATCAGGACACCAAACAGGTGCTGCCGCCGACGCTGGCGACCATGACCCCGCAGAACTTCAATGCGATCCGCTACGACGGCAATCATTCGTTGTGGAAGGACCTCAAGGGCCAACTGGACGTGCAGTTCTTCCACGTCGGCATGGGTTTCAAGCAACCGGTGCGCATGTACAGCGTCGATCCGAAAACCCGGATGGCCCGCGAGGTGCATTTCCGTCCTTCGCTGTTCAACTATGAAAACACCACGGTCGATACCGCGCAGCTCAAGGGTGACTTGGGTTTCTCGGGTTTCAAACTGTTCAAGGCCCCGGAGCTGGACAAGCACGATGTGGTGTCCTTCCTCGGCGCCAGCTATTTCCGTGCGGTGGACGCCACTGGCCAATATGGCCTGTCGGCTCGTGGCCTGGCCATCGACACTTACGCCAAGAAGCGTGAAGAATTCCCCGATTTCACCAAGTTCTGGTTCGAGACGCCGGACAAGAACAGCACCCGCTTCGTGGTCTACGCCCTGCTCGACTCGCCGAGTGCCACCGGCGCTTATCGCTTTGATATCGATTGCCAGGCCGAACGCGTGGTGATGGAGGTCGACGCCCACGTCAATGCGCGTACTGCCATCGATCAACTGGGCATCGCGCCGATGACCAGCATGTTCAGCTGCGGCACCCACGAGCGCCGGATGTGCGACACCATTCACCCGCAAATCCATGACTCGGATCGACTGGCCATGTGGCGCGGCAACGGCGAGTGGATCTGCCGCCCGCTGAACAACCCGGCCACGTTGCAGTTCAACGCTTTCGCCGACAAAGACCCGAAAGGCTTCGGCCTGGTGCAGACCGATCACGAATTCGCCAGCTATCAGGACACGGTCGACTGGTACAGCCGCCGTCCGAGCCTGTGGGTCGAGCCCACCACCGCGTGGGGCGAAGGCTCGATCGACCTGCTGGAAATCCCTACCACCGGCGAAACCATGGACAACATCGTCGCCTTCTGGACACCGAAAAAACCGGTGGCCGCCGGCGATTCGCTGAACTACGGCTACAAGCTCTACTGGAGCGCATTGCCGCCGGTCAGCACGCCACTGGCGCGGGTGCAGGCGACCCGTTCGGGGATGGGCGGTTTCACCGAGGGCTGGGCGCCGGGCGAACACTATCCACCGGTCTGGGCGCGACGCTTTGCCGTGGACTTCAACGGCGGCGGCCTGGACCGCCTGCCGGAAGGGACGGGCATCGAGCCGGTCGTGACCTGCTCGAACGGCGAGGTCAAGGATTTCTGCATTCTGAAACTCGACGACATCAAGGGCTACCGCATCCTGTTTGACTGGTACCCGACCAACGACAGCGTCGAGCCCGTCGAGCTGCGTCTGTTCATCCGTACCAATGACCGCACGTTAAGTGAAACCTGGTTGTACCAGTACTTCCCGCCAGCGCCGGACAAACGCAAATATCCGTGACTGTCACCCCGTAGGAACCGGCTTGCTGCGAGCGGCGTTCCGACGATGGCGACCTCGAGAGCGCTATCGCCAGCAAGCCGGCTCCTACGAAAAGCAATGCATGACACGTCATCATTCGGTTTTCCGAACGCGACCTGCCGGTCGGTTCGGTTAACCGGATCTTTCAATCGGAATATCAGCGCCATAAAAATTTAATTTCCTTATTAATCAATGCTTTGACCATTTCAGACTGGTCTGGCACGAGTCATGCTCTACACTTCTTCGATGAATGACCTTTGCGCACACACTCAATAGCGCTCAGGTAGCTGCAGCACAAAAGGGCCGGTGAACTGGCTCCATAAAAAAAACAATGTCGAGGAAAATTTGATGCGCATCGTTCCCCATATCCTGGGCGCAGCCATTGCTGCCGCTCTGATCAGCACGCCAGTTTTCGCCGCCGAACTCACCGGCACCCTGAAGAAGATCAAAGAGTCCGGCACCATCACCCTGGGCCATCGCGACGCTTCCATTCCGTTTTCCTACATTGCAGACGCTTCCGGCAAACCGGTCGGCTACTCCCACGACATCCAGCTGAAAGTCGTCGAAGCCATCAAAAAAGACCTGGACATGCCCAACCTCCAGGTCAAATACAACCTGGTGACTTCGCAAACCCGTATCCCGCTGGTGCAGAACGGCACCGTGGACCTCGAGTGCGGTTCCACCACCAACAACGTCGAGCGTCAGCAGCAAGTTGACTTCTCCGTCGGCATCTTCGAAATCGGTACCCGTCTGCTGTCCAAGGCAGACTCCAAGTACAAGGATTTCGACGACCTGAAAGGCAAGAACGTCGTGACCACCGCTGGCACCACGTCCGAGCGCATCCTCAAGGCGATGAACGCCGACAAGCAGATGGGCATGAACGTCATCTCCGCCAAAGACCATGGCGAGTCCTTCCAGATGCTGGAAACCGGCCGTGCCGTGGCCTTCATGATGGACGACGCCCTGCTGGCCGGTGAAGCGGCCAAGGCCAAGAAAGCCAGTGACTGGGCCGTGACCGGCACGCCACAGTCGTACGAAATCTACGGCTGCATGGTGCGCAAAGGCGACGAGCCGTTCAAAAAGGCTGTGGATGACGCCATCAAGGCCACCTACGCATCGGGCGAGATCAACAAGATCTACGAAAAATGGTTCATGCAGCCAATCCCGCCAAAAGGCCTGAACCTGAACTTCCCGATGAGCGACGAGCTCAAGGCCCTTATCGCCAATCCGACTGATAAAGCGGCTGACGACAAGAAGTCCTGATTTCTGACTAACCTTATCTCCTGAGAGGGCCTGCGTCCTTTCAGGAGGTTGTCACTCCCTGCTGGCATTTCTGGAAACACTCGGACCGGTGGCTGTCGAGCCGATCGTGTGTGCCTGATCTTCAAGGTTCAGGCGGGAACGGAGCTTCCCCCAAGCGGGCATTTGTATATCGATCGATCTGAGGGGAGACCCTAATGAATTACAACTGGGACTGGGGCGTGTTCTTCAAGTCCACCGGCGTGGGCAGCGAGACCTATCTCGACTGGTACGTGACCGGTCTGGCGTGGACCATCGGCATCGCCATCGCGGCCTGGATCATCGCCCTGACACTGGGTTCGATCCTGGGCGTCATGCGTACCGTGCCGAACCGCATCGTATCGGGCATCGCCACCTGCTACGTCGAACTCTTCCGTAACGTGCCGCTGCTGGTTCAGCTGTTCATCTGGTACTTCCTGGTACCTGACCTGCTGCCGGCCGACTTGCAAGAGTGGTACAAGCAGGATCTGAACCCGACCACCTCGGCCTTCCTCAGCGTCGTCGTGTGCCTGGGCCTGTTCACTACCGCCCGCGTTTGCGAACAGGTGCGCACCGGTATCCAGGCGCTGCCAAAAGGCCAGGAATCCGCGGCCCGCGCCATGGGTTTCAAGCTGCCACAGATCTACTGGAACGTGCTGCTGCCCCAGGCCTACCGGATCATCATTCCGCCACTTACCTCGGAATTCCTGAACGTCTTCAAGAACACCTCCGTGGCCTCGCTGATCGGTTTGATGGAATTGCTCGCGCAAACCAAACAGACCGCCGAGTTCTCCGCCAACCTGTTCGAAGCCTTCACCCTGGCCACGCTGATCTACTTCACCCTGAACATGAGCCTGATGTTGCTGATGCGTCTGGTCGAGAAGAAAGTCGCCGTACCGGGCCTGATTTCCGTAGGGGGTAAATGATGGAATTCGACTTCTCGGGCATCATCCCGTCCCTGCCGGGTCTGTGGAACGGCATGGTCATGACCCTCAAGCTGATGGTCATGGGCGTGATCGGCGGGATCATCCTCGGCACTATCCTGGCGCTGTGCCGTCTGTCGCACAACAAACTGCTGTCGAACCTGGCCGGCGCCTACGTTAACTACTTCCGCTCGATCCCGTTGCTGCTGGTGATCACCTGGTTCTACCTGGCGGTACCCTTCGTGCTGCGCTGGATCACTGGCGAAGACACGCCGATCGGCGCGTTCGCCTCCTGCATCGTGGCGTTCATGATGTTCGAAGCGGCGTACTTCTGCGAAATCGTCCGTGCCGGTGTGCAGTCGATCCCCAAGGGCCAGATGGGCGCTGCCCAGGCGCTGGGCATGACGTACGGCCAGATGATGCGCCTGATCATCCTGCCGCAAGCGTTCCGCAAGATGACACCGCTGTTGCTGCAACAGAGCATCATCCTGTTTCAGGACACCTCGCTGGTCTACGCCGTCGGCCTGGTGGACTTCCTCAATGCTTCGCGCGCCAGTGGCGACATCATTGGCCGCTCCAATGAGTTCCTGATTTTCGCGGGTCTCGTGTACTTCATCATCAGCTTTTCCGCCTCGCTGCTGGTCAAGCGTCTGCAAAAAAGGTTCGCCGTATGATCTCTATCAAAAGCATCAACAAGTGGTATGGGGACTTCCAGGTACTGACTGATTGCAGCACCGAGGTCAAAAAAGGTGAAGTGATCGTGGTATGCGGGCCATCCGGTTCCGGCAAATCGACCCTGATCAAGTGCGTCAACGCGCTGGAACCGTTCCAGAAAGGCGACATCGTGGTCGACGGCACGTCCATCGCCGACCCGAAGACCAACCTGCCGAAACTGCGTTCGCGCGTGGGCATGGTGTTCCAGCATTTCGAGCTGTTCCCGCACCTGACCATCACCGAGAACCTGACCATCGCGCAGATCAAGGTGTTGGGCCGTAGCAAGGAAGAAGCCACCAAGAAAGGCCTGCAACTGCTCGAGCGCGTCGGTCTGTCGGCCCACGCCCACAAGCACCCGGGCCAACTGTCCGGTGGTCAACAACAGCGTGTGGCGATTGCCCGTGCGCTGGCGATGGACCCGATCGTCATGCTGTTCGACGAACCGACCTCGGCGCTCGACCCGGAAATGGTCAACGAAGTGCTGGACGTGATGGTGCAACTGGCCCACGAAGGCATGACCATGATGTGCGTGACCCACGAAATGGGCTTCGCCCGTAAAGTGGCCGACCGCGTGATCTTCATGGACGCCGGCAAGATCATCGAAGACTGCAAGAAAGAGGAGTTCTTCGGCGACATCAGCCACCGCGCCGAGCGTACACAGCACTTCCTCAACAAAATTCTGCAGCACTAAGAAACACACCGCTCCCTGTAGGAGCCAGCTTGCTGGCGATGGCGGTGGTCCAGACGACATCAATGTCCGGGACATCGTCATCGCCAGCAAGCCGGCTCCTACAAGGGTCGGCGGTGGCTTGCAGATTTGTGTGGTGGTTGACCCAAGGCATCTGTGATGAAATGCGACCCCAATCTTTATCGCGCAGCGCCGCCATCACTCGCCGTGAAACCCCGTCTTGTTCGACAGCTGTTCCTGCCGCCGCTGATCATCGCGCTGATGATCGGATTGGGTTACATCGGCTTCTGGGTCAGTGAGCGCTACGGCATCCGCAGCCTCAGCGAAAACGGCCAGCGTCAGCTTGAGCTGCACGCCCGCGCCGTCGAAAGCGAAATCAGCAAATACACCTACCTGCCCAGCCTGCTCGAACTCGAAACCAGTGTTTCGCAGTTGCTGGCCGACCCGACCCCGGAACACCGGCAAACGGTCAACGATTACCTCGAGGGCCTGAACCGGCGCAGCCGCAGTCGGGCCATCTACGTCATGGACACCACCGGTCGCGTCATGGCCACCAGCAACTGGCGCGACTTCGACAGTTATCTGGGTGAAGACCTGTCCTTCCGTGCCTATTTCCAGAGCGCCATACGCGGTCAGCCAGGACGCTTTTACGGCATTGGCAGCACCAACGGCGAGCCCGGTTACTACCTGGCCCATGGCCTGGAAGAACACGGCAAGATCATCGGCGTCGCCGTGGTCAAGGTTCGCCTCGAAGCCATGGAAGAACGCTGGCAGCGAGCGCGCCTGGAAGCCTTCGTCAGTGACGAGAACGGCATCATCATTCTCTCCAGCGATCCGGCCCGCCGCTTGAAGTCCGTGGTGCCGCTGAGCGATGAAACCAAAGAGAAACTGGCCCGTAGCCTGCAGTACTACTGGTTCCCGCTCAACGAACTGCAACCGCTGGCCCGGGAAACCCTGTCCGAGGGCGTGGAGAAACTGACTTTCCCGGCCAACAGCGAACTGGTGTCCGACGATGAGAACATCAGCTATCTGTCGCAAACCCGGCCGTTGAGCGACACGCCGTGGAATTTCACCCTGCTGACGCCGCTGCAGGATTTGCGCCGCGAAGCGATCAACCAAGGGATTCTGGTGGCGGTGGCGTTTGCCCTCCTCGCCTTTCTGTTGATCGCCTGGAATGAGCGGCGCAAGGTGATCGCCACCCGCTTAGCGGCCCGTGAAGCCTTGCAGGAAGCCAACAATCAACTGGAGCGTCGGATTACCGAACGCACCGTCGACCTGCGCGCCAGCAACGAACGGCTCAAGGGTCAGATCCGCGAACGGCGCCACGCCGAAGAGACTTTGCGCCACGCCCAGGATGAACTGGTGCAGGCCGGAAAACTCGCGGCCATCGGCCAGATGTCCACCAGCATCGCCCATGAACTGAACCAGCCGCTGGCGGCGCTGCGTACGCTGTCCGGCAACACCGTGCGCTTCCTCGAGCGCGGGCAACTGGACGTGGCCAGCACCAACCTCAAGACCATCAATGAACTGATCGACCGCATGGGCCGCATCACCGCGAGCCTGCGCTCCTTTGCGCGACGCGGTGACGACAAGGGCCAGGCTTGCCTGGGCAAAGGTGTTGACGCGGCACTGCAATTGCTCGATGGGCGGATGAAACACACCCATCTGCACCGTCATTTCGAAGCGGTGCAGGTCCGGATCGATCAAACTCGTCTTGAGCAGATTCTGGTCAACCTGATCGGCAACGCCCTCGATGCCATGCTGGCCCAGCCACAACCTGAGCTGTGGCTCGAAGGTGAAGAATTCGATGGCAAATACCGCCTGCGTGTTCGCGACAACGGCCACGGCATCGACGCCGAAACGCGCAAGCATCTGTTCGAACCGTTTTTCACCACCAAACCCGGCGAACAAGGCCTGGGCCTTGGCCTGACCCTTTCGGCGAGCCTGGCCGCCGCCACCGGTGGACACCTGGGTGTCGAGCACCCGGCCAGTGGCGGTACCGCATTCGTCCTCAGTTTACCGTTGGTAAGCCCCACTCCCGCGAAGCCAATATGAACAACGACCTTAGTGTATTGATCGTCGAAGACGATCCCCATGTGCTGCTCGGCTGCCAACAGGCGCTGACCCTGGAAGACATTCCCTGCATTGGCGTGGGCAGTGCCGAAGAAGCCCTTGAGCGCGTCGGCGACAACTTTGCCGGCATCGTCATCAGCGACATTCGCTTGCCGGGCATCGATGGCCTGGAACTGCTCGGCCGGCTCAAGGAGCGTGATCGCAGCCTGCCGGTGGTGCTGATTACCGGCCACGGCGACATTTCCATGGCCGTCGGCGCGATGCAGAAAGGCGCCTACGATTTCATGGAGAAACCGTTTTCTCCGGAACGTCTGGTGGACGTGGCCCGTCGTGCCCTGGAACAACGCAGCCTGGCGCGGGAAGTCTCGTCCCTGCGGCGGCAATTGGCCGAGCGCGACTCGCTCGAAGGCCGGATCATCGGCCGTTCACCGGCCATGCAGAAACTGCGCGAGTTGATCGCCAACGTCGCCGACACCTCGGCCAACGTCTTGATCGAAGGCGAAACCGGCACCGGCAAAGAACTGGTCGCCCGCTGCCTGCACGATTTCAGTCGCCGCCACAGCAAACAGTTCGTCGCGTTGAACTGCGGCGGCCTGCCGGAAAACCTGTTCGAAAGCGAAATTTTCGGCCACGAAGCCAACGCCTTCACCGGCGCCGGCAAACGGCGGATCGGCAAGATCGAACACGCCGACGGCGGCACGCTGTTCCTCGACGAAGTGGAAAGCATGCCCCTGCCCTTGCAGATCAAATTGCTGCGGGTGTTGCAGGAGCGCACCCTCGAACGCCTCGGCTCGAACCAGAGCGTAGCGGTGGATTGCCGAGTGATTGCCGCGACCAAGTCAGACCTCGACGAATCGAGCAAGGCCGGCGAGTTCCGCAGCGATCTGTATTACCGCCTCAACGTGGTGACCCTGGAACTGCCGCCGCTGCGCGAGCGTCGCGAAGACATCCTGCAACTGTTCGAGTATTTCTTGCAGCAGTCGTCCCTGCGCTTCGACCGGATCGCACCGGAGCTGGACAACCAGACCGTGTCGAACCTGATGAGCCACGACTGGCCGGGCAACGTGCGCGAACTGCGCAACGTCGCCGAGCGTTTTGCCCTGGGCCTGCCGGCGTTCAAAAAGCCCGGTGCTGGCGGCAGCACTCATGGCCTGGCCTTCGCCGAAGCGGTGGAAGCGTTCGAACGCAATTTGCTCGGCGATGCCTTGCAACGCAGCGGCGGCAACCTCACGCAAGCGAGCCAGGAACTGGGCATGGCCAAGACCACTCTGTTCGACAAGGTAAAGAAGTACGGGTTGAGTCACTGAACGAGCGGATTCTCAACGCACCGTATTCACGCCACAGTGGCCGTCATGAATTGATCCACACCCCATAACTATGTACCGCCAGCACTGAAAGCGTCGCTCTTCTAATGACAGCAACGCCGGGGTTTCCCGGCCTTCCTGTCATTTGGAGCCTCCACATCATGCTTGACTCCGTTCACCCAGCGCCGGTCGACTTCGACCTCCTGCCCTCCCTCGAATCGCCTCCCACCGACCACTGCCTGTTCCTCATCGCCTGCGAACGCCTGGAGGACAGTCGCCGACGCATGCTCGAACTCGTGGCGCAACGCCATACGGACATCGAGCCCCCGCGCATCGACGCGTACTGGCGTGAGCGCGCCCCCGGCACAGCGGTGTCGCGAAAGGATCTGGCTAGCGAATTGTACCGCCAGCATTTCGAAGCAGCCTGTCAGCTGGCTTTTGCCGAGGGACGTCTGAATGTCGAGCAGATGAACGTGCTGCTGGCCATCATCGATCCACCAACCGAAGGCCTGAGGCTTGGCGACCGTACAATCTATGCCGAACAGTTGGCCCTGCAACGGGCTGACAATTCTCGCGCAATATCCGGCGCACTCGTCATCACGGTCGATATGGATCAACCCGTCACCCAGTTTTTGTATTTGCCTGCCCAGCAACCGGCATTAACGGTTTTTGAACAGCGCAGCCAGATGGAAACCTGGCTGCTGCAATATCAGCACCTTGCCGTCGTCTCAACGCAACACGAACAGGTGTTGGTTCACTACACCGCGCTGACTGATTCGCCATTGACGGCGGGGGTCGAACAACTGATTGCGAGCCCGGCGGTGACACTTCTGTCTGGCGCGCCTCCTGCACCACTCGCAGACAGTAAAGAGGTGGAGCCACTCGACGAGACGATCTCACTCTTTGGACTGCTGAACCCGGATATCCCCTTGAGCACCCGCAGACTCAGCCTGGCCCGGCAACGAACGGCGATAGAAGCCCTTTTTCGAGACAGCCTGTGGAATGTCACAGATGACCCCCGCCAGCTGAAATTCAAACAGTCGCTCGATGCGCTGGCAGCAGCCGAACAGGCCAGCCAATCGGCTGCTTCCAGGCTGCTGAATGCCAGGGATGGTCTGCGCATGCTCGAATTGCGGCAAAAACCCAATGAACATTACAGCGCCCTATATCAGGCGCGGTTGGCGGGCCTGCGCGCCGAATCGGACATCCAGTTGTTGTTGAGTCAGATCAGCACCGAGGAGCACGGGATGCTTCAGGCGATTCTCGATCATTCGGATAAAACGCAACGTAGTGCGCCGGTGGTGGTTTTCAGCCTGACCCTCACCTGCCTGAACCACGAGGGAGAAAACACACAACTGCAATCGCGGGAGCTGGAAGGTGTATTGCTCATCGCCCATCCCTCCCTCCTGATTCCCTCCTCTGCACCGCAAAGCCTGCTGCTCTACTGGCCGGGTGAGCTCGGTGGTTTGCAGCGTTTTGCTTCACTGTCGGCGCTGGAGCGCGAGCTGTTCAAGATCACGCCCAATGACAGCGAGCGGGCGCTGCAGCTTTCGGAACAAACGTCAGACCCGTTCGAGCAAAGCCTGCAAAGTCAGCTCTACGCGTGCGAACAATTGGCGGCCAAGGTGATTGCCGACAACCCGGTACCCGCCCGCGCGCAGCACCGTCTGGCGCAAATGGAAAAGTTACGAGAACAAACTCTCACCGACCTGTGCGTTGCGACGCATGCGGCCCGAGACCAGGCCTACAGCCAGATTGTCGAGCAACATCACAGCGGTGTACTGGCGCAAAAACGCCCGCAATGGCTATCCACCCTGACAGACGCGCAGCGCGTTCGACTCAAGGCCATGACCCAGGCTTTCATCGCCGCGATGAAACGGTCTCAGGCGTTACTGGAACGCGAGTTGCCACATCGCAAGGACTTCATCGAAAAGCGCACGGCGGCTCGCCTGCGCCAGGACTTCTCGCTCGAACGTGACTTCGAGATAAAACTGGATCTGCCGGATTCGACCAGTTGGCGCAAAGTAGTCACCGACGGCGCGGCACCAGGCACTCCTCAGGAGCATATTCTGATTCCCAGCAAGAACCGCAGCACCGTATCCATCGCCGAGTTTGTGCTGAACAACATCGACCAATCGACATGGGACAGGTTGGGTTTCATGAAGGTTCTGGTTCAAGCGGACGACCCGATCGAGCGGCACATTCTGCAGACCGGCATCAAACAGCATTACTTGCGCGAAATCGTGCCTGATCTGAACCTGGCGCAAAAGTATGAGGACCTGATCTTCAGTACGTTCATGGGCGCTTCAACGGCCCCGGCGTTCGACAATGCCTATCGCCGCGAATGCCTGATCGAACCCTGGCGCCTGATGCTCAAACTGCAAGGCGAATGCGCCCTCGCACAACGACAGATCAATGCGAAGGGCCGCCAGATACTCGACATCGCCATTGACGCCGACAGTCGCCAAGCCTATGCCATCAATGGCATGAACATTTCACTGCTGCCAGTGAGCCTGACCGTCGGTGGTGCGGATACCCATCAGGAAGGCCCTGCCGGCTTGGCCGGTATCACTTTCATTCATGAACTGAATTCAGGTCTCACCCTGCTTTATCTGCCCGACAGTCCCGACGGCCAACTCCTCAGGCAATACACCAGCCTGGAACATGCCCGGCGCAGCCTGTTCAATCTGTGCCAGCAGACGTCCATGGTCGAATACCTGGCGGGACGCACCTTGCATGGCGACTTTGCGCGTCATGTCAGCCGTATCAACCAGTCAGTGCTGCGGCATTTCGATGCGTTGATCGGGGTCGGCCTGGCTTGGCCAGTGACAACATCGTTGGCAGCCCATCTGCTCAATACGCACATGGGTCGTTTGATCGAGGCCCATCGCTCGACTTCGCGGTCCAACAGGAAGCTGGCGCTGGAACACCATGCGCTGGCGTCCGGTGTGATGCTCAACTATCTGAAAATGGCGCTGGGGATGGTGCCCTTCGTCGGCAGCGCCATCGCTCTTTATGACGCCTGGGACAGCGCCAACCTGAGCGTTGCCGCGTTTTTGCGGGGTGATGTCGGCAACGGACTGGCGCAACTCGAATCGGTGTTGCTGTCACTGATCGACGCCGCAATGGACATACTGCCGGGTGGGAATGCCGCCCCCTCCGCCGCTCGCTCGCTCACCCGGCAGCGGCAACTGTCAGGGCTGGCGAGGAAGGCCGGTACGTTATCCCCCACTACGAAACGAAAGGCCCTGCGCACCGCAGAACGTTTCCAGGGTTACGAATATGAGCACGACCTTTCACTGAGCAATATTCGCCCTGGCAGCAGCGGCCTGTATCGCAACGTGTATCGCCATGAACTCGGCGATTTCATCGTCAGTCAGGGTCGGATCTATCGTGTTGAGCAGAGCGGCAATCCGTCATTTTGGCGCTTGAGCGGCAGCCGCAGCAGAAGCTACAAACAACCCATCGCTCTTGATGAAAACGGTAACTGGAATACGCATTTCGCCGTTTATGGCACGCTGATCGAAGGTGGCGGGCTCGGCGGTGGCGGGGTTCTCGGCCATCATCTGGCCGAGGGCCTCGACCCGCTCTGGCCCGCCGCGATCCGGCGATGGCTGCCGCGTTGGTGGACGGACGCGACATTTCGGCATCGACTGAGGCTGGTCAATTCCGTGGATGCGGACATGCGCCGACTGCAAACGCAAAGAACTGAAATCGAAGCCGAAATCATCGTTTACGAAACAAAAAAACCTGAAGCGCGCCGCGCTCTTCAGCCGGCACTGGAACGCAAATACGTCGACCAGATCGAGCTGGCGGAATCGAACTTCCAGGAATTGAACGAACTATTGCCCCTGACCAGTGGTGAAAATCACACCAAAGTCCAAAAGCTCCGAAGCTTCTGCGCGCAAACCATCTTTGATCGCACGTTAGACCGATTGCAGTTTGCCTTCGCGCGAATTGATTGGCGACTGGAGGAGATTAGTGACCTCCTCAAACTCACGGACGCCACCCCCGCCCACGAAACCCGCCAACATCTGGCCCTGCTGCAAAAACGAAAAGACATCCGCAAGCTCATCATGTTCGAGTTCGAGCAACGAGACCTGTATATCGAACGCCTTAGTGTCTGGAAGGAAAAAATACCCGGCAAGGCGTTGAAAACGGACACGACCAAAGTTGTGCAAGACTTGACCAGCGCTGATCGTGCCGCAACCGTCAGCTACCTTAAAACGGCACATGCCGTGAGAATCATCAACCGGTACGATGTTGTCAGTGATGAGTCCTGGTTCTTTTTTTATGTTCACCACTTGAAGGCACGCGACCACGTCGAACGCGCCCTGCGTACTCAATCCGATCTGCGCAGCGTAGTGAGCAATGTAAACCAGCACAACGCAATCCTTGAAGATTGCCTTGAGGCGTATGCGAAGTTTCGTCGACATCTGATGGCGGCGAATACGGGTTATTCCGAGTATATGGACGCCGGACAGGTCGCGATATTTCTCGGCTATCTTGCAGAGATGGAAGAGTATGCCCGCCGAGCCATCAAAAAACGTCCGGCAATCTCCAACACAAAATCTGCCCGCAAACTGTTCAAGACCGAGGACGACCAGTGGCTGATGGGGAAAGAAGTGGAGGCGTCTGAAACCGCCCCCAAGCATTTCGAGGTTGAAGGTATCGAAGGGCCCGTAGAAAGATGGCTGCCGCATCCCGACGGCAAATACCGTCTCTACCAACCCACCGTTTCTTCACCCGAGACGCCAACCGTGATCAACGTGAAACCCTGGCTGGCAGAAGCCGAAAATCGTCTCGATTCACAGGATGCCTATCGCAGCAAGGTCGAGGAGTATGCCCGACAGAACATGCTGCCGATCAATCTTGAGCACCTGATGACCAGCGAGGCCGAACAGTTGCGTGCACGTGCCGAGCGAATCAAAGCTGTGAAGCCACAAGACCCTGTCATCACGCGATTGACCGACAAGGCCAGAGAGCTGAATGACGCGGGTCGTGCCCTGCGCATCAAACAAACCATGAACAGCCAGACCCCCACGCAACAGTATCTGGACTATCTGGTTGAAATGGGGCTCAAGGACCAGAAGCTCATCGAGATTCGCAAGGTCGGCGACCTGAAAGATTTGGGGCGTGGTACGAATCGTCTTCGCGACTATCTGCAGGAATACGAAGTGCTCGATCTGACGCAGCCTTCGCCCACCCCATTGTGGTACGCCCATTTTCACTACAACTCGGCAAAGTCGACATTCGATGACTTCGTCAAAGCCCATTTGAAGCTGCCGCAGCAACGTAATCTGGGATTGAAGTGGCAACAGGCACAGACTGACAGCGGCGCACAGGTTGAATCCATCTGGCGCGGCGACATTGGCAAGTTACTGGCCAACAAACACTTTGCCGATCTATAAACCGGTACCAGCGGGGCGCGCCCCGCTGACTTGACCGCAAACCATCAGTTGACCGTCCCACCGTTCGCTTCAGCCATGATCTGCCGGATCGCCCTGACGAAACTCTCGACAGGTTGCCCGCCCGTCACCGCGTACTGCCCATTGAACACAACGGTGGGCACCGAACTCACCCCGCGAGACAGCCATAGCTGTTCTTCCTCGCGGGTTTCGTGGGCGAATTCGTCGCACGCCAGTATCGCTTCGGCGCGCTGGTGGTTCAGTCCCACACTGGCGGCAATATTCGCCAATTGCTCAGGATCGGACGGATTGCCGCCATCAGTGAAATACGCTTTGAACAACGCTTCCTTGAGTTGCAATTGCATACCTTCGAGCCCCGCCCAGTACAGCAGGCGATGAGCGTCGAACGTGTTGTAGATTCGGCTGTTGCCGTCGGTGCGAAACGCGAATCCCAATTCAGCGCCACGCTCGCGGATCATTTCGCGGTTCTTTTTCGATTGCTCGGGTGATGAGCCGTACTTTTCGCTGATGTGCTCGGTGATGTTCTGCCCTTCAGGCCCCATCTTCGGGTTCAGTTCGAACGGCTGAAAACGGATCTCGGCGCGGACTTCGTCACGCAAGATGTGCAAGGCTTTGGTCAGCCCATACAAACCCACGACGCACCAGGGGCAGGACACGTCGCTGACGAAATCGATTTTCAATGCAGTACTCATCACCCACCTCGCACGCTGGAAATGCACCGGAAAACCTGCACGATACACCCCGGATTACGAGTACGCAGCAGTTCCCCTGTAGGAGCGAGCTTGCTCGCGATGGCGACACATCAGTCAACATCATCATCGACTGACATACCGCTATCGCGAGCAAGCTAGCTCCTACAGTTGATCTTTGGTGTTAGAGGAGGTTGTGATCGGCCACTGGATCGATCTGTGCCCAGTGTGACGTGTCTTCGCGGTGAGCCCGTAAATACGGCAACACGGCTGCGAGCAATGGCGCCTTGAATGCCTCTTGAAACCTGTGGGCCAACCCCGGAATCAACTTCAGCTCACTGCCACGCAGATGCGCCGCCAGGTGCACGCCATGCATCACCGGCAACAACGGGTCCGCCGTGCCGTGCACCACCAGCGCCGGTACCCGCAACTGGTTGAGCAACGCCACCCGGCTCGGTTCGGCCAGGATCGCCATGATCTGCCGCTTCACGCCTTCGGGATTGAATGCCCGGTCATAGGATTGCGCGGCCTGTTCGAGCAGGGCCTGGCGATCATCGCTGATCGTCGGGCTGCCCAGCGCCGCCAGCAGATCGGCCTGTTGCTCCAGGGCCACTTGCCGGTTCGGCGCACCACGTCGTGCCAGCAATTGCAGCAGCGCCGCACTCGGTGCGGGCAAGCCTTCGGCGCCAGAACTGCTCATGATCAGGGTCAGGCTCTCGACCCGTTGTGGCGCCATGGCAGCCATGTGCTGAGCGATCATGCCGCCCATGCTTGCGCCCAGCACGTGGAATTGCTCGATGTGCAAGGCGTCCATCAGGCCCAGGCCATCGTCGGCCATGTCGGTCAATGAATACGGGGCCGAAACCGGCAATCCGAGTTTGTAGCGCAGGACTTCGAAAGTCAGGTTGGCCTCAGCCGGTGCGTGCCGCCAGGTCGACAGGCCGACATCGCGGTTGTCGTAGCGAATCACCCGAAAACCTTGCTGACACAACGCAACGACCACTTCGTCGGGCCAGTGAATCAACTGCCCGCCGAGGCCCATTACCAGCAGCAGTGCCGGGTCCGATTCACGGCCGATGCTCTGGTACGCCAGGCTCACCTGAGGCAGATCGACCCGCTCGGTCGCCACATTGACGTCACAACGAGCGGCCGCAAAAGTCGGAAGGTTAAACAACAACGCGGCCAGAAAGGCCGCTGTCGATAAAAATCGTGCACACATGACAAAACACCGAAACGCAGAACCCCAGTAGAGCGCGAGTCTGATGATGTTTGTTCAAGCGCGCTGCCACAGTTCCATGACAGTTTGATGAAGAGTGCCGGGCGGTCATTTTTTAAGACCGCGTTATCGCTCATCGCGAGCAGGCTCGCTCCCACAGGGTCTGGCATACGCCGTTAAATTGTAGGAGCAAGCTTGCTCGCGATGGCGTCCTCAAGCCAGTTGACTACGCAACTGCCGCGCCGCCGCCACCATGTTCACCAGCGCCGCTTCCGTTTCCGGCCAGGCGCGGGTTTTCAGGCCGCAGTCGGGGTTGACCCACAAGCGTTCGGCGGGGATACGCTGCACAGCTTTGCTCATCAACTTGACCATCTCGGCCGTGTCCGGCACCCGCGGCGAGTGGATGTCGTAGACGCCGGGGCCGATGTCATTCGGGTAATCGAACGCTTTAAAGGCCTCCAGCAGTTCCATGTCCGAACGCGAGGTTTCGATGGTGATCACGTCGGCGTCCATGTCGGCGATGGCCTTGATCACATCGTTGAATTCGCTGTAGCACATGTGGGTGTGGATCTGGGTTTCGTCACGCACACCGCTGGCGCTCAGGCGGAACGCTTCCACCGCCCAATCCAGATATGCCTGCCATTGCGCCCGGCGTAGCGGAAGGCCTTCGCGAAATGCTGCCTCATCGATTTGCACAACCTTGATCCCCGCGGCTTCCAGATCCACCACTTCGTCACGCAAGGCCAAAGCCAATTGTTGCGCCTGGATTTTGCGCGACACATCTTCACGGGGGAACGACCACATCAGCATGGTCACGGGACCGGTGAGCATGCCTTTCATGACCTTGCCGGTCTGCTGCTGGGCGTAGGTGATCCAGTCGACGGTCATGGCCTTCGGACGGCTCAGATCACCGTAGATGATCGCCGGTTTGACGCAGCGCGAACCGTAGCTCTGCACCCAGCCGAAACGGGTAAACAGATAGCCGTCCAGTTGCTCGGCGAAGTACTCGACCATGTCGTTGCGTTCGGCTTCACCGTGTACCAGCACGTCCAGGCCCAGGCGCTCCTGGATCTGCACGGCGTGGCGAATTTCGTGGCGCATGGCGTCGTTGTAGTCGTTGGCCGACAACCTGCCTTGCTTGAACGCCTGACGGGCGAGACGGATCGAGCCCGTCTGTGGAAACGAGCCAATGGTGGTCGTCGGGAACGCAGGTAATTTCAAGCGCGCACGCTGCTGTTCGATGCGCAGGGCGAAGGGCGATTGACGCTGGCTGTCCCTGGCGCTGATCGCCTTGATCCGCGCCTGCACCTGGGCTTTGTGGATACGCGGCGACTGCGCGCGGCTGGCCTGGATGGCGCGGCTTTCAGACAACGCTTTCTGAACATGGGCGGCTTGCGGATCGTTCAGCGCATCGCGCAACACGGCAATTTCGCCACACTTCTGCACCGCAAACGCCAACCAGCTTTTCAGTTCCGGATCGAGGTGATCTTCACGGCGCAGATCCACCGGGCTGTGCAGCAGCGAACAGGAACTGCTGACCCACAGGTTGTCGCCAAACCGCTCCTGCGCCGGTTGCAGTTGCGCCAGCGCTTGCTCCAGTTCACAACGCCAGACGTTGCGGCCGTTGACCAAACCCACCGAAAGAATCTTGTAGGTCGGCAAACGATCCAGCACCTGGCCGAGTTGATCCGGCGCACGCACCGCGTCGATGTGCAGGCCTTGCACCGGCAGGCTCACGGCCAGGCCGAGGTTGTCTTCCAGGCCACTGAAGTAGGTCGCCACGAGTTTTTTCAGCGGCGAATACTGAAGGATGTGATAAGCGCGTTCGAACGCACTTTTCCACGCTTGCGGCAGGTCGAGGGTCAGGATCGGCTCGTCGATCTGCACCCATTCCACGCCTTGTGCAGCGAGGCGATTGAGGATTTCGTTGTACACCGGCAGCAGGTGTTCGAGCAGGTCGAGTTTGTCGAAATCGTTGCCCTTGGCCTTGCCCAGCCACAGATAGGTCAATGGACCGATGATCACCGGCTTGACGTTATGGCCCAAGGCTTTGGCTTCGTCGACTTCGTCGAACAGTTGTTCCCAGCTCAGTTTGAATTGCTGGTCAGCGCTGAACTCCGGGACCAGGTAGTGGTAGTTGGTGTCGAACCATTTGGTCAGTTCTTGTGCATATTGCGCTGTGCCGTGTTCGCCACCGCAGCAAGTCGATGTGGCGCCACGGGCCATGGCGAACAGGGTGGCTAGGGTCGGACGGCCATCGGCATCTTTAGTGTTGTCGAAACGCTCGGGGATTACGCCGAACGTCAGCGAATGGGTCAGCACCTGGTCGTACCAGGCAAAGTCACCCACCGGCAACAGGTCGATGCCGGCCCCCTTCTGCAATTGCCAGTGCATGGCGCGCAGTTGGCGGCCGACGCGATTCAGGCTGTCCTGATCAATGTCACCCTTCCAGTTGGCTTCGAGGGCTTTTTTCAGTTCGCGGTCGGCGCCGATGCGCGGGAAACCAAGGGTGTGGGCCAAAGCCATGGTGAGATGCTCCCTGTAATGATGGCGCTATTGTCGACAGCCAAACCAACATGAGACAAACTCAACCTTTTCGTGTTGATCACAAGTTTTCCTCATGGAGCTCCCCGGTGCTTGAAATCCGTCACCTCAAGACCCTGCACGCCTTGCGCGAAGCCGACAGCCTGGTGGACGCCGCCGACCGCCTGCACCTGACGCAGTCGGCCCTGTCCCACCAGTTCAAGGAACTGGAGGAGCGCATGGGCATGCAGCTGTTTGTGCGCAAGACCAAACCGGTGCGTTTCACCAGCGCCGGTTTGCGTCTGCTGCAACTGGCCGATGCCACCCTGCCGCTGCTGCGAGCGGCCGAGCGCGACATCAGCCGTCTGGCCGGTGGCACTGCCGGGCGCCTGCACATGGCCATCGAATGCCACAGTTGCTTCCAATGGCTGATGCCGACCATCGACCAGTTCCGCGATGCCTGGCCGGAAGTCGAGCTGGACTTGGCGTCGGGCTTCTCTTTCGCGCCGCTGCCGGCCCTGGCCCGGGGTGATCTGGACCTGGTGGTGACGTCCGACCCGGTGGATCTGGTTGGCATTACCTATGTGCCACTGTTCACCTATGAAGCGATGCTCGCGGTGGCCAACCAACACAAATTGGCGAGCAAGGCCTACATCGTTCCCGAAGATTTGCTCACCGAGACCTTGATCACTTACCCGGTAGAACGGGATCGCCTGGATATCTTCACCCGCTTCCTGGAGCCGGCCGACATCGAACCGGCCCAGGTCCGCACTTCGGAACTGACGGTGATGATGATGCAGTTGGTGGCCAGCGGTCGCGGCGTGTGCGGCATGCCCCATTGGGCGCTGCATGAATACAGTTCACGGGGTTATGTGAAGGCCAAGCGGCTGGGCGAGAAAGGCTTGTTTGCGACGCTGTATGCGGGGATCCGCGCCGACATGCTGGATGCGCCGTACATGCGCGATTTCCTGCTGACGGCCAAGGACACATCGTTTTCGACACTCGATGGTGTCAGCGCCGTTCGTTAAAGCAATACATCCCCCTGTAGGAGCGAGCTTGCTCGCGATAGCGGTCTGACATTCAACCTCTTCACTGACTGACACACCGCCATCGCGAGCAAGCTCGCTCCTACAGGGGATTGTGTCGGGTCAGGCCATGCGTTTTTGCTCAAGCATCAGGCGTACCGCCAGCGCCGACAGCACAAAACCCATGAGGTAACGCTGCATCGCCAGCCAGGTCGGGTTGTTGACGAACCACGAAGCAATGCCCGCGGCAAACACCGCGATCAGCAGATTAACGCTGAAACTGACGCTGATCTGGGTCAGGCCCAGGATGATGCTCTGGCTGAACACCGAACCGTGTTCAGGCGAGATGAACTGTGGAAATATCGAAAGATAGAACACCGCGATTTTCGGGTTCAACGCGCTGGTCAGAAACCCCATGGTGATCAGTTTGCGCGAGGAGTCCGGCGGTAACTGTTGCGCCTCGAACGGCGAACGCGCACCGGGTTTGACGGCCTGCCAGGCCAGCCACAACAGGTACAGCGCGCCAGCCCACTTCAACACTTCATACGCCATCGGCACCGCCAGGAACACCGCCGTCAAACCGGCCGCGGCAGCGAACAGATGTACGAAGAATCCCGCCACCACACCCAGCAACGAAATCACCCCGGCCTTGCGTCCCTGGCAGATCGAACGGGAGATCAGGTAGATCATGTTCGGCCCCGGCGTGAGCACCATCAGCAGTGCGGCAGCAGCGAAGATCAGCAAGTCCTGGAGCGGAATCATGGCGGTTCCTTGGCGTGGATGGTCAGGCGATCGCGGTCAGCGAAGCTCGATAAAACGGCAGAATCAGGTCCCGTGTCAATGGCGCCAGCGTGACACCACCGTCGCTGGCCGGGTCGATCCAGATCACCTCTTCGATTTCCGCCGCCGGGGTGACGCCTGCATCGATGGTCAGTTGAAAGATCTCTGCCTGAACGACAAATCCTGGCTCATTGGCGGCGGGGGCCGAGAACTGTCCGAGGAAAGTGGCCTGCGCCGGATCAATCTCCAGACCCAGCTCTTCTTCCAGCTCCCGGGCCAGTGCGTGAACCGGCAACTCATGGGCTTCGATCTTGCCACCCGGCTGCATGAACGCCTGCGTACCGCGCTTGCGCACCAACAGGGTTCGGCCATCGGGACCGATCAACAGGGCGGCGGCAATGCGGATAAGTCCAGTGGACTGCTCAGGAAACGTCGACATGGAAAAAGGCCTTAGACTCAAAACGACAAGGATCACATGTCCGCCGCCCGCGAGCAAAGCGAACGGCCTCATCACAGACCTTCACATTGTTTAGGTTTCCTCGGGGCACTAAATCCTGACATAACATTGAAGTGCTTTCCTGCAGGAGCAAGCTTGCTCGCGAAAGCGGTGGTTCAGTAACAATGACGTCGACTGACACTCCCTCACCGCAAGAAAGCTCGCTCCCACAGGTCACTGATAAGTCCGAACCCAAGGAAACCGTATGAGCCTGTCACTCCTGAGCCGCTACGCCTTCTTTGCCGCGTGCGTCATTTTCACCCTCGCCAGCCTGCCCTTTCTTGAACATGACTGGCTCTGGCCGATCACTGCCGTCACCGCTGTTCTCAGCCTCGTCGGCCTGTTCGACCTGCTGCAAAGCCCCCACGCGGTGCGCCGCAACTATCCGATCCTGGGCAATATCCGCTATCTGGTCGAAGGCATCCGCCCGGAGATTCGCCAGTACCTGCTCGAATCCGACAGTGATGCTCTGCCCTTCTCCCGGGCGCAGCGCTCGCTGGTCTATTCCCGAGCCAAGAACGAAACCGCCGACAAACCCTTCGGCACGCTGATTGATGTGTATCAGTCGGGCTTCGAGTTCATCGGCCACTCCATGCGCCCGGCACCGTTGAGCGACCCAAGCAGTTTCCGGGTCACCGTCGGCGGCCCGCAATGCACACAGCCGTACTCGGCGTCGGTGTTCAACATCTCGGCCATGAGTTTCGGTTCGCTCAGCGCCAACGCGATTCGCGCGTTGAACCAGGGCGCCAAGCTCGGCAACTTCGCCCATGACACCGGCGAGGGCAGCATCAGCCCTTATCACCGCGAGCACGGTGGCGACCTGACCTGGGAACTGGGCAGCGGCTACTTCGGCTGTCGCACTGCCGACGGCCGTTTCGATCCGGAACGCTTCGCCGCACAGGCGCAAACGCCTCAGGTGCGGATGATTGAAATCAAGATGAGCCAGGGTGCCAAACCTGGCCACGGCGGCATCCTGCCCAAGCACAAGGTCACCCGGGAAATCGCCGACACCCGCGGCATTCTCATGGGCGAAGACTGCGTGTCACCGTCGCGGCACAGCGCGTTTTCCACGCCTGTCGAAATGATGCATTTCATTCAGCAACTGCGCGAACTGTCCGGCGGCAAACCGGTGGGCTTCAAGTTCTGCCTCGGCCATCCGTGGGAGTTCATGGGCATTGCCAAGGCCATGCTGGAGACGGGCATCCTTCCGGATTTCATCGTCGTCGACGGCAAGGAAGGCGGCACCGGCGCCGCCCCCGTGGAGTTCACCGACCACATCGGCGTGCCAATGCGCGAGGGCCTGCTGTTCGTGCACAACACGCTGGTGGGCCTGAACCTGCGGGACAAGATCAAGCTCGGTGCCAGCGGCAAGATCGTCAGCGCTTTCGACATTGCCAGTGTGCTGGCCATCGGTGCCGACTGGGCCAACTCGGCACGCGGCTTCATGTTCGCCATCGGCTGCATCCAGTCGCAAAGCTGCCACACCAACAAATGCCCGACCGGTGTCGCCACCCAGGACAATCTGCGTCAACGGGCGCTGGTGGTGCCGGACAAGGCTCAGCGGGTGTTCAGTTTCCACCGCAATACCCTCAAGGCCCTGGCAGAAATGCTCGCCGCCGCCGGCCTCGATCACCCTTCGCAACTGTCGGCCAAGCACTTGGTGCGACGCATGTCGGCGACCGAGATCAAGTTGTTCTCGCAGCTGCACGTGTTCCTCAAACCCGGTGAATTGCTGACCGGGGAAGTGAGCGGCGAGTTCTATTCGCGGATGTGGCAGATGGCGCGGGCTGACAGCTTCGAGCCCAATGACGTAGAAGCGGCATAAGCTGAACGGCCCCGGGTTTCACCAGCGCAATGATTTGATCGGGGCCGGCTCTTTCATCACGATGAAACCGTAATCGCCAATCAGGAAAATCCGGTAGTACTGGTTCTCCACCAGCGCCGGATAACCCTGATAGCCAACGCGCGTCGCGTTGCGTCGCTCCTTCTCTGCCACCACGTTGGTGATGCCGACTTTCGGCAGGTTTTCGGCCAGCATGTAGAAGTCGATGTTGAGCAGATAGTGCAACACCGGCAGTTGCTTGTACGAGCCGGCCGCGCCCGTCAACCAGTGATCGGAATACGTCACCGACAAGTAAATGCGCTTGGCGTCGCGCAATGGCGGGTGGTTGGCGATGTCGCGTTCAAGGTTGAACAAGGCACTGGTCGCGAAGGTTTTCTGCACGGTCAACACACGCCCATAGGCGAACGACAGCGACAGCATCGCCAATAGCGGCACAACCAGCAGCAGCGGCAATCGCTCATGCACGGGCGCCAGCGCCAGATAACTCAGATAGAACAGCAGCACCAGCAACACCGCAAAACCCATCAGGGTCCGGGCGCCTTCGTTGAAGTCGCGAAAGAACAGCGCCACACCCGACACCAACAGCACCACGACCGGCACGGTCAGCAAACACAACAGACCGATCAGAAGCTTGTTCCTGGTGCGCTCTTCGCGCTGCGCCACGGTCATGCCGAGGCGGACCGCACCGGCAGTGGCGCACAACACCAGCCCGGCAAACACCCAGGCGAATCCGCCGTCAAATAGCAGCACAACCTTTTCCAGCACCCGGGCGATATTGGTGTGGACTTGCAGCCAGGGATGCACTGCCCAATTCAGTAACAACGTGCGGTTTGAGCCCATGAACAGGTAGGCGCTGACGCAGTAGATCAACCAGCCCAAGGTGATCTGTGCCAGTTTCCAGCCAATCAGACCAGGCCATTGCGACCAGGCCATTTTGTCGTTGGCAGCGCGCAATACCTCCAGGCAACACAGACCCAGAAACACATTCAGGCTGACTTGATAAAGCCCAAGCGCCAGCGCGATCAGGAAGGACGGCACCAGCCATTGCACGCTGCGTCTGGGGTGACGAAAAGTAATCGCATAAATCACCGCCACAACACTCAACGCCATGGGTGCGCCGTCGTATTGATAAGACAGGTTTTGCAGGAAGAACGGGTTGTACCAGAGGGGCAACAGCACCAGACAACAGGCGATGGTCGGCTGGCGAAAGTAATGAAAGGTCAGACTGGTGAGCGCCGCCGTCATGGCCAGTGAGGCGATCAACAGGGGCAGCGGAAAGATGTTCGGTGCCGCATCGGTGAATGTCAGAACGTTGTAGAACAGCTGGGCGAACAATCGTCCTTGCGCCGCCCAGGCCATGCCCGCAGACAGCGAGCGCCAGTTGTCATCGATGTAGGGATAGTCCGCAAGGATCAACGGCAACACATACACCAGGGTCGCCAACAGAAAAAACAACCCGACCTGGCGCCGCCCCAGTTCACGAACAAAAAAGTCGCTGAACCGGCCCATGTCAGGGCCCGACCCGGTTTTGACCACGGATGATGTCTTTGACCACGTAGCGCGGCCGGTGCTTGGCTTCAATGTAGATGCGGCCGATGTATTCGCCGAGGATGCCGATACCGATCAATTGCACACCGCCGAGGAACAGGATCGCCGTCATCAGCGACGGGTAACCGGGCACGCTGTTGCCGAAGAAAATCTTGTCCAGCACCATGTACACCGCATACAGCACGGCGAAAATCGAAACCGCGCCACCGACATACGTCCATAAGCGCAAGGGCACGGTGCTGAACGAGGTCACGCCTTCCAGCGCCAGGTTCCACAGTTTCCAGCCATTGAACTTGCTGCTGCCGGCCACCCGCCCAGCCCGCTCGTATTCCACCACTGCCGTGTTGAACCCGGCCCACGACAACACGCCCTTCATGAACAATTGATGCTCGGGCAGCGAGCGGATCACGTCCACGACCTTGCGGTCCATGAGCCGGAAATCCCCGACGTTTTCTTCAATGCGGGTGTACGCGATGCGGTTGAGCACGTGGTAGAAAATCGACGCACTGTGGCGCCTGAGGTAACCGTCGGCGGATCGACTGCGGCGCTTGGCGAGCACCACGTCAGCACCGTTCTGCCATTGTTCGATCAACTGCGGGATGACGCTGATCGGATCCTGCAGGTCGACGTCCATCGGGATCACCGCATCGCCGCTGGCGTATTCCAGACCGGCGAACAGCGCAGGCTCCTTGCCAAAGTTGCGCGAGAAGTTGATCAGCATCACCAGATCATCGACCTTCGCCAGCGCCGCAGCTTGCTCGGCGGTTCGGTCGGTGCTGCCGTCGTTGATGAAGACAATTTCGACCTCGATGTCGCCGAGCTGCAACCCGCGCCGAACCGCCTGATAAAACAGGTTGATCGCCTGTTCTTCGTTGAACACCGGGACGATCAGCGAAACCTTCATGCATCACGCTCGCGAAACACCACGTATTTGGAAAACAGGAAGCCGACCACCAGGCTCAGCGCGGAAAACAGCGTCACGGTCAGCAGGCCATGAAAACGCCAGACGTCGCCGGCATGGCCGACGCCCAGGCTCAACGCCCCCATGCCCGTGATAAACAGCACGTAGCCGATCACCGTAGCCTTGGCGTCGAAGGTGTAAAGCGCGTTCATGTAGAAAGAAAACGAGGCGGCCACGCAGAAGGCGGCAAGATTGCTGACAGCCTGACTGAGGCCGGCGGCAACGCTCAGCAGGAAGAAGATCTGCCAGTGGATCAGGGTGTTGGCGACTCCGATCACCGTGTAGCTGGAAAATCCTTTCCACAACCGTCTCATGAAGTGCTCCCGTTACAGAACGATGCAAACATAAGTATTGGAGACGGTCTACTGTCAGAAATCGCAGGTCGTACAACCTTTCAGACCAGCGGTTGAGCGTTGGGGCGACGGTTGAGACATTCGGTAATATCCCGACTTTGCAATCGCCCGCAAATCAGTCCACCCTGCGCGCCGCCGACGGGCACGCCACCTGTGCACCCGCGGCCAATCCCTTTCATCAGCCGTTCACGAGCCTGCCGACATGACGTCAACGCGCGATCACCGGATCGACTTCTTTCGTGGTCTGGCACTGATCTTCATTTTCTGGGATCACGTGCCCCACAACCCTTTGGGCCAAATCACCCTGCGTAACTTCGGCTTCAGCGATGCCGCCGAAGTCTTCGTGTTCCTGGCCGGTTACGCCGCGGTGCTGGCCTACGGCAAAGTCCTGGCGCGGGAAGGCTTCCTGATCGCCTGCGTGAAAATCCTGCGCCGTGCCTGGGTGCTTTACGTGGTGCACATCTTTTTGCTGGCGATGCTGATGGGTATCGTGTTCTTCGCCAACAGCCACGTGGAAACCCGCGATCTGGTCGAAGAAATGGGCATGCACCATTTCATCAGCAACCCGCAGCAAGCCTTGATCGATGAGCTTTTGTTGCGCTTCAAGCCGAACCTGATGGACCCGCTGCCGCTGTACATTGTGCTGCTGGCGGGTTTGCCGCTGGTGTTGCCGTTGCTGGTACGCAAGGCCTGGGTGGTGGTGGCGATGTCGCTGGCGCTGTACCTGATGGTGCCGTTGGCGGGCTGGAACCTGGCGGCGATCAAGGACGGCGTGTGGTACTTCAACCCCGTGGCCTGGCAACTGTTATTCGTCCTCGGTGGCGCTGCGGCGATTCATGGGCAGCGTCCCCGATTGCCCGAGACACGTCCGCTGTTGCGCCAACCGTTGTTTGTGACCGCATCGGCTTATGTCGTACTCGCTGCTGTGCTGACCGTCCTTTGGCGCTGGCCGGAAATTCACGATGCGGTGGTGCCGGACAGCCTGAGAAGTCTGTTGTATCCCATCAGCAAGACCGACCTGTCCCCCGCGCGCCTTTTGCACTTCCTCGCATTGGCCTACGTCACCGCGAAACTGCTGACCGACACCGGCTGGACGCAAAACTGGCTGGCGCAGCAAAGCTGCCGCATGGGGCGTTTTTCGTTGGAGATTTTCTGCCTGGGCGTGTTGTTGGCGCCCTTGGCGGACATGATCAACGCCCTGACCGACGATGCCTTTTCCATGCAGATTTTCACCGCACTGGTGGGCGCCGGGTTGATGGCGTTGCTGGGGGCGTGGCTGGAGTTCAACAAGCGTTTGAACCAGCCATTCAAAAGATCGCAGCCTTCGGCAGCTCCTACAGAATCTGATCGTATTCCCCTGTAGGCGCTGCCGCTGGCTGCGATCTTTTGATATTTAACGCTACCACTTACGAAGCCGAGCGCACCGCACCTTGCGACACATTGGTCGGTTGCAGGACGCCTCGATTGGTTCAGACACACCGCGAACATCTCTTTTACGGCTGCTGCGCAGCCGAACGGGAGCAAGCTCCCTCGCCACAGAAGCACTTCGGCGCTATTGGATTGGTCATCGGGTCGGGAAATTTCACTCAGCAATTGCGGATTCACGTAGGAAAACGAGGCGCTAACGTGTTCAAACAACACTTCAAGGACGCAACGGAATGCCTCCACATCCAAATTCACACCTGCTGCGACGCGGGCGCTACTCGGAATCGGGACGGGGTTATCTGATTACGGCGGTCGTGCATGATCGCCGCCGAATTTTCGGCGACTGGCGGATTGGGCGTCTGTTGGTTGATGAGTTTCGACGGGCTCAAGAACAAAAAAAAGTCAGCTCAATGGCCTGGGTCATCATGCCGGACCACTTTCACTGGCTGGTACAGCTTGAACAGCGATCGCTGGCGCAACTCATGCAGTCAATCAAATCCCGTAGCACACTCACCATCAACCGCGCCCTGAACCAAAGAGGAGCCTTCTGGCAAACCGGCTACCACGACCGAGCCATCCGCGATGGCGAGGATCTGCTTCCTTTCGCCCGCTACATTGTTGCCAATCCCCTGAGGGCAGGACTGGTTAAAAAAATCGGCGACTACCCGCTCTGGGATGCCTGCTGGCTATGAATCCGATTTGTAGACTTACCCCCTTGTGGCGAGGGAGCTTGCTCCCGCTCGCCTGCGCAGCAGGCGCAAAACCGGCGGGTCCGACCTATCAGACCAATCGCAAAAATCATTGGGGCTGCTTCGCAACCCAGCGGGAGCAAGCTCCCTCGCCACAAAAAACGGCAAAAACCCGTCATTTTCCACCACACAATTTTTTCCCCATCGCCAACCACCGTCTAAGCTTCAGACAAGTCCGATCAATCTGCGTGAATGGATCAGTCGACTATGGGCGCTTTGTGGCAAACCGATTCGAGTAAAACTGTGGTCCCGACTGAACGAGTGGATGAAGCGCCAACACCTGAAAAACCCCGTCGCAGTCGGCACGGATGGGGAGCGTTCTGGCTTTTGCTGTTGATTATCGCGGTTGTCGTGGGGCTGGCTGCCGCGAGGGAGATGCGCACCTCGAAGTTTCAGGCCCGGGAAGTCAGCAAATATGCCGCGTCCCTGAGCTATGAACTCAAGCCTGGCCCCAGCGATGCCATCCGCTATCCGGGTGATGGCCCGTTCGACCGGCGTCTGGGTTACAGCTCGCTGGACGAGTTCCTGCCACGTTTGATCAAGCGCGATTTCATCGTTGAAGCGCAAACCCGTTTCTCCCCCGCCTTGATGGATTACAGCGGCAAAGGCCTGTTCGTACCGTATTCAGAAAAAATCCAGGCCGGCCTGTCGATCACCGATTGCCGGGCGGCGCCGTTGTACCAGTACAACTACCCGCAACAGCTTTATTCTAGCTTTGCTTCGATCCCACCCGTGGTGGTCAGCAGTTTGCTCTTCATCGAGAACCGCTTTCTGCTCGATCCGAAGCAGCCCCTGGCCAACCCGGCAGTGGATTGGCCACGATTCGGCATGGCGGCATGGTCCCAGGTCGCCAAGATGTTGCACATCCCCGGCCAATCGGCGGGCGGCAGCACCCTGGCCACGCAACTGGAAAAATACCGGCACTCGCCCGATGGCCTGACCGTCAGTGGCGCGGAAAAAATCCGCCAGATGATTTCCGCCAGCGTGCGTGCTTATCAAGCCGGGCCGCAAACCCTCGAAGCCCGGCAGAACGTGGTTCGCGATTACCTCAACAGCGTGCCCCTGTCGGCTGTACCCGGGCACGGTGAAGTGCACGGCATGGCCGAAGGGTTGCGCGTGTGGTACGGCGCCGATTTCAATAAAGCCAACGAGCGCCTGACCAGCACCGCGACGGATCCAGCCAGCCTGGCGGAAAAAGGCCTGGCCCTGCGCGAGATGCTGTCGCTGATGATCGCCCAGCGTCGCCCCTCCCACTACCTGACCAAGGGGCACAATGAACTGGCCGAACTCACCGACAGCCACATCCGCCTGCTGGCACAAAATGGTGTGATCGACGCTCAATTCGCCGATGCCGCCCTGACCAGCAAAGTGACCTATCGCGACTGGGCGACCCAGCCGACCATTCAACCGATCGAAACCAACAAAGGCATCAGCGTGGCGCGTAGCCGTCTGGCCGGCATGCTCAACCGTCCGCTGTACGACCTCGACCGTCTCGACCTGTCAGCCACCAGCACCCTGCAAGGTGAACTGCAAACCCAGGCCACCGCGTACCTCAAGAAACTCGCGGACCCGGCTTTTGCGACAGAAATCGGCCTGATGGGTGAGCGCCTGTTGACCCCCACCAGCACCGCCCAGGTCCGCTACAGTTTTACCTTGTTCGAGCTGACCCCGGACGGCTCGCGGGTGCGGGTGCAGACCGACAGCACCGACCAGCCGTTCGACATCAACGAAGGCAGCAAACTGGAACTGGGCTCCACCGCCAAGATGCGGGTGATGACGACCTATCTGCAGATCATTGCCGAGCTACACGACAAATATGCCGCCATGAGTGTTCCGGATCTGAAGAAAGCCGAAGTACCGGATCAGGACCGCCTGAGCCGCTGGGTCGTCGATTACATGATCGAGAACAAAGACCGCAGCCTGCCGACCCTGCTGGGCGCCGCGCTGGACCGCAAATACTCGGCCAGCCCCGGCGAAGCGTTTTTCACCGGTGGCGGACTTCACGTGTTCCATAACTTCCGCAAGGAAGACAACGGTCGCATACCGACTCTGCGCGATGCCCTGCGCGAGTCGATCAACCTGCCGTTCATTCGCCTGATGCGTGATCTGGTGCGCTACACGACCTACTCCGGCCCCAACAACAGCGCCGAACTGCTCAAGGACGATCGCGACCCTCGACGCCAGGAATACCTGGCCTCGTTCGCCGACCGCGAGGGCACTTCATTCCTGCTCAAGTTCTGGAAGAAGTACAAAAACAAGGACACTCAGGACCGGCTCGAAACCTTCCTCGACAGCATGCGCCCGACGCCGATCCGCCTGGCCGCGGTGCATCGTTACCTGCTGCCACAGGCCAAACAGGAAACCTTCAATACCTTTGTGCGCTCGCACCTCAAAGGCGCCAAGCTGACGGAAAAACTCACCGACGAGCGCTTGGAACGCCTTTACCAAGCCTACAGTCCCGGCGCCTACGATTTGCCGGACCAGGGCTTCATCGCCAAGGTCCACCCGCTGGACCTGTGGATGATGAGCTACTTGCTCAACCATCCGGACGCCACGTTCCCGGACATCGTCAAGGCCAGCCACTTTGAACGCCAGGAGGTTTACAGCTGGCTGTTCAAGAGCCGACACAAGGGTGCTCGCGACAGTCGTATCCGCACCATGCTGGAGATCGAAGCGTTCCTCGACATTCATCAGCGCTGGCAGCAAGTCGGTTACCCGTTCGATCACCTGGTGCCGTCGCTGGCGACCGCCATCGGCAGTTCCGGCGACCGCCCCGCTGCGCTGGCCGAACTGATCGGCACGATTCTCAACGATGGCATACGCATGCCGACCCTGCGCATCGACAGCCTGCATTTCGCCGCCGACACGCCTTACGAAACGACCCTGATCAACGACCCGGATGTCGGCAAACGGGTCATGCCGTCCGAGGTAGCGGCAGCCATGCGCGAAGCACTTTCGCAAGTGGTCGATGCCGGTACCGCCAAGCGCGTGGCCGGCAGTTTCAAACTGCCTGACGGTACACCGCTGGCCATGGGCGGCAAGACCGGTACCGGTGACAACCGCATCGAGGCCGTCGGTTCGGGCGGACGTATCCTCAGTTCCAAATCGCTCAACCGCACGGCCACGTTCGTGTTCTACATCGGGGATAACCACTTCGGCACATTGACCGCTTTCGTGCCGGGGCGCTCGGCAGAAAACTTCACCTTCACCTCGGCCTTGCCCGTGCAAGTGCTCAAGGGCATGGCACCGATTCTGACGCCGTACCTGCAACCGGGTACGCACACGATGTGCAATCCGGTCACCACAATGGCGAAGCGCTGAACCCAGACCGAAAAACCGCCTGGCATGGCGGTAACTATGTATTTTTCACTCCTGAATTTTGAAAGGTTCGGACCGGTTCAGGCCGTGTTCCGAACCTGTATTTGCGCTTTTTTTGCGCTGGCGGGTTACCTAGGCTGAGCGTTCCAAAGTTGATCAACGGACGATCATGCAATGCCCACTTCTCCCCTGACGATTGTGCAGCCGGATCAGGTTTCACTGGCTGATAAAAGTATTCACTTCGAACACGTCAAAAACGCTCTTCCGAGCTGGTTGGCCCAAGCGACTCCACGACGAATCGATGAACTGAAGACAGCGCGTCTGAACACGCTCGCCTGGCAAAAAGAAGTACCGGATGCACAGCACCAGCTTTTGAAGAAACTGACGGAACACCACTGGACCGCGCAAAACGCGGTAGACCGGATGCTCAGCGGTTTGCAGGATGTCCAGAGCTTTGCCGAGCCGCTGCTGCGAAAGGCACTGGTTGAGCGCTATGGCATCGACGTCGATGTGAAAGAAACCTGGCTGCTGCTGTACGCACCCGCCAAAACATCCTGGTGGGCTCACGATTTCAAGAGAGGCGTCAAAAGCCTCAAGAAGTCCCTGCTCGATGCGGCGCTGCACAATTTTTCCAGCAGCGAAACCTGGACCGCCGATTCGGATTTCATCAGCCGGCCCGATGCCCGCGGGCATTTCCGGGTTGAACCGCTCAGGCAAAAAATCAGCGTCGCACAGTTCATGGCGTTGTGCCGGGAACTGAACATCGGCGCTCAATACCAGAAGCATTTAAATGATTGTTTACTGCCCGCCGATGGGTTGGCTCGCGCCGTCCTGCAAACATTGAAGTCGTCGAGATAAAAAATTCCTGTTCGCGGTAGATTCTCGAGGGCTTGCGTCCGCCGTCGATCCATTGCTGCCAGCCACCTTCAGGTTCAAGCGCAACTTTGTCTGCACCCGCGGGCAAATCGACTTTCAGGGTGTGTTGAACGTCCAGAACAAAATCGAGGGTCAAATTTTGATCATCAGCGACCATCAAATGCCCGAAATCGAAATCCCTGAGAAAGCCGACCGTGTACGCCCTTGAGCCTGTGTACTGCCCGTTCATCATGCCCAGGGGGTTTGGGGTTCGCAGTTGATAGGCAAAATCGAGGGTGTCGAAAGACAGTAACGGTATGTTGTATTCGGCTGTTTTGGTGCAGGGGCCTTCGACAGGTGTGCGCCAGAAAAACCGGTACCTCGTAGCGCTAGAGCCCCCAGCCCCGCCTTCCAGACAAGGGGGGGGAGCGAAAACCCAACTACTTGCCCCGCCGCCCCAAAGCCAATGGTGCCCTTCGCGCACTGATGATGCGCCAGTCAGCTCATCGACCGGGTTGCTCAGAACATACTCGGAGCCTATGCCGACAAACCGTATCTCGACTGTTTCGGCCTGCCCTGTAATCTTGTGGAAAACCGTCGCCTGATGCCAATAGGCCGGTACTTTGATCGAAATCATGTCCCGCGGACGTATTTCGCGGCTAGATCTGAAACTCATGGGTACCCGAATACTGAACATGTTGTATTGAGCACAATCCGCCGGATTGGTCGCGCAATAGCCGCTGACGGGCGTTGTGTTCACAAATTCGTTTTTGCTCGGGCGCCCAGGATCCTGGGCGAACTTCGCCGTAATCGTTTGATTCACCGCCATGGCCGACGGAGCCGCCAACGCCAGCAACAGTCCCAGCCAACAGGTTGTTCGTTTCATTTTTCAGCCCGCCTTCTGGTCGGTGGAAGTGACGTCGGCCAGGGTGTCTGGCGTGCAGCGCAGATCGCCGATCATCAACACGTTGTTTTCGCTGCGATGGCGATCCGCGTCGAGGCGAAACTGGCACAGCAACTGGTTGCCCTGGCGCACTTCCAGCGTCGGCGTACCGGCATGCATCTCCATCGAGAAGAAACCGTCGACCTCCGTTACCCCCCGACTGACGTGGTTGATCACGTGATGCCCTTTGAGCGGCTGCCCCTGGCCGTCGACCAGCCGGCCGAGCACCGTCAGGGTTTTCATGACGGTCACCTTGCGATATTCAATGCCGCCCTTGTTCAGGTGATAGCGCGTTCGCGGCGGGTTTATCGCGGCAGCCGGCGCATGATTGCCCTCGAAATCGAAGCCCACCGAACTGTTCTGGTAAGCGGTGATGGGGATGAAGTTGCGTCCCGGCTTGAGCAACGCGCTGCCGCCACTGAAATCATCGGCACGCAGCACAACGTCATCGACATCCGACTCCACGTCGACAATCAACCCGGCACCGCGCAAGTCGCCTTGACTGGTCAGCATCATTTTCTGAGCGCCGATGGCCAATGTACTGTCCACGTTCAACCCTCCCGTGAAATTGCCGTTGTAAGAGGAACGCTGGATAAAACCATCGCCAGTGATCGCGTCAGTACCGAAGCTTCCAAAACCGGACATGCCCAATCCGTAGGTATCGCTCAGGGCAGTCACCGAAACGCTTTGCAGAACGTGGTCCTTGAGATCCTTGCGCCAGCCCAGCGAAGCATTGTTATCGCGCCCCCCCTCAATGGCGGTGCGGGAACCGATGCTGCCGGTGATCTGCTGACCCGGTCCGCCGAGTGCCAGGTTGATGCTCAGATCGACCCCGCGATTGCGCTCATCGCCACTGCTGTAACTGCCGGGCCGATCGAACAGCGACAACCGCCAGTTGGCATCGCTGCCAAACAGCACCGTGCGCTGGTTCCAGCCCAGGTCCACACCGACACCTTCGGTGTTGCCCTCGCTGTGGGAGACCCGGGCATTGATCGAGCTTTTGCTGTTGAGCCGATGGTTGAGGGCCAGGGACGAATTACTGGTCTCGCCGACAAACACGTTGCGTTGTTTCACCCGAGTGCCGTCCGGCAGGGTGTCGTAGAGGCTGGTGGTGTCCAGCCAACTACGGTTGTGGCTGATGACCAGACTGCCCGAGTCATAGTTGTAGAGGCTTTGCACATCCAGGCCGGTGCCGTGGTCCTGCGTCTGATAGACGTTGGCGTACAGACTCAGGCGATCGGCCAGGGTCCAGTCGACGGAGCTGCCGTATTGCAGCTTGTCGCGAATCTGCCGCGTCGACAGCCCGAGAATGACCCGCGGGTGCATCAGGTAATTCACCGACGCCCCGGCGGTGGCACTGCCGCTTTCCTGCTGGTCCCAGTTGCTGAGCAGCTTGCTTTCCTGGCCGGCAAACAGGTTGTAGCGCCATCGCTCGTCGAGGTTGCGCCAGTTGTTGGGCTTGTACACCAACTCCAGGCTGGTGGAAGTGATCTGCCCGTCCTCGATCAGACGCACTTCGACTTCGTAGATGCCGCCGGGTAATGGCCGGGTGTCGAGGGTCTGTAACCCTGCCGGCACCGACTGGGTATTGATCAACAGGCCGTCACGGTAGATTTCAACCGAACCTTGGCGATTAGCCGTCACATAGATCGGGTAAACACTCGGTTTGGGACTGTTGATTGCCAGACTGTCGGAGCTGCCGTACATCAAACCGACCGCCGTGTCAGGGCTGCTGCCGAACGTGCGGGGCTGGCGGGTCAAACCTTCGGAACTGGGCGTGAAATAGCCCAATCGCAGGAAACTGCCTTGCAGTTCTCGCTGGGTATAAAGCTCCTGGACAGCATGGTAGAACTTGTCGTCCGGACCACCGAGGCGCGCCACTTGCAGATTGAGCGCCTGGCTCCAGTTACCCAGACTGGCGCTGGCTTCAAGGCCAAAACGTCCGCCAAGGTCTTGATCCTGACCGCCGTTGAGATTGAGTTGATTGCGCACCATCAGGCCAGTGCTGCCACCCAGGGGCTGGTCATGGAAACGCTTGGCCTCGAGATCACGCTCGGCGTTTTCGCTGAGGATCGATACCAGCGAGTTTTCCAGGTTGTAGTGCACCGCCAGCATCTGATTCGGGCATGAGCCAGCGCAATTGCCCAGCGGTACTCCTTGTTTGAGATATCCCGCCCACTTTTCGCGCTCGAGGGCGCCGTAGCGGTTTTCGCTGGTATCGGTAAATTCAAGTAGCGAAATACGGTCGTCTCGGGACAACACCACCATGGCTTCGCCCAGGGGTTGTTGATCGAGTTCCACACGTACCGCCAAAGGCACATCAAAAAAGTGCTCCTCGAAATCGGCCGGCAAACCCTTGGCCTGGGCCAACAGACTCCGCGGTGTCGTTGCAGCGGAATCGGGTGCCGCGAGTGCACTGGCACAAAACAACAGCGCAAGCGCGGCCGCGATGGGTGTCATCGGGAACATGAAAACGTTCTCTGGTTTCGAACTCGGTAAAAACCATCGGGGCAATCCACGCGGCTTGCCCCGACGAATCACATGGGAAAATTAGAGCGAAGTAATTTCTGGTTCAAAGAGCATTTTTACATCACCACTGTAATCACCTGACGCCACCGGTCCAGCGACTTTAGTTGTGATATTCAGCAGGGCACGAAAATTATCGTTAGAATCCGCCTCATTGACAATTTCCTCCGAATTCAAAGTCATTTCTTTATTGTTTACCGTGACTTTCAACAGAACTTGCTTGTTGCTGTTCATGGCGTAGAGCACGGGCGAACTGATCAGCTTTCCAACAATCTTGGCCCCCGTAGCACGCATGTCGAAGTGACCGTTGATATCTTTCAATGCGCCATCTTCCGATTGTGGGCTCATGTCCTGAATCTGGTCGGTCAACCCTGGGCTCGGTCTCACGTAGAAAGAGGTCGTTGGTACTTTGGCGATAATGTTGATGGTCTGGCGGGATTCATCGGCACCGAAGGCCATGGAAGAACCCAGCGCCAGGATTGCCAGTGGCGCGGCGAATGCGATTTTCTTGAACATCATTTAAGTACCTGTCTTTTTAAAAGGATCGATTCATTGAACGTTCAAGATTGGCATCAAGTGTCACGAGCACGTGATGACAACGTTGAACTTTCAATGCCGGCAATGATCCGGCATTCCTTCTTGAAAGTAAGCAGGCAAGTTCCGACAACCACGTAGCCCAAGAACGATCTACTCGGCAGGAAGAATTCTGAAATAACGGAAAAGTCACTGTTTAGCTGTAAGAGAGAGACTACAAACCCAATAACAAACGACGCATCTAAAACACAATGTCACAGCAACTTCTGTAAGACCAATACCACACACCCAACAAACAATAGTGCAAAACTCGCAATTAGAGAGTTAACACTAATTTCTAGTTATTTACTCTAATTAAAAATTGTTCGCTTTCGTAGATTTCAGGGCTCAGCCCTCATCGCGTTGACCTGCTTGACACCCACCGTTGGTCAGAAGCCCTTGCTCTCTCGCAAAGATATATCTTAAGTTGTATCTAAACACGACGAGAGAAGACGAAATGAGAGACCATCATTCCCCCCACCGCGAACACGGCGACGGCCGCGACGGCTTCGAGAAACGCCCCGGCCGCGAGCGCGGTGGCCGCGGTCCACGAGTATTTGCCCCCGGCGATTTGAAGCTGCTGCTGCTGGCCTTGATCGCCGAACAACCGTGCCACGGCTACGACCTGATCCGCCAGATCGAAGGCCTGTTCGACGGCGCCTACAGCCCAAGCCCCGGTGTGATTTACCCGACCCTGACGTTCCTCGAAGAAAGCGAGTTGATCCAGGGTGACGCCGAAGGCGGAAAAAAACGCTACACAATTACCGACGCCGGACGTCTTTCCTTGCAGGACCAAGCCGTTGCGCTGGATGGCGTGCGCATGCGCATCGAGGTGAGCAAACGTTCGTTGCGCGGGCATGATCGACCGCCGGAAATCCATGAGGCGGTGCACAACCTGCGCCACGCATTGCAGCTACATCACGGACGCTGGAGCCCCGAAGAAATCCTGCGGGTGCGCGACCTGCTCAACAACACGGCCAAAGCTATTGTCGACGGCCCCGCCGTTCAACCCGCTCAGGAGCAAGCCGAATGACTGAAGTGATTCAAACCATTCACCGCGTCATGCACGAAATCAAACGCCGTCGTCTGGAAGTGCTGCGGGTGGTTGACCTGACGCCGCGCATGCGTCGCATCACCCTGGGCGGACCAGAGCTTGCGGGCTTCGTCAGCCTGGGCACCGATGATCACGTCAAACTGATGTTCCCGCAGAACGCCGAGCAAGCCGCCGCGCTGGAGACATTGGTGCTGGGGGCAGGCAAGGACAACGGCCCGATGCCGGAAATGCGCGACTACACCCCGCGGCGCTATGACCTGAATACGTTGGAGCTGGACATCGATTTTGTCCTGCACGGCGACGGCCCTGCGTCGACCTGGGCGGAACAGGCGAAACCGGGGCAGTTCCTGTACATCGGCGGGCCTCGGGGTTCGATGATCGTGCCGGATATCTTCGACAGCTATTTGCTGATCGGCGACGAAACCGCCCTCCCCGCCATCGCCCGGCGTCTCGAAGGCCTGGCGGCCAATCGACGTGCATTGGTGATCATCGAGGTGGAGAACGGCAAGGAACAGCAAGTGCTGCAAAGTGCTGCCGAGGTCAATGTGATCTGGGTGCTGCGCGAAGGTGGGCAAGACCATTTGCTGACCACCGTGCGCCAGATGCAGGTGCCCGCTGGCAGTCTGTATGCCTGGGTGGCGACGGAGAGCAAAGTCTCGCGGCAGATTCGTCGGGTGTTGCTGGATGAGCATGGACTGGACGATCAGTACGTCAAAGCCGTTGGCTACTGGAAGCTGGATAGCAGCGACGCGGAGTAGCAACCTGTAGGAGCGAGCATGCTCGCGAAAAACCTGAGAACGCCGCGGGGTGCCAGGCTCGAAGCGTTATCGTTGACGTCCATCGCGAGCAGGCTCGCTCCTACAAAGAGCGGGCGCGCCAGCGATCCAAGCCGATCACCACCAACCCAATCACCACAAACCCCACCATCAACCCGCCGGCATTCACAAACACCTGTGGATAACCCAACTTATCCACATCGATGAACGGATAGGGATAAACCGCCAGCAAATGCCCGCGCCACATCGAATAGGCGAAGTACACCAGCGGATAAATCAACCACACCGAAATATGCCAGACACGCAAAGTGCCCTTGGGCACGCAGCACCACCAATAGCCCAGAAACAGCAGCGGCATCACGTCATGCAACAACTCATCGGCCAGCCATTGCCAACCTTCGGGATGCCACAAGTGGCGTAGTAGCACGTTGTAGGTGAGGCTCACCACCGCGATGCTCACCGCAATCGCACTGCTGACCCAGGGTTGCAAAAACCAGCGCCGTGCCGCCGAATCGCGGGACGTGAGTTCACAGGTCAACACCGTCGCCACCAGGGTATTGCTCAGCACCGTGAAGTAGCTGAAGAAGCTGACCAGACCACCGATCAGACTCGCGTCCAGCGTCCAGCGCGAGTGGAAGATCAGGTACATCTGAATGCTCAATCCCACCCAGCCAAGCACGGCCGCCACCGCCACAAAACGACGCCGCACCGACGGATTGACCATGTTCAGAGTGGACGCTTGGTGCGCATCAGCTTCACGTACAGACGCTCGACTTTCTCCCGCGCCCACGGCGTTTTGCGCAGGAACGTCAGGCTCGACTTAATGCTCGGGTCACTCTTGAAGCAGCGAATATCGATGCGCTCGGCAAGCCCCGACCACTCGTAATGTTCAACCAGCGCATTGAGGATCTGTTCCAGCGTCACGCCATGCAGCGGATCAATGTTGTGTTCGGTCATGCCGGGCCTTCGAGCAGTGTGAGGATTGGGAAGTCGCGCACCTTACGTCAAATGTAGGTGAAACGGAAAAGATCGCAGTCTCGCTTCACTCGACAGCTTCTACATTGGAATGCGTTCACCTGTTGGAACTGTCGAGTGAAACGAGGCTGCGATCTTTTCCCGCTGACTGTTACCAAATCCGAAACGCTCCATGTCAGCAAAAGCCCTTTCTCTATTTGTAACAGAACATTATCCTTGCGCCCGCCTTAGCTGAAACGCTTCATCCATCAACTGCACTTCCCGATTACTTCCAGAAAAAGATCAAGAATCTCTTCCCTATGCCTTACGTAAAAAGCTTGCGAGACAGCGCTGTCTTACCATCTGTTGCCCATCGAAACGTCATGAATCTGCTCAGTGGGTTCACCGCGCTTGGCGTCGCCACTTGCGCACAAGCGGCGCCGGCCTTCGACAGCGACTCGCCGTGGATGCTCGGCGACTGGAACGGCACTCGCACAGAACTCGCGGAAAAAGGCTACGACTTCAAAGTCGATTACACCGGCGAAATGGGCAGCAACCTGCATGGCGGCTACGACGACGATCGCACTGCGCGTTACAGCGACCAGTTTGCCCTGGGGACCCACCTGGACTTGCAGAAAATCCTCGGCTGGAACGACGCCGAATTTCAGCTGACCATCACCGAACGCAGCGGCAACAACATCAGCAACGACCGCATCAACGATCCGCGTGTCGGCGGCTTCACGTCCGCCCAGGAAGTCTGGGGGCGCGGCCAGACCTGGCGTTTGACACAGATGTGGTATCAGCAGAAGTTCCTCGATCAAACGCTCGACATCAAGGTCGGCCGTTTTGGCGAAGGCGAAGATTTTAACAGCTTCCCTTGCGACTTCCAGAACCTGGCGTTCTGCGGCTCTCAGGTCGGCAACTGGGCGGGCAGCATCTGGTACAACTGGCCGGTCAGCCAGTGGGCGATGCGGGTCAAATATCACCTGACGCCGGAGCTGTACGCGCAAGTCGGCGTGTATGAGCAAAACCCGTCGAACCTTGATCGCGACAACGGGTTCAAGCTCAGTGGCAGCGGCACCCAGGGCGCGATCCTGCCGGTGGAGCTGGTGTGGACGCCGAAGCTCAATGGTCTGCCGGGCGAGTACCGCGCCGGCTATTACTACAGCAACGCCGACGCCACCGATGTCTACAAAGACAGCAACGGCCAGCCTGCCGCCCTGAGTGGCGAGGCCTACCGCAGCGCATCGAGCAAGCACGGCATGTGGCTCGGCATCCAGCAGCAAATCACCAGCCTCGCCAGCGACCATTCGCGCGGTCTGAGCGTATTCGCCAACGGCACGATGCACGACAAAAAGACCAACGCCATCGACAACTATGTCCAGGCCGGCGTCGTCTACAAAGGTGTGTTCGACGCACGCGCCAAGGACGACATCGGCTTCGCCATGGCCCGCGTCCACGTCAACCCGGCTTATCGCAAGAACGCTGAGGCGACCAACCAGGCGCGCGCCGTCTACGACTATGACGATCCGTCCTACCTGCCACCCCAGGACACCGAATACAGCGCCGAGCTGTATTACGGCGTGCACGTCACAAACTGGCTGACCGTGCGCCCGAACCTGCAATACATCCGCCATCCCGGTGGCGTGAACGAGGTTGATGACGCACTGATCGGCGGGATCAAGATCCAGTCATCGTTCTAAAAAACACCAAAAACCCTGTAGGAGCCGGCTTGCCGGCGATGGCGGTGTATCAGTCGACACACATGCCCGCTGACACACCGCCATCGCTGGCAAGCCAGCTCCTACAAGGGATTGCGTCAACCCAATCGGTTTTATCTGAACCATGCCCCAGCAAGATCGTCATCTACAGTGAACTTGCGCGGGACTCTTTGAAACATCACGGAGAATCACACTATGAGCACAGATAGTGCCTTGAGTCGAAGCCGTCTATTGCCGACCCTGCTCGGCATTTTGCTTCTGCTGATGGGCCTGGCCATGCTGGCCGGGGGGATCAAGCTGAGCATGCTCGGCGGCTCGCTGTATTACCTGCTGGCCGGTATCGGCCTGGCATTGACCGGCGCGTTGTTGATCGCCGCTCGCCGCGCAGCGCTGGGCCTGTACGCACTGGTGCTGTTCGCCAGCACCGTGTGGGCATTGTGGGAAGTCGGCCTCGACTGGTGGCAACTGGTGCCGCGTCTGTCGCTGCTGTTTGGACTGGGCATCGTCATGTTGCTGCCTTGGTTCCGCCGTCCGCTGCTGCTCAGCGGCGCTGCACCGATGGGCACGGGCGCACTGAGCGTCGCCGTGGTGCTCGCGGGCGCGACGGCACTGGCCAGCCAGTTCACCAACCCCGGTGAAATCAAAGGCCAACTGGACCGCGACAGCGTGCCGGGCATGACCAACACCGCCCCGGCCATGCCCGACGGTGACTGGAACTCCTACGGCCGCAGCGCCCACGGCGACCGTTACTCGCCGCTGGCGCAGATCACGCCGCAGAACGCCCACAAACTGGTCGAAGCCTGGTCTTATCGCACCGGCGACCTGCCAGGGCCGAATGACCCGGGCGAAACCACCGCCGAAAATACCCCGCTGAAAGTCAACGGCATGCTCTACGTGTGCACGCCGCACAGCCAGGTGATTGCACTGGACCCGGACACCGGCAAGGAAATCTGGCGTTTCGATCCGAAGCTCTCCACGCAGAACGCGGCGAACTTCAAGGGTTGGGCGCACATGACCTGCCGTGGCGTGACCTATCACGATGACGCCGTGTATGCCTCCGAGCAGAGCCCGACCGGTTCGGCCAGCCCGGCCCCGGCCAACGCTTGCCCGCGCCGCATCTTCCTGCCGACCGCCGACACCCGTCTGATTGCCCTTAACGCCGACACCGGCAAGATGTGCGAAGACTTCGGCGACAAGGGCCAGGTCGACCTGCGCGCCAACATCGGCGGCTTCACGGCCGGCGGTTACTACTCCACTTCGCCACCCGCAGTCACCAAGGACCTGGTGGTGATCGGCGGTCACGTCACCGACAACGTCTCCACCGACGAGCCAAGCGGCGTGATCCGCGCATTCGACGTGCACACCGGCAAACTGGTGTGGAACTGGGACAGCGGCAACCCGGACGACACCACGCCGATTGCCGAAGGTGAGGTCTACACCCGCAACTCGCCGAACATGTGGTCCATGTTCGCCGTCGATGAAAAACTCGGCATGCTTTACCTGCCGATGGGCAACCAGACCCCGGACCAGTTCGGTGGTGATCGCACCCCTGAATCGGAACTGCACGCAGCCGGCCTGACTGCCCTGGACATCGCCACCGGTCAAGTGCGCTGGCACTTCCAGTTCACTCACCATGACCTGTGGGACATGGACGTCGGCGGCCAGCCGACCCTGATGGACCTGAAAACCGCTGACGGCGTCAAACAAGCGGTATTGGCATCGACCAAGCAAGGCAGCATCTACGTGCTGGACCGCAGCACCGGCCAGGCCATCGTGCCGATCAATGAAGTGCCGGTGCCGCAGGGCGCAGTGGAAGGCGACCACACCTCGCCGACCCAACCGAAGTCCGACCTCAACCTGATGCCGCCGCCGCTGCAAGAGCGCGACATGTGGGGCGTTACACCGTTCGACCAACTGATCTGCCGGATCGACTTCAAATCCATGCGCTACGACGGCCCGTTCACACCGCCATCGCTGCAGGGTTCGATTGTGTATCCGGGTAACTTCGGTGTGTTCGACTGGGGCGGTATCTCGGTTGACCCGGTGCGTCAGATCGCATTCGTGAACCCGAGCTACATGGCGTTCAAATCGAAAATGATCCCGGCCGCTGAAATCGCCGCCCAAGGCCCGCGCAAAAGCGAAACCGAAGGCGTGCAGCCGAACAAAGGCGCGCCATACGGCGTAGTCCTTGAAGCGTTGCTGTCGCCAATGGGCCTGCCATGCCAGGCGCCAGCGTGGGGTTACGTGGCAGCGGTCGACCTGACCACCCAGCAGATTATCTGGAAGCACAAGAACGGCACCGTGCGCGACAGCTCGCCGGTTCCGATTCCGTTGAGCATGGGTGTGCCAAGCCTGGGCGGCACCTTCACCACCGCCGGTGGCGTCGGTTTCCTCAGCGGCACCCTCGACCAGTACCTGCGTGCCTACGACGTGAAAAACGGCAAGCAGCTGTGGGAAGGCCGCCTGCCGGCCGGCGCGCAAACCACGCCGATGACCTACACCGGCAAGGACGGCAAGCAATACGTGCTCGTCGTCGCCGGCGGCCACGGTTCGCTGGGCACCAAGCAGGGTGACTATGTGATTGCGTACAAACTGTCCGAGTAAGATTTAGCGACAGAAAAACCAAAGGCGACGCCCTCACAGGCGTCGCCTTTTTTTGATCGTGTGAAAAACACTGTAGGAGCCGGCTTGCTGGCGATGGCGTGTCAGGCGACATCACCGCAGCTGACACACCTTCGCCAGCAAGCCGGCGCCTACAGATGAATTCATCTGTCACAGTCTCCAGCCAACCTGTCTGTGCGCTGAACACTCCGTCAAAACACCCTCTTGCACAAATTGACCGTTGAAACCACCGCCAACCTGCCCCATCTAAGACCCATACCCATTGCGCAGGTGCCCCCATGAGCGACCAGCAAGAATTCCCCGAAGAGCCGAGCGAATACGCCGATCCAGAGAACGCCGAACACCACACCACCGGCAAAGGCCTCGCCCTGCCTGGCCAAAACCTGCCGGACAAGGTCTACATCATCCCGATCCACAATCGCCCGTTCTTCCCGGCCCAGGTGCTGCCGGTCATCGTCAATGAAGATCCGTGGGCCGAGACGCTGGATCTGGTGGCCAACTCCGAACACCACACCCTGGCCCTGTTCTACATGGACACGACCCAGGAAGACCCGCGCCATTTCGACACCTCGGCCCTGCCGCTGTACGGCACGCTGGTCAAGGTGCACCACGCCAGCCGCGAAAACGGCAAACTGCAGTTCGTCGCCCAGGGCCTGACCCGCGTCCGCCTCAAGACCTGGCTCAAACACCATCGCCCGCCGTACCTGGTGGAAGTCGAATACCCGCACCAGCCGAGCGAGCCGACCGACGAGGTCAAGGCCTACGGCATGGCGTTGATCAATGCGATCAAGGAACTGCTGCCGCTCAACCCGCTGTACAGCGAAGAGCTGAAGAACTACCTCAACCGCTTCAGCCCCAACGACCCATCGCCGCTGACCGACTTCGCCGCGGCCCTGACCTCGGCCACCGGCAGCGAGTTGCAGGAAGTGCTCGACTGCGTGCCGATGCTCAAGCGCATGGAGAAAGTCCTGCCGATGCTGCGCAAGGAAGTCGAAGTCGCGCGTCTGCAAAAAGAGATTTCCGCCGAAGTGAACCGCAAGATCGGCGAGCATCAGCGTGAGTTCTTCCTCAAGGAACAGCTCAAGGTCATTCAGCAGGAACTGGGCCTGACCAAGGACGACCGCAGCGCCGACATCGAACAGTTCGAACAGCGGCTGGTCGGCAAAGTCTTGTCACCCCAGGCACAGAAGCGCATCGAAGAGGAAATGAACAAGCTGTCGATCCTCGAGACCGGCTCGCCGGAGTATGCGGTCACGCGCAACTACCTCGACTGGGCGACCTCGGTGCCGTGGGGCGTTTTCGGCGAGGACAAACTCGACCTCAAGCACGCCCGCAAGGTGCTGGACAAACACCATGCCGGCCTCGACGACATCAAGGACCGCATCCTCGAATTCCTCGCGGTCGGTGCCTATAAAGGCGAGATCAGCGGATCCATCGTTTTGCTGGTGGGGCCACCGGGCGTGGGCAAGACCAGCGTCGGCAAATCCATCGCCGAATCCCTCGGTCGGCCGTTCTATCGCTTCAGCCTCGGCGGCATGCGTGACGAAGCCGAGATCAAGGGCCACCGCCGCACCTACATCGGCGCGCAACCGGGCAAACTGGTGCAGGCGCTCAAAGACGTCGAAGTGATGAACCCGGTGATCATGCTCGACGAGATCGACAAGATGGGCCAGAGCTACCAGGGCGACCCGGCCTCGGCCTTGCTGGAAACCCTCGACCCGGAACAGAACGTGGAATTCCTCGACCACTATCTGGATCTGCGGATGGACCTGTCGAAAGTGCTGTTCATCTGCACCGCCAACACCCTGGACTCGATCCCCAGTCCGTTGCTCGACCGGATGGAAGTAATTCGCCTGTCCGGTTACATCACCGAAGAAAAAGTCGCCATCGCCAAGCGCCACCTGTGGCCCAAGCAGCTTGAGAAAGCGGGAGTGTCCAAAGGCAGTCTGAGCATCAGCGACAATGCCTTGAAGGCGTTGGTCGACGGTTATGCCCGTGAAGCCGGCGTACGTCAGCTGGAGAAAAACCTCGGCAAACTGGTGCGTAAAGCGGTGATGAAACTGCTCGACGATCCAAAGGCCGTGATCAAGCTCGGCACCAAAGACCTCGAAACGTCCCTCGGCAAGCCGGTGTTCCGTAACGAGCAAGTGCTGTCGGGTGTCGGCGTGATCACCGGTCTGGCCTGGACCAGCATGGGCGGCGCGACTTTGCCGATTGAAGCGACACGTATCCATACGCTCAACCGTGGCTTCAAGCTCACCGGGCAATTGGGCGATGTGATGAAAGAATCGGCGGAAATCGCCTACAGCTACGTCAGCTCGCACCTGAAGATGTTCGGCGGCGATGCGAAGTTCTTCGATGAGGCTTTCGTGCACTTGCATGTGCCGGAAGGTGCGACCCCCAAAGATGGCCCGAGCGCCGGCGTGACCATGGCCAGTGCCCTGCTGTCGCTGGCCCGCAACCAGCCGCCGAAAAAAGGCGTGGCGATGACTGGCGAACTGACGTTGACCGGGCATGTACTGCCGATTGGCGGCGTGCGCGAGAAGGTCATTGCGGCGCGGCGGCAGAAGATTTTTGAACTGATCTTGCCTGAGGCCAACCGCGGGAGCTTCGAAGAGCTGCCGGAGTATTTGAAGGAAGGCATCACCGTGCATTTCGCCAAGCGGTTTGCGGATGTGGCGAAGGTGCTTTTCTGATGTGCCTCTAGCGCCTGCATTACCGCCATCGCGAGCAAGCTTGCTCCTACAGTGATTGGGGGTGCTCACAGATTATGTGTCCACCGCAAAACCCTGTAGGAGCTGGCTTGCCAGCGATGGCGTCGGCACTGACAACGCCGACTTCCCTGACTGTCACAATTTGTCTCAACTCGGTTATGCTCGCCGTTCGTCGTGAACGCCGGAGCCACTGACCTTATGTCCCCCACTCGCCTGTTGATCCCCCTCGCCCTCGCCTTGCTGGCCGGATGCGCCACGCAACCTGCACAGAACGTGACCGTGGAAAAACAAAGCGAATGCCCGGTGCAGCTCAGCAACGGACAAAACCTGATCCTGACCCTGCCGAGCAACCCCACCACAGGTTACCGCTGGGCCGTCCAGGATTCAGCCGGTGGCGTATTGCACGCATTAGGTCCAGAGGTTTACCGAAATCCGGAGGATGCCGGCGTCGTGGGCGCGGCAGGTGTGTCGACCTGGCGCTTCCAGGCCTTTGCTCCCGGCAACGGGCGCCTGCGCCTGACCTCGCAACAGCCTTGGGCGCCGGAAGTGTTGCCGGTGGAAACCTTCGACTGCGCGATCTCGGTTAACTGACCGTGGGCTGGCTGATTCTGGCGCTGATGGGCGCGGTGACCTTTCTCTACGGCCTGAGCGTCCATGCGTCTCTGCTGTGCCTGCTGGTCAAGCCGCTGCCGGTGCTGGCCCTTCTCGGCTGGCTACACGACGCGCCACCCAGCGATTACCGGCGCTGGATCAGTCTCGGATTGATTTTCTCCCTGCTCGGCGATGTGCTGCTGGCGTGGCCCGGGGATTTGTTTGTGTTCGGCCTCGGGGCGTTTCTGGTCGCGCATCTGGCTTATCTGAAAGCCTACTTGAGCGACTGTCGGCGTCTGGCGCTGTTGCCGCTGATCATCGCCCTCGGCGTTGGCGCGGTGTTGTTGGGGATTCTGATTTCCCACGGGCTTGGGCCATTGCTGGTGCCGGTGATTGTCTATGGCCTGGCGATCAGCGCCATGCTTTGGCGCGCACTGGCCCGGCTCGGGACCGAGGTGCCCAAACGTTCGGCGCTCTTGGCGGCAGCAGGCGCGGTGGCGTTTGTGTTTTCCGATAGCGTGATTGGCATCAGTCGTTTCGTGGTGCCGTTTGATGCCGCGCCTTACGTGATCATCCTCAGCTACTGGCTTGGGCAATGGGGGATCACCGCTTCGGCTTTCAGCCAAAAAACGCATTCAGCATAAAAAAGATCGCAGCCTGCGGCAGCTCCTACGGGGATCGGGTTTCCAATGTAGGAGCTGCCGCAGGCTGCGATCTTTTGATTTTGCGCTTTATCAGACAACCCGCGCATCCCTGCGCCAACTTGGCTAAAATGCCGGCCTTTTCACCGATACCGCCGGAACCGCCGTGAGCAAAGAATCCGATCGCCTTTTCGCCCAGCCTTTGACCCAGGTGCCTGACTTCGCCTTCAACGAGGACGTGGTGCGGGTGTTCCCGGACATGATCAAGCGCTCGGTGCCCGGTTATCCGACCATTGTGGAAAACCTCGGCGTGCTCGCCGCGCAATTCGCCCAGCCCAATAGCGTGCTCTACGACCTCGGCTCGTCCCTTGGCGCCGTGACCCAGGCCCTGCGCCGTCATGTGCGCACCGACGGTTGCCGCGTCATCGCTGTGGATAACTCCGCCGCCATGGTCGAGCGCTGCCGCGAATACCTCAACGGTCAGGATTCGATGTTCCAGGAGTTGCTGCCGGTCGAAGTGATCGAAGGCGATATCCTCGCCCTGCAATTCCAGCCAGCCTCGGTGGTGGCGCTGAACTTCACCCTGCAATTCATTGCCCCGGATCAGCGCACGGCGTTGCTGTCGCGTATCCGCCAGTCACTATTGCCCGGCGGTGCATTGATCCTCTCGGAAAAACTGCGCTTCGAAGACGAGCAGGAGCACGCGCTGCTCACCGACCTGCACATCGCCTTCAAACGCGCCAACGGCTACAGCGAACTGGAAATCTCCCAGAAGCGCAGCGCCATCGAAAACGTCATGAAACCCGACAGCCTCGAAGAACACCGCGAACGCCTGTTGGCCGCCGGGTTCTCGAAAGTCGTGCCGTGGTTCCAGTGTCTTAACTTTGCCTCGTTGATTGCCTTGCCATGATTGATCTGTCCCCCCTCGCCCGCCGTCTGGCCGGCACGCCGCTGGCCGATTGGGCCAACACCCTGCAAGCACAACTCGACAAGAAAATGGAGAAGGGTCACGGCGACCTGGAGCGCTGGCAGAGTGCGCTGGATGCCTTGCCGAAAATCCAGCCGAGCGAAGTCGATTTGCTCAACGGCTTGAAGCTCGACACCGATTGCGACGATGAAACCCGTGCACAAATGCGCACGGCGTTGATGGGCCTGTCGCCTTGGCGCAAGGGGCCGTTCGACCTGTTCGGCGTGCACGTCGACACCGAATGGCGTTCGGACTGGAAGTGGTCGCGGGTCGCCCAGCACCTCGACTTGAAGGGCAAGCGCATTCTCGATGTCGGCTGCGGCAACGGCTATTACATGTGGCGCATGCTCGGCGCCGGCGCCGGCAGCGTGATCGGCGTCGATCCGAACTGGCTGTTCTTCTGCCAGTTCCAGGCGGTGCAGCGTTACCTGTCAGAGCCGAATGCCTGGCACCTGCCCTTCCCGTTCGAAGACCTGCCGCCGAACCTCGAAGGCTTCGACACGGTGTTTTCCATGGGCGTGTTCTACCACCGCCGTTCGCCCATCGAGCATTTGCTGGCGCTGAAGGATTGCCTGGTCAAGGGTGGTGAACTGGTGCTGGAAACCCTGGTGATCGAAGGCGACCAACAGCAGGTGCTGGTGCCGGAGGACCGATACGCGCAAATGCGCAACGTGTGGTTCTTGCCGTCAGTTCCGGCGCTGGAACTGTGGCTGCGCCGCGCCGGGTTCACCGATGTGAAATGTGTGGACGTCAGCACCACCACAATCGAGGAACAGCGCGGTACGGAGTGGATGAAGTATCAGTCGTTGAGTGACTTCCTTGATCCCGAGGATCACAGCAAGACCGTTGAAGGATTGCCGGCGCCGATGCGGGCGGTGATTGTCGCGAAGAAATGATCCACAAACACCTGTAGGAGCTGGCTTGCCAGCGATATCGGTGGTTCAGTCGACATCGCGGTTGTGTGTGCCGACGCTATCGCTGGCAAGCCAGCTCCTACAGAGGGCGGTGTTTAGTCTGCAGGTTTTGCGCGGCGGGCCTTGAAGAACTCGCTCAACACCGCCCCGCACTCCTCCGCCAACACCCCGCCCTCATACAACACCCGGTGATTCAAAAAGCCCTGGGTGAAAAACTGCCCCTGGCTCTGCACAATCCCCGCTTTCGGCTCCAGCGCGCCGTACACCACCCGCGCAATCCGCGAATGCACGATCAGCCCCGCACACATGCTGCACGGCTCCAGCGTGACGTAGAGCGTGCTGCCCGGCAGACGATAGTTGCTCACGGCCTGAGCCGCATTGCGGATCGCAACCATCTCGGCGTGGGCGCTAGGGTCGTTGCCACTGATCGGGCAGTTGAAACCGCGACCGATGATCTCACCGTCCTGCACCAGCACCGCGCCCACCGGCACTTCACCGAGAGCGGCGCCTTCAGCGGCCAACACCAATGCTTCACGCATGAAATCGCGATCACGGCTGCGATCGATGATCGCGGCGGGACGAATCTGACGCATCACGCCACCTCGATGGCGGCCATCAGGCCGGTTTCCATATGATCGATCACATGGCAATGGAACATCCACACCCCCGGATTATCCGCCACCAGCGCCACTTGAGCGCGCTCGTTCTTGCCCAGCAGATAGGTGTCAGTGAAATACGGAATGACCTTGTGCCGGTTCGAGGCGATCACTTTGAAACTCATGCCGTGCAAGTGAATCGGGTGCTGATACTGAGTCATGTTCTTCAATTCGAAAATGTAGCTCTTGCCCTTTTCGAGCTTGGCAATCGGGCGGTCGGCGCAGGTCTTGTCCGTGATGTCCCAGGCCTTGCCATTGATCTGCCACAGGCTGGGCGGCTTGCCGTTGTCGACGTTGACCGACACCGAGCCGACCCATTCGAAATTGAAGTTGAGTTTCTCGGCGTTGGCCAGGTCCGGCTCGGCGATCGGGTTGGCCGGCAGTGCCGGTGGCCACTCGGTCGGCGCGTCGGTATTGGCCACCGAACGGAACGTGCCCAAGCGCACCGGGCCGTTACGCAACGACAACTCTTCACCGGCCGGCGGGGCCTTGATTGCCAGGCAAATGCGCATGCCGGGACCCAGCCAGTATTCCTTGCCCAGTGGGCGCGGCTCGATGGGATTGCCGTCCAGCGCGTAGATCTGCGCTTCGACGCCGGGAATATTCAGGCGATAGGTCAGCGTGTTATCGAGATTGAGCAAGCGCACGCGGGTGACCTGTCCGGCCGGCAATTCGATCACCGCTTGTGGCACGCCGTTGATCGTCGACAGCCGCCCCGCCGTACCGCCACGGGCCGCTTCTCGGGGAATGCTGAACGCAACGAAGTTACCCACATCGTCGACATGCCAGCTCTTGAGACTCAAGGTTTTTTCGTACCTGAAACCGGTCGGCTCGCGCTCTTCGATGATCAGCGGCCCCACCAGCCCCCGGCCAAGTTCTTCGCTGCTGTTCACATGCGGGTGGTACCAATAACTGCCGGCATCCGGCACGCGAAACTTGTAGTCGAAGTATTCACCCGGCAATACCGGCAGCTGCGACACATAAGGCACACCGTCCATCTCCAGCGGCAGGCGGATGCCGTGCCAGTGAATGGTGGTCGCGACCGGCAGATGATTGATGAAGCGCACCCGCAGCCATTCACCCTGGCGCACACGCAATTCGGTGCCCGGTGCCGATGGGCCGAAGGCCCAGGCCGGCGTCTTGTGCCCGGCCACCAGTTCGACGTCCAGCGGTGCCGCGATCAGTTCGTAATCGTGACCCGCCTCGGCGTCAGCCATCTTGCCCAGCCAGTAGCGCGACGCGCCCCCAGCACCGACACCAACGACAACAAGACCGGCCAGGCCACCGAGGATTTGGCGACGGGTAAACGACATGAACTCAACTACCTCACGTATCAGCAACAGGCCCGGAGGGCCGCAAAAGGCAAATACGATACACCTGCAACTGCGAAACAGTAAGGAATCCTGGATGAAAAAACGCAGGCACTTTGCTTGCCCGGCATGGTGAAGCAGCTTGTTACTGTTGCGATGTACAGCAACCTGACAAACAGGAACAGCCTCCCGTAGAATCCCTTCGTGGCTATGGAACACCTTCCTTCTAAACCTCCTATGACCTAGGGGTTCCGCTCTCCACACCGCGCCTGCTTCTTGCAGGCGTTTTTATATCGGCTGTAGACACGATGCTGCAGCTCGTTCACGACGGAGGCCAAGGGAGAAAATCAAGGATGAATCAGGAGCTGTTCCTGCGTCGCCGTACCAAAGTTCACGTCCCGATGGGCACTGGCGGTGCCACGCCCGCTCAGGTCGCGTCGGCTGTCCGGGAAGTCGCTGCATTCCGATGTGTACTATCAGAGCCTCTGATTGAGCAAATCGGCATGTTGTCAGCGACAGAACTCAAGCACTGGCTGCGCGACATTGTCGGAGTGCTTCGGCGGGAGACTGGCGCTCATGTGCACCACCGGCCGTTTTATCCTGACTTTCCGGAGCAAGTTCTGACGGCCTCAGAGGCGCAGTTGTACCTGAACGCCGTCATCCACTGCCTCACGCTTTGGCGTTTACCACCGACTGGACACTCTCGACCTGCATTGCTTGAAGGCAACTTCATTTCCCGCGTTATCGAACCGGGAAGCGTCTTTGAGTTCGAGTCACTGCTCGAGCCGCTGGTTTCATCGCGTACCTCGCTCTCCGAAGAGGAAGCTGCCGATGTCGTCTGGTTTATTCGAGAGTACAAAAGCGATGTGTTCCGTCTGCTGCCTGAGACCATCCCATTTCGGGAGATCCGTGCACGGGTTGGCGGCGCACTGATCCTGCATGTCGCCAGTGACGCACGGGTGGACGCATTCCTGGAGCGAAACGTCGAAACGGCGACTGACGTGCTACGGCTGGCGGTCGCGCTGAATGGAGGAGACGTGTCGCTGACGACAACTTCGACACGTTTCACCGCGATGAAGCGCTCAATGCGCCGTCTCCTGTTGCGCCTGCTCGAGCACATACCCAACGCTGTAGAAGACGTGATGCGCCATGCTGAGCGCTGGAAACGTCTGGCTGAAGTACTGCATCCGGGCGACTACGCCGATAAGTACCCACGAGCGCTAGCCGCCATCACGGCAGCGCGTCGCAACGAAGCGCCAGCCTCATTTGGATCACGTGTCGAAACATTGCTTGCCCAGCGTCACATCGCCACGCTTATGCCAATACTTCAGAGCCGTCCTGGTGAGTTCGCACGACGGCTGGACGCGACCCTGCGGCGCGCGACGGAACCAGAGTCGGTTCTCGACGCGTTCGAGGCTGTAGCGACACAAGTGTCGTCACCTGTCCTGCTGCAGTTGCTGGCCCAAGTACGCTCTCCGCGCCCCCTGCCCCTGCGGGCCTTCACACCGAAAGGTTCATTCGCCAAAATCTATGGCATCAAGGATCGACGCGAACCGCTCACACCCGACGTGTTGGCTCGTGCAGCCCGAATCTGCGAAGACGCTCTCGTAAAACGTTTTGCGTCGCTGCCGCCACTAGGCCGCTGTTTCATCGATCCAGCATTACGCGAATACCGGGTGCCGCTGGCGCAGCGTGCCTCATCGAAATCGCTACGTACGCTGGTGCGGGGCAGTCGGTTGCCTATACCTGACACACGTTTCATTCGTCTGTTCCTGTGGTGGAAAAATGGCTGTGAACGCACGGACATCGACTTGTCCGCCGCATTTTTCGACGCCAACTTCGTGTTCACACAAACGGTCGCGTACTACAACCTGAAGGGTTTCGGTGGCTACCACAGCGGCGACATCGTCGACGCGCCCGACGGGGCTTCGGAGTTCATCGACCTCGACCTTAATGTCCTCGTCAAGAAAGGTATCCGCTACGTCGTCACGTCTATCAACTCATACACCGAGCAGCCGTACTGCGATCTTCCAGAATGCTTCGCTGGCTGGATGGCCCGCGCCGACGCAGCATCGGGTGAAGTATTCGAGCCGCGCTCCGTGTTCGACCGTATCGATATCGCATCCGACACACAGATCTGCCTGCCATTTGTTTTGGACTTGCAGGAACGACGCGTGATCTGGGCCGATCTGGGGCTGACTTCATCTCCCCGGTGGAACAATGTCGAGAACAACCTCAGTGGGATATCGTTGATGCTGCGGGCTTTGGTGCATACACCACGGCCTGATTTGGAAACTCTGTTCGACTTGCATGTTCGAGCACGGGGGGAACGAGTGGCTTCGCCGCAGCAGGCACAGGCGGTGTTTGCGCCTGATCAAGGGATAACGCCGTTCGATACGGATTTGATTCGATCACAGTTTCTCTAAAAACTACGCCAGCCTTTGCCATCCACCGAAAACGACGAATCTTGCTTCGGCGCTTTCCACCCAAAAACAAAAATGCCAGTCAGCAAAACTGACTGGCATTGGCTAAAACCCTCCTGCGCCCCTCCGAATCTAACGTTGAACTCTAGAGGGTGCCGGCTTTGTGGGTCGCCTCATCATTCCCACTCAATGGTCGCTGGCGGCTTGCTCGACACGTCGTAAGTAACGCGGGAGATGCCTTCGATTTCATTGATGATGCGCCCGCTGACGGTTTCCAGCAGTTCGTAAGGCAGGTGTGCCCAACGCGCGGTCATGAAGTCGATGGTTTCCACGGCACGCAGGGCCACGACCCAGGCGTAACGACGGCCATCGCCGACCACGCCAACCGATTTCACCGGCTGGAACACCACGAAGGCCTGGCTGACCTTGTGGTACCAGTCGGCTTTGCGCAGTTCTTCGATGAAGATGTGGTCGGCGCGACGCAGCAGGTCGGCGTATTCCTTCTTCACTTCACCGAGGATGCGCACGCCCAGGCCCGGGCCCGGGAACGGGTGACGGTAGACCATGTCGTACGGCAGGCCCAGCTCCAGGCCCAGACGACGGACTTCGTCCTTGAACAGTTCGCGCAGTGGCTCGACCAGTTTCAGGTTCATTTCTTCCGGCAGGCCGCCCACGTTGTGGTGCGACTTGATCACGTGAGCCTTGCCGCTTTTCGCGCCAGCCGACTCGATCACGTCCGGGTAGATGGTGCCCTGGGCGAGGTACTTGATGTTGTCCAGTTTATTGGACTGGGCATCGAACACGTCGATGAAAGTACGGCCGATGATCTTGCGCTTCTTCTCCGGGTCGGCTTCGCCGGCCAGGTTGTTCAGGAACTGATCTTCAGCATTGGCGCGGATCACCTTGACGCCCATGTTCTCGGCGAACATGGCCATCACTTGCTCGCCTTCGTGCAGACGCAGCAGGCCGTTGTCGACGAAAACGCAGGTCAGTTGGTCGCCGATGGCCTTGTGCAGCAGCGCGGCAACCACGGACGAATCCACGCCGCCGGACAGGCCGAGCAGGACGTTGTCGGTGCCGACCTGGGCGCGAACCTGGGCGATGGCGTCTTCAGCGATCTTCGACGGAGTCCACAGCGCTTCACATTCGCAGATGTCGAGGATGAAGCGCGACAGGATGCGACCGCCCTGCTTGGTGTGGGTCACTTCCGGGTGGAACTGCACGCCGTAGTAGCCGCGAGCATCGTTGAACATGCCGGCAATCGGGCAGCTCGGGGTGCTGGCCAGGATGTGGAAGTCTTCCGGCATGCGGGTAACTTTGTCACCGTGGCTCATCCACACGTCGAGGCCGAACAGGCCATCGGCGTCGATGTGGTCTTCGATGCCGTCGAGCAGGCGGCTCTTGCCGACCACGTCTACGCGGGCGTAACCGAACTCACGCAGCTCGGAACCTTCAACCTTGCCGCCCAGTTGCTCGGCCATGGTCTGCATGCCGTAGCAGATACCGAAGACCGGTACGCCGAGGTCGAAGACTGCTTGCGGACAGCGAGGGCTGTTGGCTTCGTGGACCGACTCTGGGCCGCCAGCGAGGATGACGCCTTTAGGAGCGAATTCGCGGATCGCATCTTCGTCCATGTCGAACGGGTGCAGTTCGCAGTACACGCCGATTTCACGCACGCGGCGGGCGATCAGCTGGGTGTACTGGGAACCGAAGTCGAGGATCAGGATGCGGTGGGCGTGAATGTCGAGGGCCATGATTCAGTCTCGTCTAAAAAATTCGGAAACAGTCGTGATTCAGAAACAACTCGGGGCTGAATAGAACAGCCCCGGTTGCTTAGCTTGTTGCTTGAAGGCTCAACCTACGCGGTAGTTTGGCGCTTCTTTGGTGATCTGCACGTCGTGAACGTGGGACTCGGCCATGCCTGCGCCGGTGATCCGCACGAACTCAGGCTTGGTGCGCATCTCTTCGATGTCGGCACTGCCGGTGTAACCCATCGAGGAACGCAGGCCGCCCATCAGCTGGTGGATGATCGCGCTCAGGGTGCCCTTGTACGGAACACGCCCTTCGATGCCTTCCGGAACCAGCTTCTCGGCGCCTGCCGAAGAGTCCTGGAAGTAACGGTCGGAGGAACCTTGAGCCTGGGACATGGCGCCCAGCGAACCCATGCCGCGATAAGCCTTGTACGAACGACCCTGGAACAGTTCGATCTCGCCCGGCGCTTCTTCAGTACCGGCGAACATCGAGCCCATCATCACGCAGGAAGCACCAGCCACGATGGCCTTGGACAGGTCACCGGAGAAACGGATGCCGCCGTCGGCGATCAACGGAACGCCTGTGCCTTCAAGGGCAGCGGCGACGTTGGCGATGGCACTGATTTGCGGGACGCCGACACCGGCGACGATACGGGTGGTGCAGATCGAGCCTGGGCCGATACCGACCTTGACGGCGTCAGCGCCGGCTTCGGCCAGGGCCTTGGCAGCAGCGCCGGTGGCGATGTTGCCGCCGATGACCTGCACTTCAGGGAAATTCTGTTTGACCCAGCGGACGCGGTCGATCACACCTTTGGAGTGACCGTGGGCGGTGTCGACCACCACCACGTCAACGCCGGCGTTGACCAGGGCGGCAACGCGGTCGCCGGTGTCTTTACCGGTACCGACAGCAGCGCCCACGCGCAGACGACCTTGATCGTCCTTGCTGGCCAGCGGGTAAGCCTTGGCTTTTTCGATGTCGTTGACGGTCATCATGCCTTTGAGGGCGAACTTGTCGTCGACGATCAGCACGCGCTCGATGCGGTGCTTGTGCAGCAGTTCACGCACATCGTTCTTGTCGGCGCCTTCCTTGACCGTGACCAGGCGCTCTTTAGGCGTCATCACTTCACGGACAGTGGCTTCCAGACGGTTCTCGAAACGCACGTCACGGGAGGTGACAATGCCGACCAGGTCGCCATCGTGCAGCACCGGAACGCCGGAGATGTTGTGCATGCGGGTCAGGTCGAACAGTTCGCGCACGGTAGCGTCGGCGTCGATGGTGATCGGATCCTTGACCACACCGGCTTCGTAACGCTTGACCTTGCGCACTTCGGCAGCTTGCTGCTCGATGGTCATGTTCTTGTGGATGATACCGATACCACCTTCCTGAGCCATGGCGATTGCCAGACGGGCTTCAGTGACGGTGTCCATGGCGGCGGAGACCAATGGAATATTCAGTTCGATGCCACGGGTAAGGCGGGTCTTGAGACTGACTTCGTTAGGAAGCACCTCGGAATAACCGGGCACTAGGAGAATGTCGTCGAATGTCAGAGCTTCTTGGCTGATACGCAGCATCGCGGGGGCTCCCGAGCGGGAAAATGGAAGCGCGCCATTATAGTCAGACACCCTCTCGGGTTCAATGTAAAACTCTGTCTATTATCGACGCGGTGATCGACGGGAGATTTGAAGAGCATCGCCAGCAAGCCGGCTCCTACGGATTTGGGGTGATCTTGTAGGAGCCGGCTTGCTGGCGATCAACGATAACGCGGTCCATCAGACGCGCTACAACTCGACCTTCACCCAACTGACCGGCTGATCGAGCCAATCGGCAAACTCATCGAGAAAGCTCTGCTTGAAGCCGGCTTCGGCCCAGTTATTGAAGATGAAACCGAGGTTGGAGAAGCCGCATTCCTGCAGGAACAGAAAGCCGTTGATGTCGTCTTCATGCCCGCATTCCGGGCAGGTGAAGTTATCGGTGCGCCCCGGCATCCAGTCTTCCAGGCTTTCAAACAAGGCCTCGCCCACTTCCTTGCGACACTCGGCGCAGCCCGCTTCTTCAAGGAAACCCTTGGCTGGCGTATAGATGCAACGCTTGGTGACGATCTCCAGGCCGTTGACCGGTTCGCCGAACGGCAGCGCCTCCGGGTGCAGGACCACCGCGCGGGCACCGTCGGCGATGGCATAGGCCATGCGATTGCCGGTGCGTCCACAAGTGGTCAGTTCTTCCTGGATGATGTTCTTGCGCACCAGCCAACGCACGATCGCCCGGGCCCGGGGCTCGTGCACCGGCAGCGTGGAGATTTTCGGGACGATGATGCTTTGCGAATTCATGGGGTACAGGCCTGGAGCATGGATAAATGTCCTGTAGGAGCGAGCCTGCTCGCGATGGTCGTTAACGAAAACGCGGGGGAATCTGGTTCCCCGCGGTGTTCTTGAGTCCATCGCGAGCAGGCTCGCTCCTACAGGTAGAGCAATGGCGCGATGCCCATAGAAGGTATAGGCCCGCCGGAGAGGTTTTTACAGCTCGACAACAACCGCCTGCGAAGCACGGGTCGCCTTGGCGCGAGCGGCTTCGATCGACTCGTCGCGCGCCAGGGCCACGCCCATGCGGCGCTGGCCGTTGACTTCAGGCTTGCCGAACAGGCGCAGCGCGGTATCCGGCTCGTTCAACGCAGCACCCAGGTTGGCGAATGCGGTCTGGGTCGACTGCCCTTCCACCAGGATCACCGCCGAGGCCGAAGGCCCGAACTGACGAATCAACGGAATCGGCAGGCCGAGAATGGCGCGAGCGTGCAGGGCGAACTGCGACAGGTCCTGAGAAATCAGGGTCACCAGACCCGTATCGTGCGGGCGCGGCGAGACTTCGCTGAACCACACCTGATCGCCCTTGATAAACAACTCAACGCCAAACAGACCACGGCCGCCCAAGGCTTCGGTGACTGCTTTGGCAACGCGCTCGGATTCCGCCAAGGCAACCGGGCTCATGGCTTGCGGCTGCCAGGATTCCTGATAGTCGCCCTTCTCCTGACGGTGGCCGACCGGCGCACAGAACGTAGTCCCGCCGACGTGACGCACGGTCAGCAGGGTGATTTCGTAGTCGAAGTCGATGAAGCCTTCGATGATCACGCGACCCTTGCCGGCGCGTCCGCCTTCCTGAGCGTAATCCCAGGCTTGCTTCACGTCATCGGCGCTGCGCAACAGGCTTTGGCCTTTGCCCGAGGAACTCATGACCGGCTTGACCACGCACGGGAACCCAAGGTCTTCGACAGCCTTGCTGTAGTCCTCGAAGGTGTCGGCGAAGTGGTACGGCGAGGTCGGCAGGTCCAGCTCTTCGGCAGCCAGGCGACGGATACCTTCGCGGTTCATGGTCAACTGCGCGGCGCGGGCAGTCGGGATCACGGTGAAGCCTTCGGCTTCCAGCTCCACCAGGGTCGCCGTGGCGATGGCTTCGATCTCCGGCACGATGAAGTGCGGCTTCTCGGCTTCGATCACCGCACGCAGGGCTGCACCGTCGAGCATGTTGATCACGTGGCTGCGATGGGCAACCTGCATGGCCGGCGCATTCGCGTAGCGGTCCACGGCAATCACTTCAACGCCCAGGCGTTGCAGCTCGATCACCACTTCCTTGCCCAACTCGCCACAGCCACACATCAATACGCGGGTCGCGGTCGGCGACAATGGAGTTCCGATACGGGTCATCTGAAGGTCCTCAAGATGCGGATCATCAAGGGTCGCGTCGCCATGCGCGCTTCCCATGGGGAGAAAGCGCGGCATTTTACATGAACTTCAGCTGACGACAGCCTGTTTGCGCAGGCGCCAGGCCATGATCAACCACACAGCCGTGACACCGGCGAACTTTGAACCGAGGGCAGTGAGGATCACACCCGGCGTCAGCGCGTCGATCATGCCGAAGAAGATGAGGGTATCGAGGGGAATGCTCAGGGCCGAACTTATCCACAGGCGGTCGTGCAACGGGCGTTTGGTGATGCTGAACACCAGCCAGTCGATGCACTCGGACACCGCGAACGCCGTGGCGCTGGCCAGGGCGATGGATGGATCGGACGTTGCATAGGACAGCACCAGCGCCGCCAGCATCGCCACAATCGCGCCATGGCCGAAGCGGGTCTGCACCATGTCGCGCAGGATAAACACCAGCCCACCCCAGGCCGACCAGATGATGTCGAGATGCGGGGCGGTGGAAAAGGCGTAGTTGATCAGCACGACGCTGCTGATGTAGGCGATCAGGAAGAGCATGGAAATACCTGTCAGATTGGCGCACAGGATACTGTAGGAGCGAGCATGCTCGCGATGGTCGTGAACGATAACGTGGCAATCCTGACACCCTGCTGCGTTCACGGGTTCATCGCGAGCATGCTCGCTCCTACAGTGAAAGCCGTTCGTCAATTCCCGGGTTTTGCGCCGATCATCCAGACAAGCCCACTGGCCTTCGCCCGCTCATGACACAACCCCAACACCTTGCGGCGCTCGTCGTTGTCCATGCGGCTCCAGCGGGTAATCTCTTCCACGGTACGCTGGCAACCGGTGCAGATGTCATCGTCGTCCAGCGCGCAAATGTTCACGCAGGGCGATGCGACCGGGCGTTCGTTAGTGGTCATTCTTCCTGCTCGGCCAGATCGCGGGCATAGCGCTGGGCGTTGTGCACGTAGTGAGCCGCACCCGCCTCGAGCATTTTCTTCTGCGCCTCGGTCAGTTCACGCACCACCTTGCCGGGCGAACCCATGACCAGCGAACCGTCGGGGATCTCCTTGCCTTCACCGATCAGCGCATTGGCGCCGATGATGCAGTTCTTGCCGATCTTCGCGCCATTAAGCACGACCGCGTTGATGCCGATCAGGCTGTTATCGCCTACGGTGCAGCCGTGGAGCATCGCGTTGTGGCCGATGGTCACGCCGGTGCCGATGGTCAGCGGATAACCCATGTCGGTGTGCATCACCGTGCCGTCCTGGACGTTGCTGTTCTTGCCGATCAGGATCAGCTCGTTGTCGCCACGCAGCACGGCGTTGAACCAGACGCTGGCACCCTCTTCCAGTTTGACCCTGCCCACCAGCACGGCATTGGGTGCCACCCAGCTTTGCGGGTGAGTTTCGACGCGGGCGTCGCCCAGGCGGTATTTCATCTTGTTGTCCTCAAGGCTCAGGCAGCCGCGATGTCAGCCATTCGAATGATGGCTTCAGGTATTGATAAAACTTTTGGGAGGCTGGTGCAGACTGATTTTCGCGTCATACAGCAGGTTGATCAACTCGACGATCATGATGGCCGTCAGGCCCCAGATCTTGAACTCGCCATAGCGATAGCTCGGCACGTACCAACTGCGGCCCTGATAGTCGATGCGGTGGGTATGTTCGCGCGGGTCCTTGCGGAAGAATTCCAGGGGCACGCTGAACACTGCAGCGATCTCGGCATCGTTGGCCTGGTATTCGACGAAGTCGGGAATCACCCCGACATAGGGCGTGACCCTGATGCCATGCAGGGAGATCAACGGGCTGAGCGGGCCGATCACTTCGACCAGCCCCGGCGGCAAACCGATTTCTTCCTCGGCTTCGCGCAGGGCGGTGAAAATCAGGTCGGGGTCTCCGGGGTCACGGCGGCCGCCCGGAAAGGCCACTTCGCCACCGTGGGTCGAGAGCCCGCTGGCGCGCAATGTCAGCACCAGTTCCGGCTCGTCACTGCGAGTGATGGGTACCAGCACCGCTGCCTCGGGGAAACGACGGTCAGTCTCCAGCGTACGTGGAATATGATTACTTACCCGATGCAGTAGCTCATCCAGCATGAGTGTTCTCGATCTGTGCCTTACCCTGCATCATGCACCAATCATTGCGGTCGCCCAACCCCCGAAACAGCCCCATGTCGCGAAACGACAACTTGCCGACAGACACCGCCGCACGCCAAGATAGGCGCAGCATTCAGGAACCCAAGCATGAAATTTTGCAGCCAGTGCGGTAACCCGGTGACCCAGCGCATTCCCGAGGGCGATTCGCGCCTGCGTTTTGTCTGCGACAGCTGTCACACGATTCATTACCAGAACCCCAATATCGTCGCTGGCTGCGTGGCGACCTGGGGCACCAAGGTGTTGTTGTGCCGCCGCGCCATCCAGCCACGCCTCGGCTATTGGACCCTGCCCGCCGGTTTCATGGAAAACGGCGAGACCATCGAGCAGGCAGCCATTCGTGAAACCGCCGAAGAAGCCTGCGCCCGCGTGCGCAACCTGAGCATCTATACCCTGATCGACGTGCCGCACATCAGTCAGGTGCATGTGTTCTTCCGCGCCGAACTGACGGACCTGGACTTCGCCCCCGGCCCCGAGAGCCTGGAAGTGCAATTATTCGACGAAGCGGACATCCCTTGGGACGAGCTGGCTTTCCGCACGGTGGGCCGTACCTTAGAATGCTTCTTCGCTGACCGGCGGACCGAGGTCTATCCCGTACGGTCCGAATCGATCCCGCCGCTTGCTCAGCCTGTCATCACTTGATACATACTGGATACTCCTGAAGCCGCCGAAAGATCGCAGCCTTCGGCAGCTCCTACAAAAACACCTATAAATATATGTAGTCGCGACACCTCCTGGGGAATCGTTTCAATGCGCTGGTTGCTTGCCCTATTCTGTTTGTCGTTCGTCTCGGTATCCCAGGCTTCTGCCGTGGAAACCCTGAACGGCAAGGTCATCGAGAAAATTCTGGTTCTCAAGTCTTCCCATCAATTGCAATTGATCAATGACGGCAAGCCGATCAAGACCTATCGCATTTCCCTGGGCAAACGCCCCACGGGTCCGAAGCTGATGGAAGGCGACAAACGCACGCCGGAAGGTTTCTACTGGGTTGACTGGCGCAAGGTCAGCGAACGCTTCAACCTGGCGATGCATGTTTCCTACCCGAACATCAGCGACGCCGCCCGTTCACGGCGCGAAGGGGTTGATCCTGGCGGCATGATCATGATCCACGGGACTCCGGACACCGAAGAAAACCCGGAAAACCTGTTCCACACCCTGGACTGGACCGACGGCTGCATCGCCATGCGCAACATGGACATGCGCGAAGTCTGGAACCTGGTGCCGGACGGCACGATGATCGAGATTCGCCCCTGACCTCGTGTTGAGTTGGGGCTTTTGTGGCGAGGGGGCTTGCCCCCTCGCCACAGAGATCACATTCCTACGGGCATTAAAAAACCCGCTGAAATCGCTTTCAGCGGGTTTTTCGTTTCAACGGCGGAAAGATCAGAAATCCTCCAACCGCCACACCTCATAAGCCGGTGTTTCGTAGGGATGGCTCTGTTTAAGCGCCGCCACTACCGAGTGAATCAGCTCATCGGCGACCACCAGCTCAACCTTCCATTCCTCGACCTGTTCGACCTGCCCCGCTTCGCCAATGAACGGCTGACTGCCGTCCAGTGGGCGAAACTGACCCTGGCCCAACACCTGCCATGCACAGTGATCGTAAGCACCGATCCGCCCGCCACCGGCGGCGAATACGGCACTTTTGACCACGTCGACATGACTGTCGGGAACAAAGAAGCTGAGCTTGTACACGGCTATCAGTTAACCCAGACGCGAGCGTTACGGAACATACGCATCAGCGGAGCATCTTCGTTCCACTCATCCGAACGCCACGAGTTCTGCACGGCGCGGAACACACGCTCCGGGTGCGGCATCATGATGGTTACGCGACCGTCGCGACTGGTCAGACCGGTGATCCCGCGCGGCGAGCCGTTCGGGTTGGCCGGGTAGCTTTCGGTGACCTTGCCGTGGTTGTCGACGAAACGCATCGCCACGCAACCGGACAGATCGGCTTGCAGCAGTGCCTCTTCGCTTTCGAACTCGGCATGGCCTTCACCGTGGGCGATGGCGATCGGCATGCGCGAACCGGCCATGCCTTGCAGGAAGATCGAGTTCGACTCCTGGATCTGCACCATTGCAACACGGGCTTCGAACTGTTCGGAGCGGTTACGCACGAAGTGCGGCCAGAACTCGCTACCCGGAATCAGCTCGTGCAGGTTGGACATCATCTGGCAACCGTTGCACACGCCGAGGGTGAAGCTGTCGTTGCGCTCAAAGAAACCCTGGAACGCATCGCGGGCACGGCTGTTGAACAGCGCGGATTTCGCCCAGCCTTCACCGGCACCCAATACGTCGCCGTAAGAGAAGCCGCCACAAGCGACCATGCCCTTGAACTCGTTCAGGTCGACACGGCCGGCCAGAATGTCGCTCATGTGCACGTCGATCGCGTTGAAACCGGCGCGGTCGAACGCAGCCGCCATTTCCACCTGACCGTTGACGCCCTGCTCACGCAGTACGGCAACCTGTGGGCGAATGCCTTTCTTGATGTAAGGCGCGGCGATGTCCTGGTTGACGTCGTAGCTCAGCTTGACGCTCAGGCCCGGGTTGTCTTCTTCCAGCAGCACGTCGAACTCTTGCTCGGCGCAGTCGGCGTTGTCACGCAGACGCTGGATCTGGTAGCTGGTCTCGGCCCACTGGCGTTGCAGCAGACGACGCTGGCCTTCAAATACGGTGTCACCGTTGAAGGTGATGCCGATCTCGCCATTGTTGATTGGCTGACCGATCACCGACACGCAATCACCCAAACCGGCAGCACTGAACTGCGCGAGGATGTCTGGAGTGGAATCCTGGCGAACCTGGATGACCGCGCCCAACTCTTCGTTGAACAGGATGGCCGCGATGTCGGCAGACGTTTCGGCCAGACCGTCGAGGTTCAGGCTCAGGCCGCAGTGACCGGCAAACGCCATTTCCACAACGCTGGTCAGCAGACCACCGTCGGAACGGTCGTGGTAGGCCAGCAGGTGACCGTCGGCGTTGAGGCCCTGGATCACCGCGAAGAAGGCCTTGAGGTCTTCGGCGTCATCGACGTCCGGAGCCTGACTGCCGAGCTTGCCGTGAACCTGAGCCAGGATCGAGGCGCCCATGCGGTTCTGGCCACGACCCAGATCGATCAGGATCAGGTCGGTGGTGCCCTTGTCCATGCGCAGTTGCGGGGTCAGGGTCTGACGGATGTCAGTCACTGGCGCGAAACCGGTCACGATCAGGGACATCGGCGACGTGACGGACTTGTCCACGCCTTCATCGTTCCAGCGCGTGGCCATGGACATCGAGTCCTTGCCCACCGGAATGGTGATGCCCAGCTCAGGGCACAGCTCCATGCCGACCGCTTTCACGGTGTCGTACAGACGTGCGTCTTCGCCCGGGTGACCGGCCGCCGACATCCAGTTCGCCGACAGTTTGATGTCGGAGATCTTGCCGATACGCGAAGCCGCGATGTTGGTCAGGGTTTCACCGATGGCCATGCGGCCCGACGCCGGAGCGTCCAGCAGTGCCAGCGGAGTACGCTCGCCCATGGCCATGGCTTCACCGGTGTAGACGTCGAAGCTGGTGGCGGTGACGGCAACGTCGGCCACCGGAACCTGCCACGGGCCGACCATCTGGTCACGGGCCACGAGGCCGGTGATGGTGCGGTCGCCGATGGTGATCAGGAAGCTCTTGCTCGCCACGGCCGGGTGATGCAGGACGCGCTCGACGCAGTTGGCGATGTCGAGGGTCGACGGATCGAAATCGTCGCCCAGTTCGTTTTCACGAACCACCGAACGGTGCATGCGTGGAGCCTTGCCCAGCAGCACTTCCAGCGGCATGTCCACCGGGCTGTTGCCGAAGTGGCTGTCGGTCACGGTCAGTTGCGGTTCGGCGGTGGCCTCACCGACGACGGCAAACGGGCAACGCTCACGTTCGCAGATCGCCTTGAAGCGCTCGAAGTCAGCCGGGCCGACTGCCAGAACGTAACGTTCCTGGGATTCGTTGGACCAGATTTCGTGCGGGGCCATGCCCGGCTCGTCGTTTGGAATGTTGCGCAGTTCGAAACGGCCACCACGGTCGCCGTCGTTGACCAGTTCCGGGAAGGCGTTGGACAGACCACCCGCACCCACGTCGTGGATGAAGCTGATCGGGTTCTTGTCGCCCAGTTGCCAGCAACGGTCGATGACTTCCTGGCAGCGACGCTCCATCTCAGGGTTTTCACGCTGTACGGAAGCGAAGTCGAGGTCTGCCGAGCTGGTGCCGGTGGCCATGGAGGAAGCCGCCCCGCCGCCCAGGCCGATCAGCATCGCCGGGCCGCCGAGCACGATCAGCTTGGAGCCGACCAGAATCTCGCCTTTCTTGACGTGTTCTTCACGGATGTTGCCCATACCGCCAGCCAGCATGATCGGCTTGTGGTAACCGCGAACTTCATCACCGTGCGGGGTGGTGATCGATTGTTCGAAGGTACGGAAATAACCGGTCAGGGCCGGACGACCGAATTCGTTGTTGAACGCAGCGCCGCCCAGCGGGCCTTCGATCATGATGTCCAGCGCGGTAACAATGCGCTCAGGCTTGCCGTATGGCACTTCCCACGGCTGTTCAAAGCCCGGGATCTGCAGGTTCGACACGGTGAAACCGGTCAGGCCAGCCTTCGGCTTGGCGCCACGGCCGGTTGCACCTTCGTCGCGGATCTCGCCGCCGGAACCGGTGGATGCGCCCGGGAACGGGGCAATCGCGGTCGGGTGGTTGTGGGTTTCAACCTTCATCAGGATGTGCACCGGTTCCTGCACCGCGCCGTACTGGCGGGTCTCAGGGTCCGGGAAGAAACGACCGGCCACGGAGCCGACGATTACCGAAGCGTTGTCCTTATAAGCCGACAGAACGCCTTCGCTGTGCATCACGTAGGTGTTCTTGATCATGCCGAACAGGCTTTTTTCCTGGCTCTGGCCGTCGATGTCCCAACTGGCGTTGAAGATCTTGTGACGGCAGTGCTCGGAGTTCGCTTGGGCGAACATCATCAGTTCGATGTCGTGCGGGTTGCGCTTCAAGCCGACGAAGGCGTTGACCAGATAATCGATCTCGTCTTCGGCCAGGGCCAGGCCCAGCTCGGTGTTGGCTTTTTCCAGCGCGGCGCGGCCGCCACCCAACACGTCGATGGCGGTCAGGGGCTTCGGTTCGGCGTGGCTGAACAGACCGGCAGCCTGTTCCAGGTTGCCGAGGACGATCTGGGTCATGCGGTCGTGCAGGCCGTCGGCAATCAGCTGGGCTTCAGCGTCGCTGAACTGGCCGGCCACGTAGAACGCGATACCGCGCTCAAGCCGCTGGATTTTCGCCAGGCCGCAGTTGCGAGCGATGTCGCTGGCCTTGCTCGACCACGGCGAGATGGTGCCGAAACGCGGCAACACCAGAAACAGACGACCGGTCGGCTCTTGTACTGGAACGCTAGGGCCGTACTTCAGAAGGCGCGCAAGCACCTGCTGTTCGTCGCCGGTCAGGACGCCGGTGACTTCGGCGAAGTGAGCGAATTCAGCATACAAGCCACTGACAGCCGGAACCTTCTGGCTCAGTTGCTCAAGGAGTTTGCTGTGGCGAAAGGCAGAAAGGGCAGGAGCGCCGCGCAGGATCAACATCTTCGGGACAGCCTCGGGAAGGGGTGTGCTTTGAGGCCGTGCATTCTAGCCTAAACCGCCCGCGACATCACCCGAAACGCTACGCACGGTTGCACTCGAGTGTCGATCTGTGTTTCTGCCTCGAAAGTCAGGTTAATCAGGCGTGACACAACCGCTTATTTTTACTGTAACAAAATGCACGAAAGGCCCATTCCAGTGGGGTTTCGGCCGGTTTTGTGATGTCTAGCAGACAACCCCCTCGCTGTCGAGATATGGCGCCCGTGGTCCTTTGCGTATACTGCGCAGATGTTTTCCCCAACGGCTTTGCGTCCGCGGTACGCCAAATGGCTGATCGCAACCGGACTCTTCCTGGTGCTCGGTGGCTGTGTTGATAAACCCAACACGCTCGAGCGCGTAAAGGAGGATGGTGTGCTGCGCGTGGTTACGCGAAACAGCCCCGCCACCTACTTTCAGGATCGTAACGGCGAAACCGGCTTCGAATACGAGCTGGTGAAGCGCTTTGCCGAGGATCTGGGCGTCGAACTCAAGATCGAGACCGCCGACAACCTCGACGACCTGTTCAATCAGGTCGGCAAGCCCAACGGCCCGGTGCTGGCGGCTGCCGGCCTGGTCGGCAGCGAAGAACGCAAAAAACAGGTGCGGTTTTCCCACTCCTATCTGGAAGTGACTCCTCAGGTCATCTATCGCAACGGCCAATCGCGGCCGACCGATGCGAAGGATCTGGTAGGCAAGAAGATCATGGTGCTCAAGGGCAGCACCCACGCCGAGCAACTGGCGCAGCTGAAACAGAAATTTCCCGGCATCGAATACGAAGAGTCTGACGCGGTTGAGGTCGTTGATCTCCTGCGCATGGTCGACGAAGGTCAGATCGATCTGACCCTGGTCGACTCCAACGAAGTCGCGATGAACCAGGTGTATTTCTCCAGCATCCGTGTCGCCTTTGACCTGGGTGATGCCAGCAACCAGAGCTGGGCCGTCGCGCTGGGCGATGACAACAGCCTGCTCAACGAAATCAACGACTACCTCGACAAGGTCAAGAAGAACGGCACGTTGCAGCGCCTCAAAGACCGCTACTACGGGCACGTCGACGTTCTCGGCTACATGGGTGCCACCACCTTCGCCCAGCACTTGCAGCAGCGTCTGCCCAAGTACGAGCAGCACTTCAAGGCGTATGCCAAGAAAGAGAAAGTCGACTGGCGCCTGCTCGCAGCGATCGGTTACCAGGAATCGTTGTGGCAGCCCGCAGTCACGTCCAAGACCGGCGTGCGCGGCCTGATGATGCTGACCCAGAACACCGCGCAGGCCATGGGCGTGTCCAACCGCCTCGACCCCAAGCAAAGCATTATGGGCGGCGCCAAGTACCTGGCTTATATGAAAGAGCAGCTCGACGATTCGATCCAGGAACCTGATCGCACCTGGTTTGCCCTGGCCGCCTACAACGTCGGCAGCGGCCATCTGGATGACGCGCGCAAACTGACGGCCAAGGAAGGGTTGAACCCGGACAAATGGCTGGACGTGAAGAAGATCCTGCCGCGCCTGTCAGAAAAGAAGTGGTACAGCAAAACCCGTTACGGCTACGCCCGTGGCGGCGAACCGGTGCACTTTGTGGCGAACATCCGTCGCTACTACGACATCCTGACCTGGGTCACGCAGCCGCAGCTTGAAGGCGATCAGGTGGCCGAGGGCAAACTGCTGGTTCCGGGGATCGACAAGAGCAAACCGGCTCAAGAGGCTGCGCCGCTCTGACTCCATGGCACCTTCAAGATCGCCTTCCCTGGCAAGCCAGCTCCTACAGGGTTAGCCCACCATTGCGGATCGACACAGATTTGTAGGAGCCGGCTTGCCAGCGATGGTAGCGCCCCGATGTCAGCCTTTGAGCGCCGCCGCCAGAATCAGCGCCTTCATCTCCGACACCGCCGACTTGAAGCCCACGAACAACGCATGGGCCACCAGCGCATGGCCGATGTTCAGCTCGTTGATGCCCTTGATCGCCGCCACGGCTTCAACGTTGTGATAGTGCAGGCCATGGCCGGCATTGACGATCAGGCCCTGGGCCAGACCAAACGCCACGCCATCGGCCACACGCTTGAGCTCTTCGGCCACGTCGGTCGGGGTTTCGGCATCGGCATAACGTCCGGTGTGCAGTTCGATGGCTGGAGCACCGACACGGCGCGAGGCTTCGATCTGGCGCTCGTCGGCATCGATGAACAACGACACTTCAGAACCGATCTTCGACAGACGCTCAACCGCTGCCTTGATGCGCGCTTCCTGCCCCGCGACATCCAGGCCACCTTCGGTGGTCAGCTCCTGACGGGTTTCCGGCACCAGACAGATGTGTGCCGGGCGGATGCGCTCGGCGAACTGCATCATTTCTTCGGTGACGCCCATTTCGAAGTTCATGCGGGTTTGCAGCACATCCTTGAGCACCAGAACGTCGCGTTCCTGAATGTGGCGACGGTCTTCACGCAGGTGCACGGTAATGCCGTCGGCGCCTGCCTCTTCCGCGTCCAGCGCTGCCTTGACCGGATCCGGGTAACGAGTGCCCCGGGCCTGACGCAGGGTGGCAACGTGGTCGATGTTCACGCCAAGAAGAATGCGGGTGCTGGTGGTCACGGAAAGCGCTCCAGAAGAAGAGAAAGTTCGGTGCACAGCATACGGTGTGATCAGGGCTTGCGAAACAGCTCGCGACTGACAAGTGGACGTCCGCCCAAATGAACGGCCAACGCCTGGCGCATCAAGCGCTTGGCGGCAGACAGAGCACCAGGGGCAGACCAATCGGCTTCGGCCATGGCCAGCAGTTCGGCGCCATTGAACAGACCGGGTTGCAGCAGATACACCCGCTCCAGCCCCGCATCCACTTGCAAGCGGTAGAGGCCGTCCGGCGCGATGGGGGCGTCGTGGATATCGAGAATCAACGAAAAACCGTAACCGAGATCATCGAGCAAGCGCCACTCGAAGGAGCGCAGCAACGGCTCCAGCGGTCGACCTTCGGCCAGCGCCAGCAGGGTCGCGGCGTAGTGATCAAACACCGAGGGAAGCGGGTCTTCGGCGGGCAGCAGGCGAATCAGCAGTTCATTGAGGTAAAGCCCGCTGAACAATGCCTCGCCGTTGAGCCAGGTCGAAATGCCGGCACTTTCCATTCGCCCGACATTCTTCAGCTCTCCCCTGCCCCGGAATTCGACTTCCAGCGGCACGAACGGCCGCGCCAGCGTCCCGGCCTTGCCTCGCGCACTGCGCAACACCGCCCGCAGCCGACCTTGCGGCGTGAGGAAGTCCACCAACGCACTGTTTTCGCGGTAGGCGCGGGAGTGCAGGACGTAGGCGGGTTGAGCGATGGGCGGAGTTGAGGACATCAAGTCTCACATACTGTAGGAGCGAGCTTGCTCGCGATGGTGGATAACGATAACGCGGGCTTTCTGAATGAACGCGGCGCTCTCAAGTCCATCGCGAGCAAGCTCGCTCCTACAGGGGGGCTTTCGGAGTGTTACAGGTCGCCGTAACCCAGCGAACGCAATGCGCGCTCGTCATCGGACCAGCCGCCCTTAACCTTGACCCACAGGTTGAGCATGATCTTGGAGTCAAACAGCAGCTCCATGTCCTTGCGCGCCTCGGTGCCGATGCGCTTGATGCGCTCACCCTTGTCGCCAATGATGATCTTCTTCTGGCCATCACGCTCGACGAGAATCAAGGCATGGATGTGCAGGGTCTTGCCCTGCTGCTTGAACTCTTCGATTTCGACGGTGATCTGGTAAGGCAGCTCGGCGCCCATCTGGCGCATGATTTTCTCGCGCACCAGTTCGGCGGCGAGGAAACGGCTGCTGCGGTCAGTGATCTGGTCTTCCGGGAAGAAGTGATCGTTTTCCGGCAGGTAACCGGCGATCACGCGCTCCAGCGCTTCGAGGTTGTGCCCGTGCTGCGCGGAAATCGGGATGATCTGCGCGTTCGGCAGCTGCTCCTGCAACCAGCTCAGGTGCGGCATCAGCTCGGCCTTGTCTTCGATGCGGTCGGTCTTGTTCAGCGCGACGATCAGCGGGCCGGTCACGTACTGCACGCGCTCCAGAACCATCTGGTCTTCTTCGGTCCACTTGGTGCGGTCCACCACGAAGATCACCACGTCGACGTCTTTCAACGCCGCCGAAGCGGTCTTGTTCATGTAGCGGTTCAGGGCCTTTTCGCCACCCTTGTGCATGCCGGGGGTGTCGACGTAGATCGCCTGCACATCACCTTCGGTCTTGATACCGAGCATGTTGTGACGGGTGGTTTGCGGCTTGCGCGAGGTGATCGCCAGCTTCTGACCCAGGATGTGGTTCAGCAGCGTGGACTTGCCCACGTTGGGACGGCCGACGATGGCAACATAGCCACAGCGAGTTGCGTTTGAATCAGTCATTGCCATTCTCCACACCCAGGGCAATCAGTGCTGCGGCGGCCGCTACCTGTTCGGCAATACGACGACTCACACCCTGACCTCGGCTTTTTTCATTCAGTAAGATGATTTCGCATTCGACGAAGAACGTCCGGCAATGCGGTTCACCCTGGATATCCACCACTTCGTAACGCGGCAGTTCGCAACCACGGGACTGCAGGAATTCCTGCAGGCGGGTCTTTGGATCTTTGTTGGTGTCGACCAGCGTCAGGCCTTCGAACTCGCCGGCCAGCCAGGCAAGCACACGCTCGCGGGCCATTTCCATGCCGGCATCAAGGTAGATCGCACCGATCAGCGCTTCGAGGGCATCGGCCAGAATCGACTCGCGACGGAAACCGCCGCTTTTCAACTCGCCAGAGCCCAGGCGCAGGTAATCGCCAAGGTCGAAACCACGGGCCAGTACGGCCAGGGTCTCACCTTTCACCAGGCGTGCGCGCAAACGCGACAACTGGCCTTCGCGGGCCAGCGGGAAGCGATCGAACAGCGCCTCGCCAGCAACGAAGTTGAGGATGGCATCACCGAGGAATTCCAGGCGTTCATTGTTACGCCCGGCAAAACTGCGGTGAGTCAGGGCCAGGACCATCAGCTCCTGATCCTTGAAGGTGTAGCCGAGCTGACGCTCGAGACGGCTTAAGGAGACGCTCACGGTTTACCCACGCTGAGTTCGTGGTTGGATTCCACCGCCACCGCCGGGATTCGGCGCAGGCCTGGGACAATTAACGCTGTGTTCAAAAATAACGTCCTGAATATCATTGGCTTCATGCTCCCGGGCACCGATTGTGTCGGTTCCAGAAATGCATTCGGCGCTGTGTTCAACAGCGCCGTGTTTGATTACTTGATCAGGCCAACCCGCGAGAAATTCGGCAGGTGACTGAGTTTGGGTTCCGGCCAGCTCATCCAGACCGCGAAGGCCTTGCCGACGATATTCTTGTCGGGAACCATGCCCAGCAGATCCTTGGGAATGCTCGGATCATCCCAGTAGCGACTGTCGTTCGAGTTATCGCGGTTGTCGCCCATCATGAAGTAGTGCCCGGCAGGCACAGTCCACGAACGGTCAGGCGTGGCGCGGTAGCGGCTCATTTCCTTGCGGATCAGGTGCTCGGCGACACCGAGCTTTTCCTTGTAGAGTTCCGCGCTGCCCAGCGTGCCCGGCTCGGAGCCGAGCAATTGTTCGGCAACCGATTCACCGTTGACGAACAATCGCTTGTCGGCGGTGTAGCGAATCTTGTCACCCGGCAGGCCCACCACACGCTTGATGTAGTTGACGTTCGGATCGCTTGGATAGCGGAACACCATCACATCACCGCGCTGCGGATCACCGACGTCGATGACTTTCTTGTCGATCACCGGCAGGCGAATCCCGTAGGAAAACTTGCTCACCAGGATGAAGTCGCCGACATCCAGGGTCGGCTTCATCGAACCGGACGGAATCTGGAACGGTTCCACCAGGAACGAACGCAGCACCAACACGATGAACAACACCGGGAAGAACGACTTGCCGTATTCAACCAGCAGCGGTTCTTTGTTCAGTTTCTCGACCACGACCATGTCCGGCTGGCTGACGCTGCCCTGATAGGAGGTGATGGCAGCACGCCGACGCGGCGCCAGGATCAACAGATCAAGCAACGCCAACAGGCCGCAGACAAACACGGCGATGACCAGCAACAGCGGGAAATTTAGTGACATAGGACCTAACTATCCAACCTGAGCACGGCAAGGAAGGCTTCTTGTGGAATTTCCACGTTACCGACCTGCTTCATGCGTTTTTTACCGGCCTTTTGCTTTTCCAGCAGTTTCTTCTTACGGCTGACGTCACCACCGTAGCATTTGGCCAATACGTTCTTTCTGAGCGCCTTGACGGTTGTACGCGCCACAATCTGCCCGCCAATGGCGGCCTGGATTGCCACGTCGAACATCTGCCGCGGAATCAGTTCTTTCATCTTCTCGGTCAGTTGGCGACCTTTGTAGTGCGAGTTGTCACGGTGCACGATCAGCGCCAGGGCATCGACCTTGTCACCGTTGATCAGCACGTCCAGTTTCACCAGACTAGCCGATTGATAACGATCGAAATGGTAGTCCAGCGAAGCATAGCCGCGGCTGGTGGATTTCAGACGGTCGAAGAAGTCCAGGACCACTTCGTTCATCGGCAGGTCGTAGGTCACTTGTACCTGAGTGCCGAGGAACAGCATGTCGACCTGTACACCACGTTTTTCGATGCACAGGGTAATGACGTTACCCAGGTGCTCTTGCGGCACAAGAATGTTGGCGCGCACGATCGGCTCGCGCATGTCTTCGATGGAAGACAGGTCCGGCAGCTTGGACGGGTTATCGACGTAGATCGTCTCGCCGGTCTTGAGCAGCAGCTCGAAGATTACCGTCGGCGCCGTGGTGATCAGGTCCAGGTTGTACTCGCGCTCCAGGCGCTCCTGGATGATTTCCATGTGCAGCATGCCGAGGAAACCGCAACGGAAGCCGAAGCCCAGTGCGTCGGAGCTTTCCGGCGTGTATTGCAGCGACGAGTCGTTCAGGGTGAGCTTTTGCAGCGCTTCACGGAAGTCTTCGAAGTCGTCGGAGCTGACCGGGAACAGACCGGCATACACCTGCGGCTGAATGCGTTTGAAGCCTGGCAGCACGTCCACGTCTGGCGTGGTGTTCAAGGTCAGGGTGTCGCCCACTGGCGCACCGTGAATGTCCTTGATGCTGGCGATGATGAAGCCCACTTCACCGGCCTTGAGGTCAGCGGTAGGGGTGTGCTTCGGGTTGAATACACCGACGCTGTCCACCAGGTGGATCTTGCCGGTGGATTTGACCAGGATCTTGTCGCCCTTCTTCACGCGGCCATGGCGAACGCGCACCAGGGACACAACGCCCAGGTAGTTGTCGAACCAGGAGTCGATGATCAACGCTTGCAGCGGATCTTCGTAGTTGCCGGTCGGTGCTGGAATGGTGGCGACCAGACGCTCAAGCACTTCATCGACGCCCAGACCGGTCTTGGCAGAGCACGTGACCGCGTCAGTGGCATCGATGCCGATGATTTTTTCGATTTCTTCTTTGACGCGGTCCGGATCGGCCTGTGGCAGGTCGATCTTGTTCAGCACCGGCATCACTTCCAGGCCCTGCTCGATGGCCGTGTAGCAGTTGGCAACCGACTGTGCTTCAACGCCTTGACCGGCGTCGACCACCAGCAGCGCGCCCTCACAGGCAGCCAGCGAACGGCTCACCTCATAGGTGAAGTCAACGTGGCCGGGGGTATCAATGAAGTTCAACTGGTAGTTGATGCCGTCTTTGGCCTTGTAATACAGAGTAACGCTGTGAGCCTTGATGGTGATCCCGCGCTCGCGCTCGAGGTCCATGGAGTCCAGAACCTGGGCTTCCATTTCGCGCTCGGCGAGGCCGCCACACATCTGGATGAAGCGATCGGCCAGCGTCGACTTGCCATGGTCAATGTGGGCGATGATGGAGAAATTGCGGATATGACTCAAATCACTCACGGATCAACACTCAAAAAGGCTGCAGGCATAGCCCGCCGAAAAATAGCCGGGAATTGTACCTGATCCACGGCGCAAGCGTCACGTTCGCAGGTCAGACGGCACGTACAAAAACGCCCCGGCCTTGCGACCGGGGCGTTTCTTTGTCATCAAACGCGGGGTTTTACCCTGCCATCATCCGGCGCGTCGTAGTAACCAGAGCCCCGCCAGGGCACAGACACCGGCCGGCAGCAGTACGGAAAACAGCGGCGGGAACCCGAATACCAGGCTCGAAGGCCCCAACAGATCCTGGACGATGCGGAAGGTGAAGCCCACCAGCACGCCGGTGAAGACCCGCTGACCGAGGGTCACCGAGCGCAAGGGTCCGAAAATGAAGGAAATCGCCATCAGCACGAGCGCGGCAGTGACCAACGGCTGCAACACCTTGACCCAAAACGCCAGCCAGTAGCGACCATTGTTCAGCCCCTGATCCGCCAGATAGTGGATGTAACTCCACAGACCACTGATCGACAGCGACTCCGGCGTCATGACCACGGTATTGAGCAATTGCGGGCTCAACGCCACATCCCAACGCTCGACCGGTGTAGACACCACTTCGGTGTTCTTTTCATGGAACAGCGTGGTGCTGACGTCCGACAGCTGCCAGTGATCCGTGTCGAACTCCGCACGCCTGGCGAAGCTCGCCGACAACATGTGCCGCTCGTTATCGAAGCGATAACGGGTCACGCCGTACAGAACACCGTTGGGTTGGACCGAGTTGACATGGATGAACTCGTCACCCTGACGGTGCCACAAGCCGTGTTTGGCGCTTTGTGAGTCGCCACTGCCCTGAGCCAGCGAGCGGTTGGCCTGGGCAATGGATTCAGAGGCCGGGGCGACATACTCGCCGACCAGCACACCCGCCAGCATCAGCACCAGCATCGGCTTCATCACCGCCCAGACGATTCGGCCAATCGACACGCCAGCGGCGCGCATGATGGTCAATTCGCTGTTGCTGGCCAGGCTGCCAAGGCCGATCAGGCAACCGATCAGAGCCGCCATCGGCAGCATGTCGTACAGACGACGCGGTGCGGTCAGCAACACATAGCTCAGCACATCGAGCAGCGTATAGGTGTCGCTGACGTCACTCATTTCATCAATGAACGCAAACAGCGTGGCCAGGCCCAGGATGATCCCGAGCACTGCGAGAATCGCCATGAACACACTGATACCGATGTAGCGATCCAGCTTAACCACGGGCCACCTCCAGCTTGCTGCGGCGACTCGCCATCTTCAAGCGCAAGGGTTCCCAGTAAAGCAGGCCCAGGCCAATGACCAGGAAGATCCCGTGAACCCACCATAAACCCAGCGCTGGTGGAATCTTGCCTTTTTCGAGGGCGCCGCGGGCGGCAATCAGGATGGACAGGTAAGCCATGTAAAGAAGAATCGCCGGCAGCAGCTTGAGGAATCGGCCCTGGCGCGGATTGACCCGCGACAGCGGCACCGCCATCAAGGTCACGATGAACACCAGCAATGGCAGGGACAAACGCCATTGCAGCTCGGTGCGCGAACGAATGTCATCGCTGCCCAGCAAGGTGGCCGTGGTCATGGCATCGCGGTCGGTGACTTCGTCGCTGACATCAGGCTTGGGCAGCAACACACCGTACTCGTCGTACTTGATCGCCCGGTAGTCGGCCTGCCCCGGATTACCGTCATAGCGATAGCCGTTATCGAGGATCAGGTAGCGGTTGCCGTCGGGGCGGATCTCTTGACGACCCTTTTCAGCCACCAATACGGAGATCCCGCGGTCCTTTTTGTCTGAATTGAGGTTTTTCTGGGAAATGAACACTCCGCCCAGATTGACGCGATTATCCGACAGCTGTTCGGTATACGTCACTCGGGTACCGTCGCGCAGGGCCTGGAAACGGCCGGGTTCCAGGGTATCGAACTCGGTCAGTGCATCCTGCTTGTTCAGCAGCAATTGAAATTGATTGGCGCCCTGTGGGGCCAGGCTCAGGCTCAACCAGGCAACGATCAACGCCACCAGTGTCGCCGGGAAAAGGGTCATGCAAAACAGGCGCTGCTGGCTCATGCCAGTGGCCGACAGGACGGTCATTTCGCTCTCAAGATAAAGGCGACCGTAGGAGAGCAGGATCCCCAGAAACAGCCCCAGCGGCAAAATCAGCTGGAGAAAGCCCGGCATGCGAAAACCCATGATCAGGAACAACGAGCCCGGATCGAGTTGACCCGCAGCTGCCTGGGCAAGGTATTTGATGAAGCGGCCGCTCATGATGATGACCAGCAGCACGGCGCTGACGGCGCTCAAGGTCAAGAGGACTTCGCGGGACAGATAACGGAAGACAATCAAACCAGACACTCCAGGGTTGTCAGGCTAAGGCGGCCAAACAAGCAAACGTATCAGACAGCCCGCAAGGCAGGAGCCGCCGAAAAAGATGGCGCATTATCCTGTGATTGGGTGCGCCTGTCACTGCGCAATGCATTGAAGCACCTTGTAGTAGCGAGCTTGCTCGCGATGCTCGTCAACGATAACGCGACAACCCAGAAACCCCACAGCGGTCCGGGGCTCCTCGCGAGCAAGCTCGCTCCTGCTGTGGCCTGCAAACCATGAAGATCGCACAACCGAGGGTTGTCAGGCGCCGGTAGCGAGGTTCAAACTGCGGCCTTTGTCGCCGATCGACCTGGCGTCTTTCTCTTTATAGGCAAGTGGGCGCACATACGGTGTCGGGCACTTGCGAGATCACCATCAATTCAGGGAACCGGACATGGAACTGGTTGTAAAAAGCGTAAACCCGGAAACGTTGAAGACCGCCACGCTGGTGGTTGCCGTCAGCGAAGGCCGCAAGCTCGGCGCCGTGGCCAAACAACTCGATGAATTGAGCGGTGGCGCGATCAGCACCGTACTCAAGCGCGGCGATCTGGCCGGTAAAGTTGGCCAGAGCCTGATGCTGCACAGCCTGCCGAACCTCAAGGCCGACCGCGTGCTGCTGGTGGGCGTGGGCAAGGACGACGAACTGGGTGATCGCCCGTTCCGTAAAATCATCGCCGGCATCCTCAACACCCTCAAAGGCCTGGGCGGCAGCGACGCGGTACTGGCGCTCGACGAAGTCGTGGTCAAAGGTCGCGACAGCTACGGCAAGACCCGCCTGCTGGCTGAAACCCTGGTAGATGGCGAATACACGTTCGATCAGTTCAAAAGCCAGAAAGTCGAACCTCTCGCGCTGAAGAAAATCACCCTGCTGACCATCAAGGCCGCTCAGGCTGAAGTGCAGCGCGCCGTGACTCACGCTACCGCGATCGCTAACGGCATGGCCTTCACCCGCAACCTGGGCAACCTGCCGCCTAACATCTGCCACCCGACCTTCCTCGGCGAGCAGGCGAAAGACCTGGGCAAAGAGTTCAAGGATCTGAAAGTCGAAGTCCTCGACGAGAAGAAGATCAAGGCTCTGGGCATGGGCTCGTTCTACGCGGTCGGCCAGGGCAGCGCTCAACCGCCGCGCCTGATCGTCATGCAGTACAACGGCGGCAAGAAATCCGAGAAGCCGTACGCACTGGTCGGCAAAGGCATCACCTTCGACACTGGCGGCATCAGCCTGAAGCCGGGCGCCGGCATGGATGAAATGAAGTACGACATGGGCGGCGCGGCCAGCGTGTTCGGTACCCTGCGTGCCGTGCTTGAGCTGAATCTGCCGATCAACCTGGTGTGCATTTTGGCCTGTGCCGAAAACATGCCGAGCGGCAACGCTGCACGCCCGGGTGACATCGTCACCACCATGAGCGGCCAGACCGTGGAAATCCTCAACACCGACGCCGAAGGCCGCCTGGTGCTGTGCGACGCCCTGACCTACGCCGAGCGCTTCAAGCCGCAAGCGGTGATCGACATCGCCACCCTGACCGGCGCCTGCATCGTTGCACTGGGCTCGCACACCTCGGGCTTGCTGGGCAACAACGACGAACTGATCGGCCAACTGCTGAGCGCCGGCAAAGCTGCTGACGACCGTGCCTGGCAACTGCCGCTGTTCGATGAGTACCAGGAGCAACTGGACAGCCCGTTCGCCGACATCGCCAACATCGGCGGCCCGAAAGCCGGCACCATCACCGCTGCCTGCTTCCTGTCGCGCTTCACCAAGAACCTGAACTGGGCGCATCTGGACATCGCCGGTACCGCATGGATCAGCGGCGGCAAGGACAAGGGCGCCACTGGCCGTCCGGTCCCCCTGCTGACCCAGTACCTGCTGGACCGCGCCAAAGCCTGAAACCAATGATCCAGGGGGCGTTGCTTTCGGGCAACGCCGCCCCGGCTCAGGAACCGCAATGACCAAAGTCGACTTCTATATCCTGCCCAGCGCCGACCCTTCGGCACGCCTGGATTTCGCCTGCAAGCTCACCGAAAAAGCCTGGCGCATGGGCCACCGCGTTTACCTGCATTGCAGCGATGCGACCCAGCGCGATGACCTCGATGCACGCCTGTGGACCTTCAAGGGCGAAAGCTTCGTGCCCCACGGTCCCGCCGAAAATGAACCGGACGGCTTGATCGTGCTGGGTTTTGGCGATGACTGCGGTCAGCATCAAGACTTGCTGGTCAACCTCGACCTGAAAGTCCCGGCCTTCGCCCCGCGTTTCGCCCGCGTGGCGGAAGTGGTGGTGGAAGACCCGACAATTCGCCAGACCGCGCGGGAGAGTTTTCGTTTCTACCGCGAACAAGGCTATCCTCTGCAAGACCACCGTTTACAGCGACTCTGAGCATTCCGATGGACACTCCAAAACCGCTGCAACCGTCTCACCTGCTGGATGACCTTGAGTCGATCCGCCAGTTGCTCGGCGACGAAAACCTGCAACCACCACTGCTGACCGAAACGGTCGAGGACGACGACCAGGAACAGATTCCCATGTTGTTCGACGCCGTCAGCGAACCCGCACCGAGCGTCGCACCGCCAGCCCCGGCACCCGTTGCCGAACCGGCACCTGCGCCAGTGGCCAGCAAGAACCCGGACGATTTGCTGCACCTGGACAGCGAACTGCGCGCCGCCGCAGAGCTGATCATGCAAGACGTGATCGACGACTTCGCCCCGCACATCGAAACCGAAATCAAACGACGCCTCAGTGCGCGACTGGAACGGCTGTTGAGTCAGTACAACGACTGACGCCCTGCCCCGTCGATCGAACCGCTCTCTTGCGAACCGCAAACTCTGTAGGAGCCCGGCTTGCCGGCGATGAGGCCCTTGAGGACGCTATCGCCGGCAAGCCGGACTTCTACAGAGCGGCGCGAGACATCGCCGTTATCTGTTCAGGTGCTCAAGTAGCGCCCAATCAAGGCAATCCCGCTGGCCAGCACCAACCAGGTCACCAAGCGCACGAACGCCTCGCGCGACAGCTTCATGGTCAGCCGTCGGCCGATCCACAGTCCCAGCGCCATGGCCGGCAGCAGGCACACCGCCAGCGCCAGCAACGGCAAATCGGCATACACACCCGCGATAACGAACAGGCTCAATCGCACCACCGTGCTGCAGCTGATCAATGCACTCTGGGTCGCTCGCGCCGCCTCCTTGGACAAACGACTGTTCAGATAGATCGCATACAAAAACCCACCACTGCCGAACAACGCGCCAAACATCCCGCCCACGGTACCCATCGGCACTGCCCATGCTGCGGACAATTGCGTCGGCCGGCTTTTCACCCACAGGCTGTAGATCGCATAGGCGCTGATAAACAGCCCCATCAACAACAGCAACAGATCCGACTTGAGGTTCAGCAGAAAAACCACCCCCACGGTGCAGCCCACCGCCATACACGGCAGCAACCGCAGCAACTCCGGCCTGGCCACATCACGCCGCGAAGGCAGCAGATTGCCGAAAGCCGCGACGAAATCCAGCAACACCAGCAGCGGTACGATCTTCGACAGCGGCATAAACAGAATCAGAATCGGCCCCGCCACCAACGCGGTGCCGAAACCGGCGATGCCAAACACGATGTAAGCCAGGGCGATGCCCCCACCAATCACCAGCCAGTCCATGGCGCCAAACGGCCATTGCCCCAGCAACGTCAATACGCTCATTGCAGCGTTCCTCTATTTAAGTTCGCTGACTTTAGCCATTGCCGAGGGTTGCGACTAATATCGTCAAAGCCACCCACCAATCTCAAAAAGGCATGCCTTGTGCTTTCAATCCGGCAACTGCGTTACTTCGTAGAAATCGCTGAGTGCGGCAGTTTTGGGGCCGCAGCCGAGCGCCTGTTCATCGCCCAGTCGGCGCTGAGTCGACAAATCAAGGACATGGAAGCGCACCTGCAAACCCCGCTCTTTGAACGTACTGCACGCAGGCCCCAGCTCACACCTGCGGGGGAAGCTTTTTTACCCCGAGCCAAAAATCTGTTGAGCGAACTGGTCAAGGCCAGCGAAATGGCCACCAAGATCGGTAGTGGCCAAACCGGTACCTTACGCCTGAGTCATTCCAGCACGGTGCCCATGAGCGGCCGACTGCTACGCAGTGTCAGCGATTATCTTGAACATCATCCCGGTGTATCCATGGACATCGCCCAGTTGTCTTCCGAAGCGCAGCTGCAAGAATTGGCAGACGGTCGACTGGATGTCGGTCTATTGCGTTTGCCATTGCTCCGCCAGTGCGAAGGGATACAGATAGAGGTGCTTTACGATGAACCTTTGCTGGTGGCAGTTCCGCCCGATCACTGGTTGGCCGGGGACATACCCGGGCAGCCAATCAACCTGGGACAGTTACGTGAAGAAGCGTTTATTTCCATCCCTCACCCCCAACGAGGAGGGCTTAGCTACCTGTCTGCGCAGTTGTGCATGCGCCAGGGTTTCTTTCCCAAAGCAGCTCGGGTGATGTCGCGTAAAACCACGCAACTGCAATTAATCCAGGCGGGATTTGGTATCGCCCTTTTGCCGGAATCGATGCAGGACATTGCGCCACCCGACGTCCATTTTCTGCCATTGGCAGACCCCGACAGCCATAGCAGCGTCGCCTTGGCATACCGCAAACACCCAACGACGCTGGTTCAACAGTTCATCGATCATTTGGTGATATAGGGATCGTGCATTCACTTGGAAAATGCCTTTAAACTGCGCCCCATGATTAAAGATCCCTTTGCAAGACTCGGCCTGGACCGCGAGGTCCTGACCGTCAGCCAGCTCAACGGCCGTGCGCGGGTGTTGCTCGAAGACGTGTTCAGCAACATCTGGGTCGAGGGCGAAATATCCAACCTCGCCCGCCCGGCGTCCGGCCACGTGTATTTCACCCTCAAGGACAGCGGCGCCCAGGTGCGTTGCGCACTGTTTCGGCAAAACGCCGCGCGCGTGCGTCAGGCCTTGAAGGATGGCCTGGCGGTCAAGGTGCGCGGCAAAGTCTCGTTGTTCGAAGGACGCGGCGATTATCAGCTGATCCTCGACACCGTAGAGCCGGCCGGGGATGGCGCCTTGCGCCTGGCCTTCGATGCGCTCAAGGAAAAACTCAGTGCCGAAGGCCTGTTCAGCGCCGAACGCAAGGTGCCGCTGCCGGCGCACCCACAACGCATCGGCATCATCAGTTCGCCTACCGGCGCTGTGATCCGCGACATCATCAGCGTGTTTCGTCGCCGTGCGCCGCAAATACAGCTAACGCTGATCCCCACCGCCGTGCAGGGCCGCGAAGCCACCGCGCAGATTGTCCGCGCCTTGAAACTGGCGGATGCCCGCGGCTTCGATGCGTTGATCCTGGCCCGTGGCGGTGGTTCGCTGGAAGACCTCTGGTGCTTCAACGAAGAAGCGGTTGCCCGCGCCGTTGACGCCTGCGTAACACCGATCGTCAGCGCCGTCGGCCATGAAACCGACGTATCGATCAGTGACTTCGTCGCCGACGTTCGCGCCCCGACACCCTCCGCGGCCGCCGAACTGCTGGCACCAGATTCCAGCGACCTGGTACGCCGGGTCGAAAGCCTGCACCGCCGATTGGTGATGCGCATGCGCGACCGTTTGATGCGCGACCGGCTGCGACTGGAAGGCATCTCTCGACGTCTGCGCCATCCCGGCGAACGTTTGCGCCAGCAAGCGCAACGTCTGGACGACCTGGACATGCGCATGCGCCGCGCGTTCGAGCGCAGCCTCAACACGCGTCGTGAACGTTTGATCCGTCTGGAGACACGGCTGGCCGGGCAGCATCCGGGACGTCAACTGGCGATGCTGCGCCAGCGCCTCGACAGCCTGGCCGAACGCCTCCCCCGCGCCATCCGCGAAGGGCTGAAGAGCCGTCGCCTGCAACTGCACAGCCAGATGCAGACGTTGCATGTGGTCAGCCCACTGGCGACTCTCGGCCGTGGCTACAGCATTTTGCTGGACGAGCGCGGCAAGGCGATCCGCAGCGCCGGGCAAACCCGCACCGGCCAGCGCCTGACCGCCAAACTGGGTGAAGGCGAACTGCAGGTCCGGGTCGAAGACAATCACCTGACGCCTGTCACCCTTTCTTTACTGGACTGATCCATGCCGCGCTTTTTAGCTCCACTGCTGTTGCTGTGCCTGACCTTCAACGCCCACGCCGACAGCTACATCACCCGCCTGCTGAACAAACCCGTGCCGGGCGGCGTGGCCGTGATCGATTTGGGCGCTTCCGCCCAGACGCCAAAAGCCAGCTATCAGGGCAAACCGGTGCTTGTGGTCAAGGAACAGAACAACTGGCTGGCCATTGTCGGCGTGCCGCTGACGGTCAAACCGGGCGCACAGTCCATCAGCAGCGGCGGTCGCAATCTGGGTTTCACTGTTGGCAACAAAAAATACCCGGAACAGCGCATCACGCTGAAGAACACGCAACAGGTCAATCCGGACCCGGAGAACCTCAAGCGCATCGAGCGTGAACTGGCTGAGCAGATCACCGCCTACCGCACGTTCAGCCCGAACACGCCGAGCAACCTGCTGCTGGACAAACCCGTCGCCGGCCCGCTGTCGAGCAAGTTCGGCGTGCGCCGTTTCTTCAACGGTGAAGAGCGCAATCCTCATTCAGGCCTGGACTTTGCCGTGCCGGCCGGCACACCGATCAAAACCCCGGCTGCCGGTAAGGTGATCCTGATCGGCAATTACTTCTTCAACGGCAACACAGCGTTCGTCGACCACGGCCAGGGCTTCATCAGCATGTTCTGCCATATGTCGAAGATCGATGTGAAGGTCGGCCAGCAACTGGCTCGCGGCGGCGTGGTCGGCAAGGTCGGGGCGACGGGTCGTGCGACCGGCCCGCATATGCATTGGAATATCAGCCTGAATGATGCACGGGTGGATCCGGCGATTTTTATTGGGGCGTTTCAGCCTTAAGCAAGATCAAAAGATCGCAGGCTGCGATCTTTTCGAGCCCTACTCAGCGTCCAGATCCTCAATCCCATGAACCTCCCGGTCCGCCAGGCAGTGCCTGACCCATTCCTGGGTCTCCTGCGAGAAACCGCTCAACTCCTGCGTCGTAATCAACTCCCGCGCACATAGCCCAAGCAGATGCGAGCGGGCTTCATGGCGTGAAAACCGAAAGACGCCAAACGCCCAATACAACTCTTTCTGCCCGGCCTTCAGCAGCTCTTCGCTCGCGTCGATCCGCTCGTAGGGTGGGATGCTCTTGTCCAGCACGATCTTTTCGACGTCGGTCATGATGCGGGTGCACATTCGCTCATGGGCGACCGGGCGCAATTCGCAATATCGTTTCCAATCGGACTCGTTCATCACCGACTCCTGCTTGCCAACTGAGGCTTTAAGAATAGCCTCGCTACCCGGTCATGGTGCTCGAGGTTTCGATTGCGCATCGCTTAAACCTTGCGCAAACAAGACAAATATTTATGCAACAAAAAGCAATAAAATCTCGGAAAATACCCGTTCACGAGTATTCCTCTCAATTTTTTTCGACTGCTTGCCATCCTTCCCCCCCAAGGTTAGGGTTGAACGCATGAAAACTTCTCACACCCTCATTCAGCTTCGCCAGCACCGCAGCCTGTGCCTCGTCAGTGCACGACTGCCGGGCTGAATCGTGGTGCCTCGTCCCAAGCGTTAGTCCAAGAACTTTTGATCCACCGGCAGGCCGCCTTTTTTCGGCCCACACAATAAGGATTTCCCGATGAGCATGCTCAAAGACCCGTCTTCGAAATACCGCGCGTTCCCGACCATCGACATTCCGGACCGCACCTGGCCGTCGAAAACCATCACCGCCGCGCCGATCTGGTGCAGTTCCGACCTGCGTGACGGTAACCAGTCGCTGATCGAGCCGATGGACGCTGTCAAGAAGCTGCGCTTCTGGAAAACCCTCGTGCAGGTTGGCGTGAAGGAAATCGAAGCATCGTTCCCGGCCGCTTCGCAAACCGACTTCGACTTCGTCCGCACCCTGATCGAAGACAACCATATCCCGGAAGACACCACCATTCAGGTGCTGACCCAGGGCCGTGAAGACTTGATCGAGCGCACCTTCGAATCCCTGCGCGGCGCGAAGAAAGCCATCGTTCACCTGTACAACGCGACCTCCCCTTCCTTCCGCCGCATTGTCTTCAACCAGGACAAGGACGGGATCAAGGCCATCGCCGTGAACGCCGCCAAGCTGTTCGTCAAATACGCCGCCATGCAGCCGGACACCGAGTGGACCTTCGAGTACTCGCCGGAAACCTTCAGCGCCACTGAGCTGGAGTTCGCCAAGGAAGTCTGCGACGCCGTGATCGAGGTCTGGAACCCGACGCCTGAGCACAAGATGATCCTCAACCTGCCGGCCACGGTGGAATGCGCGACCCCGAACATCTATGCCGACCAGATCGAATGGTTCGGCCGTCACATCAACCGTCGTGACAGCGTGATCATCAGCCTGCACACCCACAACGACCGTGGCACTGGCGTTGCCGCCACCGAGTTGGGCCTGATGGCCGGTGCCGACCGTGTCGAAGGCTGCCTGTTCGGCAACGGCGAGCGCACCGGTAACGTCGACCTCGTGACCGTGGCCCTGAACCTTTACACCCAGGGCGTTCACCCTGAGCTCGACTTCTCGGACATCGACGGTGTGCGCAAAGTCGTCGAAGAGTGCAACCAGATCCAGGTGCACCCGCGTCATCCGTACGTCGGCGACCTGGTTCACACCGCGTTCTCCGGCTCGCACCAGGACGCAATCCGCAAAGGCTTCGCCCAGCAGAAACCCGATGCCATGTGGGAAGTGCCTTACCTGCCAATCGACCCGGCCGACATCGGTCGCAGCTACGAGGCGGTCATCCGCGTCAACAGCCAGTCGGGCAAGGGCGGTATCGCCTACCTGTTGGAACAGGAATACGGCATCAGCCTGCCACGTCGCATGCAGATCGAGTTCAGCCAGGTTGTACAGCGTGAAACCGATCGCCTCGGCCTTGAGATGACTGCCCAGCAGATCCACGCGCTGCTGCACAGCGAGTACTTGCAGGCCAACACCCCGTACGCGCTGGTCAGCCATCGCCTGCAGGAAGAAAACGGCAACAGCGCCGTTGAAGTGGAAGTGGCCAGCAAAGGCCAGGGCGAAACCAACCTGCACTGGCGCGGCAAGGGTAACGGTGCTCTGGAAGCACTGGTAGCCGGCCTGCCGATTCCGGTGGAAATCATGGACTACAACGAGCACGCCATCGGCGCGGGCACCAATGCCAAGGCTGCGGCCTACATTGAACTGCGAGTGAACGGTGAACGTGCGGTGCACGGCGTGGGTATCGATGAAAACATCACCACCGCGAGCTTCAAGGCGCTGTTCAGTGCCCTGAACCGTTCGCTGAGCCAGCCGGAAGCGAAAGCGGCCTAAGCGTCGCTGAAATGCAAAAGGCCCCAAGGTGCGAACCTTGGGGCCTTTTTTCATTCTGCGGTAGGAGCCGGCTTGCTGGCGATGCTGAGTTCTCGATGCATCTGTCAGGACGCAATCGCTGGCAAGCCAGCGCCTACAGAGTTATCAGGTGAACTCGAAGGTATCCGCATCCAGATTCGCCGGAAACCGTTTGCGATACGCCGCCAGCTCAGCCGCATCCAGTGTCACCTTGAACACTCCATCCGCCTCCCCCGCACTGAGCAACGTCTCACCCTGGAAATCCAGCACCTGACTGTCGCCGGTATAGGCAAAGCCCTTGCCATCAGTCCCGATGCGATTCACCGCCGCCACATAACACAGGTTTTCAATCGCCCGCGCCGGCAGCAAGCGGTTCCAGTGCTGACGACGTGCACCCGGCCAGTTAGCGGTGTACAGCAACAGGTCGGTGTCCTGGGCATCGCGACTCCACACCGGGAAACGCAGGTCGTAGCAAATCAGCGGCCGTATCCGCCAGCCTTTCAACTCGAACTGAACCTGACGCTCGCCAGGGGTGTAATGGTTGTGCTCGCCAGCCATGCGGAACAGGTGGCGCTTGTCGTAGTGCAGCACCTCGCCATCCGGCCGAGCCCACAACAGGCGATTACGATGACTGCCATCAGCGGCCTGAACGATGATGCTACCGGTGATCACCGCATCAAGCTTCGCCGCCTGAACGCGCAACCATTTGCTGGTCGGCCCGTGTTCCGACTCCGCAAGGGTTTCGGACTCCATGGAAAACCCGGTGGTGAACATCTCCGGCAGGATGATCAGATCAGCGTCACGGGCCTGCTCCAGCAGCGGTTCGAAATGTTCCAGGTTGGCCTGGCGGTCGTGCCAGGCCAGGGACGTCTGGATCAGCGCCACGTTCAGATTGGGCAACGCACTCAGATCACGCATAGTTTTTCCGCTGCTTCACGCAGGGTCTCCTCGCGTTTGGCAAAGCACAGCCGTACCAGGCGCTGGCCGACTGGCGGCGATTGGTAGAACACCGAGATCGGGATGCTGGCCACGCCGTGTTCGCGGGTCATCCACAGCGCCATCTCGACGTCATTGAGGTCCGGGCGGATCTGCGAGTAATCGACCAGCTGGAAATAGGTGCCAGTCACCCGTTTGAAGCTGAAGCGCGACGGCGCCAGCAGATCGCAGAACAGGTCGCGCTTGGCCTGATAGAAGCCCGGCAGTTCTTCGACGTGTTCAGGATGCTCGGCCATGTAATCGGCCAAGGCGTATTGCAGCGGGGTCACGCCGCAGAAACTGACGTACTGGTGCACCTTGCGCAGCTCTGCCGTCAGGGCCGGTGGCGCGACGACGTAGCCGGTTTTCCAACCGGTGACGTGATAGGTCTTACCGAAGGAGCTGACCACGAAGGCACGCTGATACAGCTCTTCATGGGCCAGCACGCTGACGTGATGCACGCCGTCGTACACCAGGTGTTCGTAGACTTCGTCGCTGATGACATAAATGTCGCGATCGCGGATCAGTGCCGCCAACTGGTCCAGATCGGCTCTGCTGATCAGCGCGCCGCTGGGGTTGTGCGGGGTGTTGAGGATGATCATCCGCGTGCGCGGGCTCAACGCATCGGCGAGCTTCTGGAAGTCGATGCTGAAGTCGTTCACACCCAACTGCACATGCACGCAACGACCACCGGCCAGTTCTACCGAAGGCTCGTAACTGTCATAAGCCGGGTCAAACACGATGACTTCGTCACCGCTGTGGATAACTGCCTGAATGGCGCAAAAGATCGCCTGGGTCGCACCGGGGGTGACCGTCACTTCATGGTCGGCATCGACATTCACGCCATAGCTGCGGGCGATCTTCGTCGCAATCTGCTGACGCAACACCGGCAGGCCGGTCATCGGTGAATACTGGTTGTGGCCGCTGGCGATATGCCGACCGACCGCATCGCACAGGGCTCGCGGGGCGTCGAAATCGGGAAAGCCCTGGGACAAATTGAGCGCGCCGGTCTGAGCCGCGAGCTGAGACATCTGAGTGAAGATAGTGATGCCGACATTCGGCAGCTTACTGGTGATCATCGGTGATTCCCTGCTCTACACCCGGCTCTACGGCGGCACGGGAGAGCCCGAGGATAGCCCATCCGGCGCCCATAAAAAAAGGGCACTCTGGTGAGTACCCTTTTTACTGCCGAACCCTGTAGGAGCCGGCTTGCTGGCGATCCTATCACTGCGGTACTTCAGATGAACCGCGATGGTGCCATCGCCAGCAAGCCGGCTCCTACGCAAGCGTCAACGCTTGTCGCGGCGCTTCTTGTCGGCCTTCTTGTGGTGCGACATCAAGCGACGCTTCTTGTTGACCTGACGGTCGGTGAGCGAGTTCTTGTTGCCTTCGTACGGGTTCTCGCCACCCTTGAACTCGATGCGGATTGGCGTACCGACCAGCTTCAAGACACGCCGGTAAGTGTTTTCCAGGTAACGCACGTAAGACTTCGGCACCTTCTCGATCTGGTTACCGTGAATCACGATGATCGGCGGGTTCGCACCACCCAAGTGGGCGTAACGCAACTTGATCCGGCGGTTGTTGACCATCGGTGGCGCGTGCTCGCCAACCGCATCTTCCAGAATCTGGGTCAGGCGGTTGGTTGGCCAGCGGGTAACCGCCGACTTGAACGAGTTCTGTACGGACGCGTAGAGGTTGCCCACGCCGGTACCGTGCAGCGCCGAGATGAAGTGGATGTCGGCGTAATCAACGAAGAACAGTCGGCGTTGCAGCTCGACCTTCACGAAGTCGCGCTCGCTCGGCGTCATGCCGTCCCACTTGTTGATCGCGATGACCAACGCACGACCCGACTCAATGGCAAAGCCCAGCAGGTTGAGGTCGTGATCCACTACGCCTTCGCGGGCGTCCATCACGAAGATCACCACGTTGGCGTCTTTGATCGCTTGCAGGGTTTTGACCACGGAGAATTTTTCGACTTCTTCGTGGATCTTGCCGCGCTTGCGCACACCGGCGGTGTCGATCAGCGTGTACTTCTCTTCGTTACGCTCGAACGGGATGTAGATACTGTCGCGAGTGGTGCCGGGCTGGTCGTACACGATAACCCGGTCTTCACCGAGCATACGGTTGACCAGGGTCGACTTGCCAACGTTCGGACGGCCGATGATGGCGATCTTGATCCCGTCTTTTTCGCTCGGGCCAGGAATGCGCTTGGCTTCCTCGCCTTCGGCAACGATCTCTTCTTCGCCGTCTTCCGGCTCTTCTTCGTCTTTCGGGAAATCGCTCAGGGCGATTTCCAGCATCTGAGTGATGCCACGACCATGAGCACCTGCGATCGGGATCGCGTGGCCCATGCCCAACGGGGCGAATTCGGCGCGGGCCATTTCAGGGTCGATGTTGTCGACCTTGTTGGCAACCACATAGGAACGCTTGTTACGTTTGCGCAAGTGCTCGGCGATCATCTGGTCGGCGGCGGTGAAACCGGCCTTGGCATCTACCAGGAACAGAACAACATCCGCTTCTTCAATGGCCAGCAGCGACTGCTCGGCCATTTTTTCGTCCATACCATGTTCATCACCGGAGATACCGCCGGTGTCGACCAGAATGTAGGAACGCCCTTGCCACTTGGCCTCACCGTATTGGCGATCACGGGTCAGACCGGACAAGTCACCAACGATGGCGTCACGAGTCCTGGTCAGGCGGTTGAACAAGGTGGACTTGCCGACGTTCGGTCGACCCACCAGGGCGATTACGGGAACCATGCGGCTCTCCACTTCGTTATTTCAGAAAATACAAAAGCCGCTGCTAGGCAGCGGCTGGTGCTCGGGGCAACACTGTGCGCTTGTCTGTGGGAGCGAGCCTGCTCGCGAAAAACGCGGGGGCACCGCGTTTATTCGGGACGCAAACGAATTCGTTAACGTCCATCGCGAGCAGGCTCGCTCTCACATTCATACCCACAAGTGAAGCAGCCTGGGGCGGTTAACCCCAAGCATAGTTCTTACTTGATGGTCAGGGCTTCCAGTTTGCCGCTGTTGCCATACACATAAATCGTGTCACCCACCACCAGCGGACGGGCACGCAGGCCGTCGCTGTCGATGCGTTCGCGGCCGACGAAACGGCCGTCCACTTGACTCAGCAAGTGCAGGTAACCTTCCAGGTCACCGACTGCAACATAGCTGGAGAACACTTCCGGAGCCGACAGTTGACGGCGAGCCAGCGAGTCGTTGGTCCACAAGGCTGTGGTGGAACGCTCGTCGACGCCTTCAACGGTGCCCGAAGACAGGCTCACGTAAACAGTGCCAAATCCCTGGGCGACACCGGCATAGCTGGAAGCATCACGCTGCCAGAGCTGGCGACCGCTTTCCAGGTCCAAAGCCGCAACGCGACCCTGGTAGCTGGCGACGTACAGCGTACCGCCGGAGAGCAACAAGCCGCCGTCGATATCGACCACACGTTCCAGCTCGGAACGACCTTGCGGGATGGCTACACGCTGCTCCCACACCGGTACGCCGTTGGAGATATCCACAGCGACCACTTTACCGGTCGACAGGCCAGCCACCGCGAGACGGTTGGTCACGATCGGCGCACTGGTACCACGCAGGGTCAGTACCGCAGGGGTGCTGTCATAGATCCAGCGACGGTTACCGGTGGCGGCATCCAGACCGATCAGACGGTCGTCCTGAGTCTGAACCACAACAACGTCACCGTTGTTGGCCGGTGGTGCGAGAACTTCGCTGGACACGCGAGCGCGCCATTTCTCTTCACCGTTGATGGCGTCCAGGGCAACAATTTCACCCTTGATCGTACCGATCGTCAGCAGACCGTAAGCGACGCCAACGGCACCGGAAACAGGCAGCTCAAGATCCTTCTTCCATTTCACGTCGCCGTTGCTGCGGTCCATGGCCATGACCACACCGGTAACGTCGGCGGCATAGATGGTATCGCCATCGATCGCCGGAACCAGCATATTGTAGGACTCGCCCTGACCGTCACCGATCGAACGACTCCACTGCTTTTGCAAAACCACTTCTTCCTTGAAGTCGACCAGTTCAGCCGGCGGCAGTTCTTTTTTGCTGTTGCTGCTGCAACCCGCGGCCAACAGGGCCAGGGCCAGCAATGCTGCATGTTTCCAACGAATCACGTCACGCATCCCCTTTGGCCAGGTCGTCCAGCTTGATTTGTAGGCCACCGACCGCCGCTTCGTCCGACAGTGCCGCCTTGGCTTTTTGATACGCTGCGTTCGCTTCATCGGTACGGCCCAACTGCACCAGCAGGTCGCCCTTGAGTTCTTCGCGAGTGGCCAGGAACGCCTTGTCGGCATCGCCTTCCAGCAGTTTCAACGCTTCATCGGCCTTGTTCTGCGCACCGAGCACCTGAGCCAGGCGCTGGCGGGCGATTTCGCCCAATGCAGGGTTGGCCGGTTTGGCGATAATGGCTTTCAGCTCAGTGGCTGCGTCGTCCAGCTTGCCGCTGTCGACCGCAACCTTGGCCACGAACAGGCTGCCGTACTGCGCATAAGCGCTACCGGCGAACTCGGTGTTGAGTTTACCGGCCAGGTCCGCAACACGGGCTGCATCAGGCTTGCCGTCGGGCGTCAGTGTGGTTTCCAGCAATTGCTGATAGAGAATCGAGGCGCCTTGCGACTGATTGCTCTGATATTTGTGATACGCCTGCCAGCCGAATACGATGACCAGCGCCAACAGGCCGCCAGTAACCAGGGGCTTGCCGTTGCGCGACCACCAATCCTTCAGATCCGCCAAATTTTCGTCTTCGGTACTCGACACCCCAATACTCCTTAATCGCTAATTCGGCTGTTTAAGACAGCTTCAACCCTGCACGACGCAGGTGGCCAGGTGAGCGGCAAGCGCATCCCAGGCAATGCTTTGTTGTTCGCCCTGGCCACGCAGGGGTTTGAAACCTACCACTTGCTGGGCCATTTCGTCGTCACCGAGGATCAGCGCATACAGCGCACCGCTCTTGTCGGCTTTCTTGAATTGGCTTTTGAAACTGCCGGCGCCGGCATTCACTTGCAGACGCAGGTTGGGTAATTGATCACGTACACGTTCAGCCAGGGTCAGACCGGCCAACTCCGCTTCTTCCCCGAAAGCACAGAGATAGACGTCGACCTGACGGGAGATCTCTTGCGGGATCTGCTCCAGGGTTTCCAGCAGTAGCACCAGACGCTCGATGCCCATGGCGAAACCGACGCCAGCCGTAGGCTTGCCGCCCATCTGCTCGACCAGGCCATCGTAACGACCACCGGCACACACGGTGCCTTGGGCACCCAGTTTGTCGGTGACCCATTCGAAAACGGTCTTGCTGTAGTAATCGAGCCCGCGCACCAACTTCGGGTTGATCACGTAAGGAATGCCGGCAGCATCCAGACGAGCCTTGAGGCCTTCGAAGTGCAGACGGGATTCTTCGTCGAGGTAGTCGGCCATTTTCGGCGCGTCGACCAGAATCGCCTGTGTATCGGCGTTCTTGGTGTCCAGGACCCGAAGCGGGTTGGTCTTCAGACGGCGTTGGCTGTCTTCGTCCAGCTTGTCCAGGTGACCGGACAGGAACTCGACCAGCGCTTCACGGTAGCGGCCACGGGACTCACTGGTGCCCAGGCTGTTGAGCTCGAGCTTGACCGCGTCACGGATACCCAGCTCGCCCCACAGGCGCCAGGTCAGCACGATCAGCTCAGCATCGATGTCCGGACCGTCGAGGTTGAAGACTTCGACACCGATCTGGTGGAACTGGCGATAACGGCCTTTCTGCGGACGCTCGTGGCGGAACATCGGGCCGATGTACCACAACTTCTGCACCTGGCCACCGCCGGTGATGCCGTGCTCAAGCACCGCACGCACGCATGCCGCGGTGCCTTCAGGGCGCAGGGTCAGGGAGTCGCCGTTGCGGTCGTCGAAGGTGTACATCTCTTTTTCGACGATGTCGGTCACTTCACCGATGGAGCGCTTGAACAGCTCGGTGAACTCGACGATCGGCATGCGGATCTGCTTGTAACCGTAGTTATCGAGCAGGCGCGAAACGGTGCCTTCGAAATGACGCCACAGGGGAGTCTGATCGGGCAGGATGTCGTTCATGCCACGAATGGCTTGCAATGACTTGCTCACTTTAAATCCTTAAATTCGTTCGGCTCTTCAGTCAGGTTCAGCCGCGCGCGATAACGGCAGCGTCAGCTTCGACCTTTTCGGCCGCTTTCTGGCGGATCAAGCGTTCCAGCTCATCCACCAGATTGTCATTCGTCAGTTTCTGCGACGGCTTGCCGTCGATGTAAATCAGGTTCGGCGTGCCGCCGGTCAAGCCGATATGGGCTTCCTTGGCTTCACCCGGCCCGTTGACCACGCAACCGATGACCGCAACATCCAGCGGTACCAAAAGGTCTTCGAGGCGCCCTTCCAGCTCGTTCATGGTCTTGACCACATCGAAGTTCTGCCGCGAGCAGCTCGGGCAGGCAATGAAGTTGATGCCACGGGAACGCAGGTGCAGGGACTTGAGAATGTCGTAGCCGACTTTCACTTCCTCGACCGGGTCGGCCGCCAACGAGATGCGGATAGTATCGCCAATCCCCTCGGCGAGCAGCATACCGAGGCCCACGGCAGATTTCACCGTACCAGAACGCAAACCACCGGCTTCAGTGATGCCAAGGTGCAGCGGCTGGACAATTTCTTTGGCCAGCAATCGGTAGGCTTCGACGGCCATGAACACGTCGGAAGCCTTCACGCTGACCTTGAAGTCCTGGAAATTCAAGCGCTCAAGATGCTCGACATGACGCAGGGCCGACTCGACCAGCGCGGCCGGGGTTGGCTCGCCGTATTTCTTTTGCAGGTCTTTTTCCAGGGAGCCCGCGTTGACGCCGATGCGAATCGGGATCCCGCGATCACGGGCCGCATCAACCACTGCACGCACACGGTCTTCGCGACCGATGTTGCCCGGGTTGATGCGCAGGCAGTCAACGCCCAATTCGGCTACGCGCAATGCGATCCTGTAGTCGAAGTGGATGTCGGCAACCAAGGGCACCTTGACCTGTTGCTTGATCTTGCCGAAGGCTTCGGCGGCGTCCATGTCCGGCACCGAGATCCGCACGATATCGACACCGGCCGCTTCCAGACGATTGATCTGCGCAACGGTGGCCGCGACATCGTTGGTGTCGCTGTTGGTCATGCTCTGCACAGCGATAGGCGCATCGCCGCCAACAGGTACGTTACCGACCCAGATCTTGCGCGATTCGCGACGTTTGATTGGAGATTCGCCGTGCATGACTTATTGACCCAACTTCAGGCGAGCAGTCTCGCCACTGGTGAACGGAGCAACATCAACCGCCTGGCCGTTGTAGCTGATCTGTGCGCCACGGGCATAGCCCAGACGTACAGCAAACGGCGGCTTGCCGCTGACAGAAACGTTATCGCCTTTACGCTTGAGACCACTGAACAGCACTTTGCCGCTGCCGTCGGTCACCTGCGTCCAGCAGTCGGACGTGTACTGAATTTGAACCTGGCCCTGACCGGCAACAGGAGCAGTCGCGACAGGAGCGGGTGCGACCGGTGCAGCTGGGGCCGTCACAACCGGAGCCGGAACGGCAGGAGCCGCCGGGGCCGGGGTCACAGGAACTGGCACGGTGTTGTGTGCAATTGCAGGTGCAGCAGGTGCCGGCGCAGTCGGCGCGGCGGGTGCGGCTGCCGGGGTTTCAGCTGGCGCTTCGTCCGAGGTTTCGGCCTGTGGCAACGCCAAAGCCGTTTCGCCTTCAGCCTGACCTTCCGCGACAGCCTGGTCTTCCGGCTCGTCCAGCGGATGAATCTGCGTGGTGCCGTCGGCGCCTTCGACTTCAACGTGTTCCGGAGCCAGGCCGATCAGGTCCTTGGTGCGCAGCGAGGTTTGATCCTGCCACCAGACAAAACCACCGCCAATCACCGCGATCAGCAACAGCAGGCTGACGATTCGCAGAATGGTATGGGAAACACGGACCGGTTCTTCGATTCGCCCCAGGCTGTGGACGCTGCTGCCCTGGGAATCGGTACCGGTGGATTGGTCGAATTGCTGGACCAGAACGGTCTGGTCCATGCCGAGCAACTTGGCATAGGCGCGAATATAGCCGCGAGCAAAGGTATGCCCAGGCAGCTTGTCGAAGGCGCCGGCTTCCAGATTGCTCAGGGAAGTGGTGGTGAGGTTGAGCTTGAGGGCCACTTCGGCCAGCGACCAGCCATTGCTTTCGCGGGCCTGGCGCAAAGTCTCACCGGGGTTAACGCGATTCGCTGCTACAACTTCGGGATGCGCCGCTTTCATCATTGCTCCGACAGGTATTGCTGATATTCCGGCGTACCGGGATAGAGTCTTTTTAGTTGCAGGCCCTTGCTGGCGGCCTTGTCGCGATCTTCAAACACTTTCGCCAGCCGAATGCCGAGCAATAGACTACGTGCATTTTGCTCGGTGAGTTGGCTAAAACGGTCGTAATAGTCACGCGCGGGCACATAATGCCTGTCTTCGTAAGACAACTCAGCCATTTCCAGCAATGCGCGTGGCTGCTGGCGATTCAAGCGCAGTGCTTTTTCCAGCTGTTGTTGGGCCAAATCACGCTGCCCCAACATCGCCGCCGTCATGCCCAGGTTCTCGAACACCCGCGAGCGTTCAGGATACAGGGTATCGGCAGCAGCTTGTTCAAAGCGCTCGTAGGCGTCCTTGTAACGTTTTTGCTCGAACAGAAAACTGCCGTAATTGTTGAGGATTCGCGCATCGGCGGGACGGGAAGACAGCGCCTTGCGAAAATGCTGGTCAGCCAGCTCCGGCTCCATCTCGGCCTGGAACACCAGACCCAGCGCCGCGTTGGCGTCCGGGTCTGCGTCGTCCAGATCCAGCGCTTTCTTCAAGGGTACTTTCGCGCGCTCGGTCATGCCTTGCTGTAAATAACCGATACCCAGCTGCACGTATGCCTCTCGCGCTTCATCACGGCCCTTGCTGGTCTTCATCGGATTGTAATCACCCGAAAGCACGCAGCCAGCACACAGGCTGGCCAACAGCAAAAGCAGCGCAAAGCGCAGGGACATAGAGATCCTCTCTTGGTTACTTGTTCGCAGCGTCTTGTGCCATATCGTTTTCGGCGTTGAGTTCACGCACGGCGATATAACGTTCGCTGCGACGGGTGCGATCCAGCACCTGCCCTACCAGTTGGCCACACGCCGCGTCGATGTCTTCACCACGGGTGGTGCGGACGGTGACGTTGAAGCCGGCATGATGAAGCTGATCCTGGAACCGGCGGATGGCGTTGTTGCTCGGCCGCTCGTAACCGGAATGCGGGAACGGGTTGAACGGAATCAGGTTGATCTTGCACGGGATGTTCTTGAGCAACTCGATCATTTCAACGGCGTGCTCGACCTTGTCGTTCACGTCCTTGAGCAAGGTGTACTCGATGGTCAGCACGCGCTTCTCGCCCAAGGACGACATGTAGCGCTGGCACGACTCGAGCAGCATCTTAAGCGGATACTTCTTGTTGATCGGCACCAATTGGTTACGCAATGCGTCATTCGGTGCGTGCAGGGACAACGCCAGCGAGACGTCGATGTGCTTGGACAGCTCATCGATCATCGGCACCACGCCGGAGGTCGACAGGGTCACACGGCGCTTGGAAATGCCGTAGCCCAGGTCGTCCATCATCAGATGCATGGCCGCAATGACGTTATCGAAGTTCAGCAGCGGCTCACCCATGCCCATCATCACCACGTTGGTGATGGCACGGTCGACGGTTGCCGGGACGCTGCCAAAGGATTTGTTGGCAATCCACACCTGACCGATGACTTCGGCGGCGGTGAGGTTGCTGTTGAAGCCTTGCTTGCCGGTGGAGCAGAAACTGCAATCCAGGGCACAGCCTGCCTGGGACGAAACGCACAAGGTGCCGCGTTTGCCCTGGGGAATGTACACGGTCTCGACGCAGCTGCCGGACGCCACGCGCACCACCCACTTACGGGTGCCGTCGCTGGAGATGTCCTCGCTGACCACTTCCGGACCACGGACCTCAGCAACAGCCTTGAGCTTTTCGCGCAAGGCCTTGCTGACGTTCGTCATGGCATCGAAATCATCGACGCCAAAGTGGTGAATCCATTTCATTACCTGACCGGCACGGAAACGCTTCTCCCCGATTGAGTCGAAGAATTTTTCCATTTCCAGCTGAGTCAGACCCAGCAGGTTAATTTTTACAGTCGATGTAGTCATGGATTCACCTTCACTCTTAAGCCAATGCTTAGCGAGTGGTTACTTCAGTAGCTGCGAAGAAGTACGAGATTTCGCGAGCGGCAGCGGCTTCGGAGTCCGAACCGTGCACAGCGTTGGCGTCGATGGAATCAGCGAAGTCAGCGCGGATGGTGCCGGCAGCAGCTTCTTTAGGGTTGGTAGCGCCCATCAGCTCACGGTTCAGAGCGATAGCGTTTTCGCCTTCCAGAACCTGAACGACAACCGGACCGGAGATCATGAAAGCAACCAGGTCGCCGAAGAAACCACGAGCGCTGTGCTCAGCGTAGAAGCCTTCAGCTTCAGCTTTGGACAGTTGCTTCAGTTTCGAAGCTACAACGCGCAGGCCAGCTTTTTCGAAACGAGTGGTGATCTCGCCGATAACGTTTTTTGCAACAGCGTCAGGCTTGATGATGGAGAAAGTACGTTGAACAGCCATGGTGTAACTCCAGAAACGGTAATTTACGAAAAATTAAACCCGCGAATTATACGCGGGTTCTCGGGTATTGCCTAACCTGCGGCGTGGCTCAGTCGCGTTCTTCGATCCAGTGGGCCTGGATGGCCTCCAGGATCTTTTCGCCACAATGCTCAGGCATGTCGTCGAAATCGGGCAGTTCCATCACCCATTTACGCAGATCGACGAAGTTGACCGACATAGGGTCCACGTCGGGCTTGCTTTCAGCCAGCTGGATCGCGATTTCCAGCACATCAGTCCACTTGAGTTTCATGACAATTCCTTGAATCAGTGCGGTGCTTCGGCTGCGTGGTTGAGCGAGTACTTCGGAATCTCGACGGTCAGGTCTTCGGTACCGACCCTGGCCTGACAACCCAGACGGGACTCACGCTCAAGACCCCAAGCCTTATCAAGGTAGTCTTCTTCCAGCTCGTCGGCCTCTTCCAGCGAGTCGAAACCCTCACGAATGATGCAATGACAAGTGGTGCACGCACAGACGCCGCCACAAGCACTTTCCATCTCGATGTGGTGCTCATGGGCCAGTTCGAGGATGGAAACACCCGTCTCAGCCTCAACAACCATGCCTTCCGGGCAGAACTTCTCGTGGGGCAGAAAAATGACCTGCGGCATCAGATATCCTCGATTTCATTCAGGTTGCGCCCCGACAGAGCGGCTTTCACCGTCAAATCCATGCGGCGGGCAGCAAAAGCGTCGGTCACTTGCGACAGACGCTTGGTCTGCTGCTCGATGGCGTAACCATCGGTACCTTTCATCAGTTCGACCAGTTCCTGCACCTGCATGTCGATGACCATGCGCTCTTCAGCGTCGAGCAAACGCTCGCCGTCGACCTCAAGTGCAGCCTGCACCGCTTCGATCAGGCGCTGAGCGTCGACCTGCTGCTCACGCAGCACGCGGGCAACCTTGTCGTCATTGGCGTGCTGGAACGAATCCTTGAGCATTTTGGCGATTTCGCCGTCGGTCAGACCGTAGGACGGCTTGACCTGGATGCTGGCCTCAACGCCCGAACCGAGTTCGCGGGCGGAAACGCTGAGCAGACCATCGGCATCGACCTGGAAGGTCACGCGAATCTTCGCCGCGCCAGCCACCATCGCCGGAATACCGCGCAGCTCGAAGCGAGCCAGCGAGCGACAGTCGCTGATCAGCTCACGCTCGCCCTGCAATACGTGGATGGCCATGGCCGACTGGCCGTCTTTGTAAGTGGTGAAGTCCTGGGCGCGGGCGACGGGGATGGTGGTGTTGCGCGGAATCACCTTCTCCATCAAGCCACCCATGGTTTCCAGCCCCAGGGACAACGGAATCACGTCGAGCAACAGCAGTTCGCCGCCGTCACGCTTGTTGCCGGCCAAGGTATCGGCCTGGATCGCAGCACCAATGGCTACCACTTGATCCGGGTCGATTTCCGTCAGCGGCTGGCGACCGAAGGCTTCGGCGACAGCTTCGCGAACGCGAGGCACGCGAGTCGAACCACCGACCATGACCACGGCATGTACGTCTTCCAGTTCGATACCGGAATCACGCACCGCACGGCGGCAGGCTTTCAGGCTGCGAGCGACCATCGGCTCGATCAGCGCATCGAAGGCTTCGCGGGTCAGCTCGGCTTTCCAGTCGCCGTGGGCCACTTCGACCGACGGAGCATTGGTCAGCGTTTCCTTGGCCGCACAGGCGGTTTGCAGCAGTTGACGCTGCGCGCCCGGATCGAGATCGGCGGACAGGCCCGCGCTCTCAATGATCCAGCCAGCGATCGCGTGGTCGAAGTCATCGCCGCCCAGGGCGCTGTCGCCGCCAGTGGCCAGAACTTCGAAGACACCGCCGGTCAGGCGCAGAATCGAAATATCGAAAGTACCGCCGCCCAGGTCATAAATCGCGACCAGGCCTTCGGCGTGTTGATCCAGACCATAGGCCACAGCGGCGGCGGTCGGCTCATTGAGCAACCGCAGCACGTTCAGACCGGCCAGCTTGGCCGCATCCTTGGTGGCCTGGCGCTGAGCATCGTCGAAATACGCCGGAACCGTGATGACCGCACCCACAAGTTCGCCACCCAACGTCGCTTCGGCGCGTTGACGCAGGACCTTGAGGATATCGGCAGAGACTTCGACCGGGCTTTTCGGGCCCTGGATCGTATCGATGAACGGCATATGCGACTCGCCACCGACAAAACGGTATGGCAGTTGCTCACCCAATTGCTTGACGTCGGACAGACCACGACCCATCAAGCGCTTGACCGACAGCACGGTATTCAAGGGATCGGTAGCGGCAGCCAGCTTGGCGGATTCGCCCACTTCGACGCGATCAGCGTGGTAGCGCACAGCAGACGGCAGGATGACCCGCCCTTCTGCGTCGGCAAGAGGCTCGGAAAGACCACTGCGCAATGCAGCGACCAGCGAATTGGTAGTGCCCAAGTCGATCCCCACAGCCAGACGACGCTGGTGCGGTTGAGGACTTTGGCCGGGTTCGGCGATCTGCAGTAGGGCCATCGTTATCAGGACTTATCTGTATATCAGGCGTGCGACCGGAGCGGCACTGGGTTAATCGTCGAGGCGCTCTTCTAACTGGCGCACTTCGTAGGTGAGCTTGTCGAGGAACTGCATGCGCCGCATCAGGCGTTCGGCCTGTTCGCGTTGCGCGGCATCGTTCCAGCAAGCCGAGAAGCTTTGGTTCAGCCGATCCTGGGCTGCCTTCAGGCGACGCTTGAAGACGGCAACTCCATTCAAGTCTGCGCTGTCCTGCAGGTCTTCGAGCTCTTCGCGCAACTCCATCTGTTGCAGCAGAAACTCCGGATCATGCACCGTGACCTCCAGCGGCAGCTCGCCACCATTCAAGGCGAGCAGGTAACGCGCGCGCTTGGGTGGGTTCTTGAGCGTCTGATAGGCCTCGTTGAGGCTCGCGGATTGCTCCAGCGCCAGCCGCTGCTCACGCTCGGAAGCGTCGGCGAAGCGGTCCGGATGAACACTGCGCGCCAACTCACGGTAGCGCGTAGCCAGCTGATCGAGATCCAGATCGAAACTCGGTTGCAGCTCAAATAAAGCGAAATGACAAGGAGTACCCACGACAAGCCTCAGATGTTGAAGCTTTCGCCGCAGCCACATTCACCGCGCACGTTGGGGTTGTTGAACTTGAAGCCTTCGTTCAACCCTTCCTTGACGAAATCGAGCTCGGTGCCGTCCAGGTAGGCCAGGCTTTTCGGGTCGATAATCACTTTTTCGCCGTGACTTTCGAACACCTGATCCTCTGCAACCACCTCGTCGACAAACTCCAGCACGTAGGCAAGGCCGGAACAGCCTGTGGTGCGAACACCCAGACGAATCCCTTCACCTTTGCCGCGCCCGTCGAGGGAGCGCCGCACGTGTCGAGCAGCCGCTTCTGTCATGCTGATAGCCATCGGTGACTCCTTACTCGTCGCCAAAAATCAGATCAAGCCTTTCTTCTGCTTGTAGTCGCGAACGGCCGCTTTGATAGCGTCTTCAGCGAGTACGGAGCAGTGAATTTTCACTGGCGGCAGGGCCAGTTCTTCAGCCAGCTGAGTGTTCTTGATGGTTTCTGCTTCGTCCAGGGTCTTGCCCTTCATCCACTCGGTGGCGAGGGAGCTGGAAGCGATAGCCGAACCGCAGCCGTAGGTCTTGAACTTGGCATCTTCGATGATGCCGGCGTCGTTGACCTTGATCTGCAGGCGCATCACATCGCCGCACGCCGGAGCGCCGACCATGCCGGTGCCGACATCAGGATCTTCCGCGTCCATCTTGCCGACGTTACGCGGGTTTTCGTAGTGGTCGATGACCTTTTCGCTGTAAGCCATGATTCTAAATCCTCACTCATCAGGGCCGCTCTTGAGACCCTGTAGTTACGCTGCGTTTACCGCCGCGCTGCTACAGGACCTGTATCCGGCGGCTTCTTTGTTTAGTGTGCCGCCCACTCGATCTTCGAGATGTCGACGCCGTCTTTGTACATGTCCCACAGCGGCGACAGAGCGCGCAGCTTGGTAACGGCCTCGCAGACTTTCTGCGCGGCGTAATCGATTTCTTCTTCGGTGGTGAAGCGGCCGAAGGTGAAGCGGATCGAGCTGTGTGCCAGTTCGTCGTTGCGGCCCAGGGCGCGCAGTACGTACGAAGGCTCCAGGGACGCAGAGGTGCAGGCCGAACCGGACGAAACCGCCAGATCCTTGAGCGCCATGATCAGCGACTCGCCTTCAACGTAGTTGAAGCTCAGGTTCAGGTTGTGCGGAACGCGGGCGGTCAGGCTGCCGTTGACGTACAGCTCTTCCAGGTGCTCGACCTGCTTGTAGAAGCGGTCGCTCAATGCCTTGATGCGCACGTTCTCGCTCGCCATGTCTTCTTTGGCAACACGGAACGCTTCACCCATGCCTACGATCTGGTGAGTGGCCAGGGTGCCGGAACGCATGCCGCGCTCGTGACCGCCGCCGTGCATGGTCGCCTCGATGCGCACACGCGGCTTGCGGCTGACGTACAGCGCGCCGATGCCTTTAGGACCGTAGGTCTTGTGGGCGGAGAACGACATCATGTCGACTTTCAGCTTCTGCAGGTCGATCTCGACCTTGCCGGTGGACTGAGCGGCGTCGACGTGGAACAGAATGCCCTTGGAGCGGAGTAGTTCGCCGATCGCTGCAATGTCGTTGATGGTGCCGATTTCGTTGTTCACGTGCATGACCGAAACCAGGATGGTGTCGTCGCGCAGTTCGGCTTCGATCATCTCAGGGGTCACCAGGCCATCGGTACGAGGCTCGATGTAGGTCACTTCGAAACCTTCACGCTCCAGTTGGCGCATGGTGTCGAGGACAGCCTTGTGCTCAATCTTGGTGGTGATCAGGTGCTTGCCTTTGGTGGCATAGAAATGCGCCGCACCCTTGATTGCCAGGTTGTCGGACTCGGTGGCACCGGAGGTCCAGACGATTTCACGCGGATCGGCGTTGACCAGGTCGGCGACCTGACGACGGGCGTTTTCAACGGACTCTTCAGCTTTCCAGCCGAACACGTGGGAACGGGACGCCGGGTTACCGAAGTTTCCGTCGACCAGCAGGCATTCACTCATTTTTTGCGCAACACGCGGATCAACCGGGGTGGTCGCAGAGTAATCAAGGTAAATCGGCAATTTCATGGACTATCTCCTAAATCAGGCTGGCTGTCGTGCCGCTAGCTCTTCGGCTGTCATTCGACGGCGGACGCTTCAATCTTGTCCAGGCGTGGCGCCTTGCTGTTGCAACGGCGCTGGTCCTGACGCTGGGCTACTTCTTGCACCTCACGGCGAGTCACAAGGTCAGCCAAGCTGATACCGCTCAGAAATTCGTGAATCTGCAAGCTCAGGTCGCACCACAAGTGGTGAGTCAGGCAAGTGTCACCGGAGTGGCAATCACCCTGGCCCTGGCATTTGGTTGCATCGACCGATTCGTTCACCGCATCGATCACCTGGGCGACCTGGATACCCTGCATGTCGCGTGACAGCTGGTAACCGCCGCCTGGACCCCGGACGCTGGACACCAGATTGCTGCGGCGCAATTTGGCGAAAAGCTGCTCGAGGTAGGACAGGGAGATGCCTTGGCGCTCGGAGATATCGGCCAGGGACACGGGCCCGTGCTGCGCGTGCAACGCCAGATCGAGCATGGCGGTCACGGCGTATCGGCCTTTTGTAGTCAGTCGCATGGACAATTACCACGGAGTTCGGAATGGGGCGAGTATGCAATTCCCGAGTATTTAAGTCAACTATAAGACCTAGTACTTTAGTCAGGATTACCCGCAAAAGAGCGGGCGCATCATAGCAGGGTCTGCGGCTTAATGGCACACCGGTCAGCGCTCTGCCATTACCTGATTGCGACCCGCAGGAGCTGCCGCAGGCCGCGATCTTTTGATCTTGCCCGTTTAAGATCAAAAGATCGCAGCCTTCGGCAGCTCACAGTGACATCAACCGGCTTTGCTTTCGTCTTTGTCTTTTACGCAGGCGAAGTCTTCTTCGCGCAGCTCAGGCAGATCTTTCGCACAGTAATTACTGCCCAGATCCTTCAGCGCCCCGCACATCCCCTCCAACCGTCCATCGACCGCCTGCAGGTGATCGAGCAGCTGACCAATGGCACGCGCCACCGGGTCGGGCATTTCTTCAGTCACGCCGTAGGCATCGAAGCCGATTTTCTCGGCCATGGCTTTGCGCTTGGCGTCCTGCTCTTCGTCGGGCTTGACGATGATCCGCCCCGGAATACCCACCACCGTGGCACCCGGCGGTACTTCCTTGGTCACGACCGCATTGGAACCGACCTTGGCCCCAGCACCGACCGTGAACGGACCGAGCACCTTCGCGCCCGCCCCGACCACTACGCCATCGCCCAGGGTCGGGTGGCGCTTGCCCTTGTTCCAGCTGGTGCCGCCGAGGGTCACACCCTGATAGATAGTCACGTCGTCGCCAATCTCGGCGGTCTCACCGATGACAATACCCATGCCATGGTCAATGAAGAAGCGACGACCGACTTTCGCACCCGGATGAATCTCGATCCCGGTCAACCAGCGACCGAAGTTCGACACCAGCCGCGCCAGCCATTTCAGGTCCGCGCGCCACAGCATTGCCGACAAACGGTGAATCCAGATGGCGTGCATGCCGGGGTAGCAGGTCAGGACTTCAAAAGCGTTACGCGCCGCCGGGTCTCGATGGAATACGCTCTGGATATCTTCACGCAAACGCTCAAACATCATTAATCCTTCCGATTAAGAAGCTCACCACGGGCCGCTTTTTGGGTTTCCGTGAGGATGCCACGCAAAATATTCATTTCCGCCCGACTGACCGAGCTGCGTCCGTACAACCGGCGCAGGCGCGCCATCAAGTGCCGCGGTTTTTCCGGATCGAGGAATTCGATGGCCACCAGGGTTTGCTCCAGGTGCTCATAGAATCGCTCCAGCTCATCCATGGTCGCCAGCTCAGCGCTTTTGACCGAAGCCACTTCTTCCTTCTCGACCTTGCTTGGCTGACCTTGGGCCGCCAGCCAGGACATGCGCACTTCATAACTCAACACCTGCACCGCCGCCCCAAGGTTCAGCGAGCTGAACTCAGGGTCTGATGGGATGTGCACGTGATAATGACATCGCTGCAGCTCTTCGTTGGTCAGGCCGGAATCTTCTCGACCGAACACCAGGGCGATCTCCGCCCCCTGCTCGGCCTCCTCGACCACTTTCGTGCCGCATTCGCGGGGATCGAGCAACGGCCAGGGAATGCGACGGTCGCGGGCACTGGTGCCGAGCACCAGATTGCAGCCGACCAACGCATCTTCCAACGTGGCGACGACTTGCGCGTTTTCAAGGATGTCACCGGCACCGGAGGCACGGGCATCGGCCTCGTGATGCGGGAACAGACGAGGCTCGACCAGCACCAGCCGCGACAGGCCCATGTTCTTCATGGCACGCGCAGCCCCGCCGATATTGCCCGGATGGCTGGTATTGACCAGGACGACACGAATGTTTTGCAGCAAGGGAGGCGCTCTCGAACACAATAATCGGGAGCGGAATCTTACAGCGCTCGCTACCGTTAAGCCATGAAAGCGAACGTCGTCCTTCTCCTGTAGAAACTTTCTGATAGAATGCTCGGCTTTCTTTAACAACCTTAGGTGACACATCCATGCAGCCCATGCTGAATATCGCGCTGCGCGCCGCCCGCAGCGCCAGTGAATTGATCTTCCGCTCCATCGAGCGCCTGGATACCATCAAGGTCGACGAAAAAGACGCCAAGGATTACGTATCCGAGGTGGATCGCGCCGCTGAACAGAAAATCATCGACGCCCTGCGCAAGGCTTACCCGAACCACTCGATCCGCGGTGAAGAGACCGGCCTGCACGCCGGCACCGGCATCGAAGGCGAAGAATACCTGTGGATCATCGATCCACTGGACGGCACCACCAACTTCCTGCGCGGCATTCCTCATTTCGCTGTCAGCATCGCCTGCAAATACCGCGGTCGTCTTGAGCACGCGGTTGTTCTGGACCCGGTTCGCCAGGAAGAATTCACCGCCAGCCGTGGTCGCGGCGCTCAACTGAACGGTCGTCGCCTGCGCGTCAGCGGCCGCACCAGCCTGGACGGCGCCCTGCTGGGTACCGGCTTCCCGTTCCGTGACGACCAGATGGACAACCTCGACAACTACCTGGGCATGTTCCGCGCCCTGGTTGGCCAAACCGCCGGCATCCGCCGCGCTGGCTCGGCGAGCCTGGACCTAGCCTACGTGGCTGCCGGCCGTTTCGACGCGTTCTGGGAGTCGGGCCTGTCCGAGTGGGACATGGCAGCAGGCGCCCTGCTGATTCAAGAAGCCGGCGGCCTGGTGAGCGACTTCACCGGTGGTCACGACTTCCTTGAAAAAGGCCACATCGTTGCCGGTAACACCAAGTGCTTCAAGGCAGTTTTGACGGCCATCCAGCCGCACCTCCCAGCCTCGCTGAAGCGCTAAGCGTCCAGCGACAGAAAAAGCACCCTTCGGGGTGCTTTTTTTATGCCTGGAATTCACGATTCCCTTTGTAGGAGCCGGCTTGCTGGCGATTCCATCTGACATTCACTATTGATGTCGACTGTTACACCTAGATCGCCAGCAAGCCGGCTCCTACAGATCCAGCAATGCCCACCCCCTGTAGGAGCTGGCTTGCCAGCGATAGCGGTGCGTCAGGCAAACGGTGTGGCATCATTCGCCAGCAAGCCGGCTCCTACAGATCAGCAATAAGTTGCGCACACAAAAAAAGCACCCCGCAGGGTGCTTCTTTTTTAACCAGTGCCAGCAGATCAATGAGCCGTCTGATTCTCCGACAAGATCAACTTGCCTTCTTTATCCACCGGAATCTGGTTGCCCGGATCACGATCCATGCGCACTTTGCCTTCCTTGCCTTCCAACGAGTACCGCACGTCGTAACCCACTACCTTGTCACTGATGTCATTCACCGTATTACAACGGGTCTGAGTCGTGGTGTAGGTGTCACGCTCCTGCATGCCCTCCTGAACCTTGTTGCCGGCGTAACCGCCACCGACCGCGCCCGCAACCGTGGCAATTTTCTTGCCGCTGCCGCCGCCGATCTGATTACCCAGCAGACCACCCGCAAGTGCACCTACTACGGTACCGGCGATCTGGTGTTGATCTTTCACCGGCGCTTGCCGGGTGACCGCTACGTCCTTGCACACTTCACGTGGAGTCTTGATTTGTGTCTTGACCGGCTCAACGGCGAGTACTTGTGCGTACTCTGGGCCGCTTTTAACCAGGCTGTAGGTGGCGACAGCACCCCCGGCAGTTACACCGACAGCACCCAGCACAGCACCAACCAGCATCGACTTGTTCACATGAACCTCCTGACCATCACATGCGGAACATGTCCGCGCTTCTCCCTGCCTTGGAGCACAAAAAAAGGCGCGAGTTCAACTCGCGCCTTTTTGGACTACACCGCCAGGAGAACTTTCCTTCAAGGACGGTCGTCGACTTCCTTCTCGGTATTAACCGCAGGAATCAAATCCTCAGTGCTCAGGTTCAGCCAGATCAGCACCACGTTCGCGATGTAGATCGACGAGTAAGTACCCGCCAGAACACCGATGAACAGCGCGATGGAGAAGCCGAACAGGTTGTCGCCACCGAAGAACAACAGGGCCGCGATCGCCAGCAACGTGGAGATCGACGTCGCCATGGTCCGCAGCAGGGTTTGCGTGGTCGAGATGTTGATGTTCTCGATCAGGCTGGCCTTGCGCAGTACACGGAAGTTCTCACGAACCCGGTCGAATACCACGATGGTGTCGTTGAGCGAGTAACCGATGATCGCCAGTACCGCCGCCAGCACCGTCAAGTCGAAGGTGATCTGGAAGAACGACAGGATACCGATGGTCACGATCACGTCGTGAATCAGGGACACGATCGCACCGACCGCAAACTTCCACTGAAAGCGGAAAGCCAGGTAGATCAGGATGCCGCCCAGCGCCATCAGCATGCCGAGGCCGCCCTGGTCGCGCAGCTCTTCACCCACCTGCGGGCCGACGAACTCGACACGCTTGACCGTCGCCGGGTTCTCGCCACCCACCTTCTGCAAGGCCTCGGCCACCTGGTGACCCAGCTGCGGGTCTTCGCCAGGCATACGCACCAGCAGATCGGTGGTTGCACCGAAGTTCTGCACGATGGCGTCGTTATAACCGGCACTCACCAGCTGCTCACGCACCTTGGTGACGTCAGCCGGACGCTCGTAGGTCAGCTCGATGAGCGTACCGCCGGTGAAGTCCAGGCCCCAGTTCATGCCCTTGGTGGCGACGCTGAACAAGGCCAGCACCGTGAGGAACAATGTGACGCCGAACGCAAAGTTGCGAACGCCCATGAAGTTGATTGTACGTAACATGGCAGCCCCTTAAATCCACAACTTCTTGAAGTCACGACCACCGAAGATCAGGTTGACCATCGCGCGGGTCACCATGATGGCCGTGAACATCGAGGTAAAGATCCCGAGGGACATGGTCACTGCGAAGCCCTTGACCGGGCCGGTGCCCATGGCAAAGAGGATGCCGCCGACCAGCAAGGTGGTCAGGTTGGCGTCGAGAATCGCGGTGAATGCCCGGCCGAAGCCTTCGTTGATTGCACGCTGCACCGACATGCCCGCGGCAATCTCTTCACGAATCCGCGAGAAGATCAGCACGTTGGCGTCGACCGCCATACCCATGGTCAACACGATACCCGCGATACCCGGCAGGGTCAGCGTTGCACCCAGCAGCGACATCAAGGCCAGCAGCAGCACCATGTTCACCGCCAGCGCGACGGTGGCGATGACGCCGAAGAAGCGGTAGATGGCCATGATGAACAGCGAGACGAACAGCATGCCCCACAGCGATGCATCGATGCCTTTGGTGATGTTGTCGGCACCCAGGCTTGGACCAATGGTGCGCTCTTCAGCGAAGTACATTGGCGCCGCCAGACCACCGGCACGCAGCAGCAGTGCCAGTTCAGACGATTCGCCCTGGCCGTTCAGGCCAGTGATGCGGAACTGAGCACCCAGCGGCGACTGAATGGTCGCCAGGCTGATGATCTTTTTCTCTTCCTTGAACGTCTGCACCGGCACGTCTTTCTCGACGCCGTTGACCATTTGCTTGACGTAAGTGGTGACCGGACGCTGCTCGATGAAGATCACCGCCATGCTGCGACCCACGTTCGAACGGGTCGCACGGTTCATCAGCTCGCCGCCGTGACCGTCCAGACGAATGTTCACTTCCGGCGTACCCTGCTCACCGAAACCGGCCTTCGCGTCAGTGACCTGGTCACCCGTGATGATCAGGCCACGCTCGATCAGAGCCGGAGGACGGTTGCCCTCACGGAACTCGAAAGACTCGGAAGTGGCTTTCGAAGCACCAGGCTCAGCAGCCAGACGGAACTCGAGGTTGGCCGTCTTGCCGAGGATACGCTTGGCTTCGGCGGTGTCCTGCACGCCCGGCAGCTCAACCACGATGCGGTTGGCGCCCTGGCGCTGGACGATCGGTTCGGCAACACCCAGTTCATTGACGCGGTTACGTACCGTGGTCAAGTTCTGCTTGATGGAGTATTCGCGGATTTCCGCCAGCTTGGCCGGGGTCATCGCCAGACGCAGTACCGGTTGGCCATTGAGGTCGGCCGGAACAATGTCGAAATCGTTGAAGCTCTTGCGGATCAGCGTACGGGCCTGTTCGCGGGCTGCTTCATCAGTGAAGCCCAGCTGAATGGCACCATCGAGTTGCGGCAGGCTGCGATAACGCAGTTTCTCTTTGCGCAGCAGGCTCTTGACGTCGCCTTCGTAGACTTTCAGGCGGGCGTCGAGGGCTTTATCCATGTCCACTTCCAGCAGGAAGTGCACACCACCGGACAAGTCCAGACCCAGCTTCATCGGGTGCGCAGCGAGGTTGCGCAGCCATTGCGGGGTGGTTTGCGCCAGGTTCAGCGCGACGACGTAGTCATCACCCAATGCCTTGCGCACGACGTCTTTGGCCGGCAGCTGGTCTTCAGCCTTGGTCAGGCGAATCAGACCGCCCTTGCCGCCCTCTGCCAGGGTGGCAGCCTTGACGTTGATCCCGGATTCCTTGAGCGCAGCGCTCACTCGATCCAGATCAGCCTGATTGACTTGCAGCGCAGTGCTTGCACCGCTGACCTGAATGGCCGGGTCATCAGGATAAAGATTGGGAGCGGAATAAATCAGACCGACCGCCAGCACCGCCAGGATCAGAATGTATTTCCACAGAGGATATTTGTTCAGCATCACGCCGCCCGTTTATGACGCGGGGCGCCTTGCGCGCCCCGTCGATTGAAAATGAAGATGAAACTTAGATCGCTTTCAGCGTGCCTTTTGGCAGCGTGGCAGCGATGGCGCCTTTCTGGAATTTCATTTCGACGGTGTCGGAAACTTCCAGAACAACGAAATCGTCTGCAACTTTAGTGATCTTGCCGGCGATGCCGCCGGTGGTCACAACTTCGTCGCCTTTCTGCAGGCTGCTCAGCAGATTCTTCTGCTCTTTGGCGCGCTTGGCCTGTGGACGCCAGATCATCAGGTAGAAGATGACCAGGAAACCGACCAGGAAAATCCACTCGAAACCGCCGCCCATTGGGCCGGCAGCAGCAGGTGCAGCGGCGTCAGCCATGGCATTAGAGATAAAAAAGCTCATTTAGCACTCCAGTTGCAAATGTTGAATCTTGGGGTCAGTAAACTCAGTCCAAAGGCGGAACAGGTAACCCGCGTTTGGCGTAGAAGGCATCGACAAAGGCGGCCAATGTACCCTGTTGAATAGCCTCGCGCAAACCAGCCATAAGCACTTGATAATGACGCAAGTTATGGATGGTATTGAGCATGCTCCCGAGCATTTCGCCGCACTTGTCCAGGTGATGCAGATAAGCGCGGGAGAAGTTCTGGCAGGTATAGCAATCGCAGGTCGGATCGAGCGGCGAATCATCATGGCGATGGAACGCGTTTCGGATCTTCAGCACGCCGGTATCAATGAACAGATGCCCATTGCGGGCATTACGGGTTGGCATCACGCAATCGAACATGTCCACACCGCGGCGCACACCCTCAACCAGATCTTCCGGTTTGCCAACGCCCATAAGGTAACGAGGTTTGTCAGCCGGCATCATGCCCGGTAGGTAATCCAGCACCTTGATCATTTCGTGCTTCGGTTCGCCCACCGACAGGCCGCCGATGGCCAGACCGTCGAAGCCGATCTGATCGAGGCCTTCCAGGGAGCGCATGCGCAGGTCCTGGTGCATGCCGCCCTGCACGATGCCGAACAGCGCTGCCGTGTTTTCGCCATGGGCTTCTTTCGAACGCTTGGCCCAACGCAGGGACAACTCCATGGAAATACGCGCGACGTCTTCATCAGCCGGGTACGGCGTGCATTCGTCGAAAATCATCACGATGTCGGAGCCCAGGTCACGCTGGACCTGCATCGACTCTTCCGGGCCCATGAACACCTTGGCGCCATCGACCGGGGAAGCGAAGGTCACGCCTTCCTCCTTGATCTTGCGCATGGCGCCCAGGCTGAACACCTGGAAACCGCCGGAGTCGGTCAGGATCGGGCCTTTCCACTGCATGAAATCGTGCAGGTCGCCGTGCTTCTTGATCACTTCCGTACCCGGGCGCAGCCACAGGTGGAAGGTGTTGCCCAGAATGATTTCAGCGCCAGTCGCCTCGATATCCCGTGGCAGCATGCCCTTGACCGTGCCGTAGGTGCCCACCGGCATGAAGGCCGGGGTCTCGACGGTACCGCGCGGGAAGGTCAAACGACCGCGACGAGCCTTGCCATCAGTGGCCAGCAGCTCGAAAGACATACGACAGGTGCGACTCATACAGTTTCCTCTGGGCCCGATTCTTTAGGGGCAGTCGGCGCAGGATTACGCGTGATGAACATCGCATCACCGTAACTGAAAAAGCGGTAACCGTTGTCGACCGCGGCCTTGTAGGCAGCCATGGTCTCGGGATAACCGGCGAACGCCGAAACCAGCATCAACAGCGTGGATTCGGGCAAATGGAAGTTGGTGACCAGGGCATCGACCACATGAAACGGCCGGCCCGGGAAGATGAAAATGTCGGTATCGCCACTGAACGGCTTGAGCACGCCATCGCGGGCGGCGCTTTCCAGGGAACGCACGCTGGTGGTCCCCACGGCCACCACGCGACCACCGCGAGCGCGGCAGGCGGCAACGGCATCCACCACGTCCTGGCCGACTTCCAGCCATTCGCTGTGCATGTGGTGGTCTTCGAGCTTCTCGACGCGCACCGGCTGGAACGTGCCAGCGCCGACGTGCAGGGTCACGAACGCGGTCTCGACACCCTTGGCGGCAATCGCCTCCATCAGCACCTGATCGAAATGCAGCCCCGCCGTCGGTGCCGCCACCGCACCCAAACGCTCGGCGTAGACGGTCTGGTAACGCTCGCGATCGGCGCCTTCATCCGGGCGGTCTATATAAGGAGGCAGCGGCATGTGCCCGACGCGGTCGAGCAGCGGCAACACCTCTTCAGCAAACCCCAGCTCGAACAACGCATCGTGGCGCGCCAGCATCTCGGCCTCGCCACCGCCGTCGATGAGGATCTTCGACCCAGGCTTGGGCGACTTGCTGGAACGCACATGGGCCAGCACGCGATGACTGTCGAGCACCCGCTCCACCAGGATTTCCAGCTTGCCGCCGGAAGCCTTCTGGCCAAACAGCCGCGCCGGAATCACCCGGGTATTGTTGAACACCATCAAGTCGCCGGGACGCAAATGCTCCAGCAAATCCGTGAATTGACGGTGTGCCAGGGCGCCGCTGACCCCATCCAGGGTCAACAGGCGACTATTGCGACGCTCGGCCAAAGGGTGGCGGGCGATCAGCGAATCAGGGAGCTCAAAAGTAAAGTCAGCAACGCGCATGATGGGGTGTCGTCTAGCAGGGCCGGGAAGTCTAGCGGAAATATCAAAAATTCTCCATGTACCTGATTGACCAGCGGTTATCTCATCTCTATACTCCGCGGCCATTGCCCTGATGGCGGAATTGGTAGACGCGGCGGATTCAAAATCCGTTTTCGAAAGGAGTGGGAGTTCGAGTCTCCCTCGGGGCACCATTTGCAGTACATAGACGACTACCAGCGTCTACGTAACACCCCTAGAGCCCGCTAACTGCGGGCTTTTTGGTCTCTGGGGTTCCACCCCCATCTCTTGCAAGCCAGCCTCTTTTTGGTACATTTTCTGTACATATTCCAGTTCGAGAACCGGAGGTGTACAGCGATGCCATTGACCGCCTTGCAAATCAAAGCGTCCAAGCCTGCCGACAGACCGTTCACGTTGAGTGATAGTTCGGGTCTTGCCTTGCTGGTGAAACCCAACGGCAGCAAGTATTGGCACTTCCGGTACACCTATCAGGGGCGGGCGGCGCGCATGTCACTGGGTGTGTATCCGCATATCTCCTTGCAGGAAGCCCGTGAACGAGCTGCAGAATGCCGCAACCTACTCAAGCAAGGCACCAACCCCGGCGCCAAACGCCGCGATGACAAACTGCGACAGCAGGAGGCCGGGCTCAACACCTTCAGGCGAGCCGCGGAGTACTGGTACCAATTCAAATCGGACTCCGGCCGCAGCAGCGCGACGCTGAAGAAGATCCGCGACTATCTCGATAAGGATCTACTGCCCGCTCTCGGCGAGAAGCAACTGGAGCTCATCACGCGAAGCGACTGCGCAAAACTGCAGGCCTGCATCGAAAAACGAGGCGCCTTCAATGTTGCGGACAAGACCCGGACCTGGCTGAAACAGATTTTCAGTCAAGCCATTGCACGCGGCCTGTGCGAACACAATCCAGCCTCCGAACTCCATGCCATTGCGATAGCCCCACCGCCCACTCAACACTACCCACATCTGCACGAACACGAACTACCTGAGTTTCTCCGGGCCTTAAGCAAGACCACCAGCCGGCTACCAGCGAGGATTGCATCATGGATGACAATTCTGACAGCGAGCCGCCCCGGCATGGTTCGCTACGCAAAATGGGAGGAAATCGATTTTGAGGAAGGGATATGGACCATCCCGGCCGCCCGCATGAAGATGCGCAGAGACTACGTCAGCCCTCTACCTCATCAGTTGATCGCCATGCTTACCAAACTGAACCAAAGCACTGGCCGCAGTCGGTATCTATTCCCAGGCAATGGTGAAAAGCAGCCAGTCATCAGTGAAAACACGATCAACCTGGTGTTCGCCAAGATCGGCTATAAAGGACGACTCGTCAGCCATGGCACTCGTCATACCGCAAGCACGCTGCTGCGCGAACATGGCTGGCTGAAGGACCATGTCGAAAGCCAGCTGGCTCACGTCGAGGGCGGCATCTCTGGCGAGTACAATCAAGCCCTATACCTGCCGCAACGTCGGATCATGATGCAGTGGTATGCAGACTATCTCGACGCCCTCAAAGAAGGCATTACAGCCAACCTTCGCGATCAATTTGATACTCGCGTTAATCAGTTCCTCGCACGCCCTTCTGCACCGCCTCTAACAGCATCCCATGCACACAAAGATGATCACCTCCAAAAGTTGCCTATCGAGACAGACTCAACGGCGACTCAGTGATCACGTGACGCCTCACCAGTTCGACCCGGTCGACGACAACATCATCGCCTTGCAAAACTACCGTGGCGCATTCCAACACTGGTAAGTCGGTGAGATCTCCACAGCCCAGCCTTCCACGCGGGTCCATCCAAACAGGGCTGCAAAGCCGCCCTGCTTGGATGGACCTCACTTAAAAAATCTAAAGCCCATACAGCTGTCTGTGGAAAACTACTGATTTCCACCGGTGGATAATTTCACCCACCGCCGCAGAACTCCGGATAATTCGAGCCTTGACCCGAATTATCCACAGGCGTAAAAAAGATCGGGCAAAGCGCTGTCGTTGACAGCAACTCAGGTAGCCAGAACCTTTAAGGCTACGCCACACCGTGGTGGTTCTCCCAAAGTGCGATGAGCGTCCGGCGGCTCGCACAGTCACAGCGATGTGATGGATGCCTACTTCTACCAGAGTGCCCACTGCGGCAACTCACACCCCTTCGTAGCTGCCCTGCAGCAACCTATCCGCTTGGCCATTTCATTGCGCCAACCTGCGCCCGTCTCTTTCTTCCGGAAAGAGACGGGCGCTCCTACCGCTGCTGCAGCCCATCTCGTACAAGGCTTTGCGGCATTTCCCCTCGTGACAATCGGCGTGACAAACACCGAAGTCACCAGCAACGGCGATGCAGATGATGGTGCCGCAGCCTACGGAATGGACTGCACCTGACTGACAGTCAGGCATGCCCCGGTCATCGCTTCACTGCCTTCACCTGACTCAGGATCTCGCGGCACTGGTCTCGTCAGCCAGTGCAGCCTCCACCCGCCCACCGGTAACGGTGTTCAGGAGGCCAGATCATGAGATGCCCAAGCTCCCGGTCGTAAAGAGCCGACAGTCCCGCGTTAGTGGACAACCCTCACAGGTCGCAGGGGCCTTGATCCCTGATAACACTCAACATTCTTGGCGGGATGACGTGGGGAAAAGCTTCAACGTTTTGACTTCGAGAGGAGTTTGATCATGGCGCTGGTCGGTAAACGGGATGGGCGCAATTTTGGCTATGGCAGGCAATTGAGCTACGCCGGGCCGCAGGCGTTGAAAGACATGTTCGGCGGTGGGCATTACGGCACGGTCAAGGCGCACAGTGATCGCTGGCAGGCGTTTGTACGCTGGTGTCGGTCGGAGGATGGACCAGGGTTTAACGATGCGCGACAAATTGATCGGCAGACCTTGCTGGACTACGCCGGGTATCTGCGCCAGCAAGTTGAACAAGGTGAGCTCGCTATCGCGACTGCGCAAAACCGATTATCCAGTGTGAATCGGACCATGGCCGCGCTGAGAGGTGATCAGTATGTGAAGGTGTCGAGTCCGAGCAAGGCTTTAGGACTGCAGCGCACAACCGTCCGCACAGCAACCCCGCAAGGCCAGGATCGTGAACAGGTGAAGCGGATCGTCGAGGCGCTCTGCGAATACCAACTGCCGCGCGCGGCGGCCATCGCTCAGTTGGCGCGAGCCACCGGCATGCGCTTACGCGAGGCCATTTTGGCCGACCTACCACGCCTAAAACGTGAGGCCGAACAGTACGGCAAGTTCAACATCCAGGATGGCACCAAAGGTGGCCGTTCAGGTGCCTCGGCACCTCGCTGGATTACGGCAGATGATCATATTCGTGACGCACTGAGGTTTGCCGAACAGATCTCGCCCGACGGTAGTCGCAACCTGCTTGCACCGAACGAAAGCTACCTCGATTTCCAACAGCGAATCGTGCGACCCGCACGGGACATCCTCCATAAGCACAACCTCAAAGGCTTCCACGAATTGCGGGCGGCCTATGCTTGCGAGCGCTATGAGCAAATCACCCATCATCCCGCGCCCGTCAACGGTGGCCGTTGCTATCAGCTCGACCGACGGCTAGATAAGGATGCACGAGTGCAAATCAGCGATGAACTCGGGCACGGTCGTATCGATGTGGTATCGGCTTACATTGGTGGTCGAGCATGAGTGAGCCATTCGATATGGAGTTGTTCCTGGCGGGCGTCTTGACCGGGTCACACACCACACGCCAACGCCACCTGCGTCAGGCGAAGACTATCCAAACAGCGATCGCTGAGCGCTGGCAATGCGACAATCCATGGACTTGGCAGAGAAAACACCTTGCATGGTTTTTGAATCACCATCTAAACCAGCGCACTGAATCGACGCGCTATTACTATTTGCTGACCATGCAATTACTCACTCATCGTCTAGGAAAATCCTGGCAGTTCACCCCCTAAGCGAAGGTCAGAAAACGGCCATGAGCAGACGGTGGACGGAGCGATCAGCAAATGAGCAGCTATGCTTGGATGGTTGTTGGAGCTGATCGGGCTTTCCGTCCATGGTGCATAACTACCATCTGTGGTCACTCAACTGTCTCGATGCCCGAATTAGTCAGGGATAGATGAGGGAGCAAAGAATGTTATCCACCAAGCTCGTGAGGGCGCTATCACCCCACTGTGGGTCTTTTCTGAGTTAGGCTTCCTTGTCGCAGAACGAGGAAAGTCGCTTTACTTTTGGCAAACACTATTACAGATGGAGCAACAAGATGAGTAGAACACCTAATGATGACCGTAGTGATAGCATGAACCCAAACAATGATGCTTATGACTCAAGCATGGATAATCACTCCAATCAGCTCAATCCAAACAATGACGCTTATCAAGGAAACAATGATGATGACGAGATGGATCAAGGTGATTGCTTTGAACATGGCGAGTAACTAAGTTTAATTTTTGCGGTTATCTCGCTCAATACCAGCAGCCTAACAAGGCGCTGAAGCCGCCCATTTCAATCGCTGGGACGGCGTGTCGCCGCCCCTTAGCCAAAACGTTATGAATGTCTGCAAAGGGTCGTGAACGCACAACCACAAACAACTCAGCTTGACCGGGAAGCCCGTGATACCTTCCGAGGCTCATTCATGACACGGAGGTCGCCATGCGCACTCTTTATATCCCTATCATCTTGGCGGCAACTTTTTTGGCATCTGGCTGCAGCATCAAGCAAACCGTGACGCCTGCTGAGCTGTCTTCCGAGATGACGCCAGAAATCTGTCTGATCCCCGCCGAAGGACTGCGAGAAGGATTCAACACTGCCTATGAAAACCTGCTCAAAAACAAAGGATTCCATACGCGTCAGCTTCCGCCAGGCAGCAGTCCGTCCAGCTGTCCTCTTTCAACGACTTATATCGGTACCTGGTCGTGGGACTTAGCTATTTACATGAGCCATGCAGATATCCGCGTTTATCAGTACGGCCAGCAGGTGGGCCAAGCTGAATATGACTCGCGTTGGGGTGGCGGTCGGGTCATTGATAAATTCATTAATGCTGAGAAAAAAATCACAGAGCTGACCAATCAGCTGTTTCCAAACGGTGCCGCAGGCTTGAAGGGAGTTAAGGAGTCAAATTCCGGGACCGGTGCCGCATTCATGACTAAAGACGCGTACCAACAGCGACAGCTCAAACAGCTTGAACAACAGGGCCTCCCCTATGATGAGTACCAGAAGCGCTACAGAGTAGGCTCCGTACCGGTCCTGACAGGCAGTTGAGGGTCGACTGCGGCCCTTCGTGACTGGCAGCAATCGACTGTGGATGCACCATCCTCCCGGCGTCCTTCCGACCATGCGCAACTCCCTACCGAGGTCAGTAATCCCCCTGCTACGCTGAAAATTTCACGGAGGATTGCACAATGCCAAACTCAGACTTACTCCCTTCCCTGCTATTTAAGATCAACGAAAACCAGCTCGCCCTGGAGGCCGCCATCATGGAGCTTTCGAACTGGGTAGAGATGCGCGGATCGGCGGACGTCGCCGACAATGTTCGGGGCGCCCTGGACACGATCGATCGAAACGAGGAGTTCATCAAGATAACGCTTGCTGTACTCATGACGCCCGACTAATCGCGAAAGTTCGCCATGTGTCGGTTCGGCATTTTTTGGTAGACCAGGGAGTCTATCCGTAACCAGTTTTTTGTAGATATCATTCACAGCTCGTCGGAAATTGGATGGAGAAATCCTATCAAGCTTCCATCCACACCAGTCCTTACTGGAGGCAGGTAGGATGTACACTTCACGGTACAACGTGGAAGTGTACACATGCAAAAAACTATGTTAATTATACAGTTATGCTATTATTCGAGTCTCCCTCGGGCACCAAAATTAAGAAAGGTCTTGCTTAGCAAGGCCTTTTTTTTCGCCCGCGATAAAGCCCCTGACACCCCACACACCCTGTGGGAGCCAGCCTGCTGGCGATGCTTTTGCCCCTTGCCCTTACACACCACCCGCACCGCCGGAACATTTCACAAGGATTCCCCCCATGGAATTACACCTGGAAACCGTCGCCCTCTTCTCCCTCAAACTGGCTTATGAATCGGAAGATTCAAGCCCGATTTTGCGTGACGATCTGGTCATGGGTGATTACCAGCGGGATGTGTTTGAGTTGCTGGTGCGGCGAGGGGATATTGAGGGGATTCAGGTGAAGGTGGGTGAGTGTGTGGGGTTGGCGCTGGAGGCTATTGGGGGTGTGGATAAGCCGTTGGGGCGGGAGTTGGGGAGGTTGGCGGGGGAATTTGCCGGGGTTCAGACGATGGAGCAGCTTGATAGTCCGCTAATTGCGCTCAAGGATTATCTGAAAGATATTCAATGAATGAAGGCGGGCGACCTAAAAAACGGGACGGGACTGTCAGATATTTTGTGTGCAGGCCGGTACGGCCTGCCGTTAGGCAGGCCATGCTTTTACCAGGTTGGCCTGATAAATCGATCTCCGTACAGAATCGCGAATTGATTCATCGCACTTTTCCAGTCATGGGCCGCTGAGCCCCAGTTTGCTGTGATGTTGCGCAGCCCAAGCCAGATCAGTTTTGTCGCCGCATCGTCGGTTGGGAAGTGACCTCGGGTCTTGATGATCTTGCGCAGTTGAGCGTTGATGCTCTCAATGGCGTTGGTCGTGTAGATCACTTTTCGGATCGCTGGCGGGAAAACGAAAAATGGAATCACCCGATCCCAAGCGCGGCGCCATGCAGCCACTACCGTCGGATACTGCTTGCCCCATGGACCGCTTTCAAACGCATCCAGCGCCTGCTCGGCCGCTTCGGCGGTGACCGCCTGATAGATCGGCTTGAGCGCCTTAGCCAGTTCGCGACGCTTATCCCAAGCCGCGTAATCAAGGCTGTTGCGGATCAGATGAACAATGCATGTTTGCAGTGTCGTTTCTGGAAATACCGTGCTGAGAGCTTCTGGTATGCCTTTGAGGCCATCGGTCACTGCAATCAACACGTCTTCGACGCCGCGTGTCTTGAGGTCGTTGAAAACCTTCATCCAGAATTTGGCGCCTTCGGTAGTTTCGATCCAAATGCCGAGAATATCGCGTGTTCCGTCAGGCAAACCCCCCAGGGCCAAGTAGATCGCCTTGTTGCGAACCAGCCCCTCTTCGCGGATTTTGACCCGTAATGCATCGAAGAAAATAACCGGATACATCGGTTCCAAAGGCCGCTGTTGCCATGCACCGATCTCTGCCATGACCTCGTCGGTTACAGAGCTGATGAAGTCGGGAGAAACGTCCGTACCGTACTGCTCGGAAAGAAACGCACGGATCTCTCTGACCGTCATTCCACGGGCATACATGGCGATGATCTTGTCGTCGAAGCCGGTGTAACGGCGCTCGTGCTTGGGAATCAGGATGGGCGAAAAACTGCCGTCCCGGTCGCGAGGGATATCCAGTCGAAGCGGGCCATCGCCGGTTAGAACCGTCTTGGCGCTCTTGCCATTGCGCTGGTTGGTTTCATCCTCTGGGCGCTGCGCGCCCGGCGGATAGCCCAGGTGGTGACCAAGCTCAGCACTGAGGGCTCGCTCGATCAAAGCCTTCTTGAACGCCGCAGAGGCGTCCTCAATGGCTTCAGCGGTCATCGGTCCATCGGTGAATTGCTCGAGCAGCTCTTTCGGGATTTTCGGTAACTCTCGCAACGCGGGTTTCTTTTTGGTTGGCATACATGCACCTCTTACTCATGTTATGCCCGAACACAAAATTTCTGACACCCCCGCGCAATGGATCAACGCATCTGCTCCGTAGAATTGCCCACGATTCTGATGCTTCTTGTCACCTGGAATGCTTGCTATACATCCCCCCTCGACACGCCCTCCGGGCATTAGGCCGGTGTGTGAACGCCCCACTCGGCACTCATCTAGACTTAATGGAGAGTCGTAGGCAGAACCAAACACGTCGCTTTGGTACAGGTCGATCAATAGCCGCGTGGCAAGCTGCCCTTTATGCCCAGTAGAGGTGTGGCGAAGACCGCATCGGGCACAACAAGATGCCCGCCAAGGGTGCCCTGGCCACCGGCCTGAAATCCACGATACCGTGACGTGGTGTGAATGCCGCAGCCGACACTTTCGGACAACCGACAACCGCCTGGTTTGTCCGTGACCGTGAGGATTGCTGAATGCCTGATGAGTTGTTGCACCTGCCTGTGGTCAACAGTCTGCTGGAGCGCCATAAGGGCACCCCGGGTGCGCTGTTGCCCATTCTTCATGATATTCAGGAGCGTATCGGTTACGTCCCCGATGCCGCCGTCCCCGAGATTGCCCATGCCCTGAATCTGAGCCAGGCCGAGGTGCGGGGGGTGATCAGTTTTTACCATGACTTTCGTACAGCGCCGCCCGCGCGGCATATCTTGCGGCTATGCCGGGCCGAGTCATGCCAGAGCCGTGGTGCCGAGCAGCTTGCCGCGCAGTTGCGCGAGCGTCTGCAACTGGATGATCACGGTAGCAGTGCCGATGGCAGTATCAGTTTGCGTCCTGTTTATTGCCTTGGCGCTTGTGCCTGTTCGCCGGCGCTGGAGCTGGATGGTCGGGTGCATGCGCGGCTGAGTGCCGAGCGGCTGGATGCGTTGCTCGATGCTTGCCGGGAGGACGCGTGATGCCGATTCTTTATCTGCCTTGTGATTCGTTGGCCCGTGCGGTGGGAGCCGATGAGGTGGCGGTGGCGCTGATCACGCTGGCTCAGGAACGCAATTTTCCGCTGGAGTTGCAGCGCACCAGTTCGCGTGGCTTGTATTGGCTGGAGCCGTTGCTGGAAGTGGACAGTCCGCAAGGTCGGATCGGCTTTGGGCCGCTGACGGCGGCTGATGTGCCGTCTGTGCTTGAGGCGCTGAAAGGCGATCCATCCGCTCATCCCCTGGCCTTGGGCCTGGTGGAAGAGTTGCCCTATCTGAAGACGCAACAACGCCTGCTGTTCGCCCGCGCCGGTATCACCCGACCGCTGTCGCTGGACGATTATCGAGCCCATGGCGGTTTTGAAGGTTTGACGAGGGCCGTCAGCATCGGCGGCGAGCAGACCGCGACGGCGGTATTCGATTCAGGCCTGCGTGGCCGTGGCGGCGCGGCCTTCCCCGCTGGGATCAAGTGGCGCACGGTGCGCGGTACTCAAGCTGCGCAGAAGTACATCGTATGCAACGCCGACGAAGGCGACTCCGGCACCTTTGCCGACCGCATGTTGATGGAAGGCGACCCTTTCCTGCTGATCGAAGGCATGGCGATTGCCGGCATTACCGTCGGCGCCACCTTCGGCTACATCTATGTGCGCTCGGAATATCCAGATGCCGTGGTCACGTTGCGCGCAGCGCTGAACATCGCTCGAACTGCCGGTTACCTGGGCGCCAATGTCGGCGGCAGCGGCTTGGCCTTCGATATGGAAGTGCGAGTCGGCGCCGGCGCTTACATCTGCGGTGAGGAAACCGCGTTGCTGGACTCCCTCGAAGGCAAGCGCGGGATCGTCCGCGCCAAGCCGCCAATTCCTGCCTTGAAGGGTCTGTTCGGCCTGCCGACACTGGTGCACAACGTGCTGACGTTGGCCTCGGTGCCGCTGATTCTGGCCAAGGGCGCGCAGTTCTATCGCGACTACGGCATGGGCCGTTCCTTGGGCACCATGCCCTTCCAGTTGGCGGGCAATGTGCGTCGCGGCGGGCTGGTGGAACGGGCCTTTGGCCTGACCCTGCGGGAGCTGGTGGAAGACTACGGCGGAGGCACCGCCAGTGGCCGGCCGCTGAAGGCTGCACAGGTGGGCGGCCCGCTCGGCGCCTGGGTTCCGCCTTCGCAATTCGATACGCCGCTGGATTACGAAGCCTTCGCCGCCATGGGCGCGATGCTCGGTCACGGGGGTGTGGTGGTGGCTGACGACAGCCTCGACATGGCTCACATGGCGCGCTTCGCCATGGAGTTCTGCGCCGAGGAATCCTGTGGCAAATGCACGCCGTGCCGCATCGGTTCGACCCGGGGCGTCGAGGTGATCGATCGCTTGCTGGCCGCGCCGGATCAGACCAGTCGCGATGCGCAGGTGATCATCCTCAAGGACCTGTGCGACACCCTGCAATACGGTTCGCTGTGCGCGTTGGGCGGCATGACGTCTTATCCCGTGGCCAGCGCCCTCAAGCACTTCCCCGCCGACTTCGGCTTGTTGCCCCCGGAGGCCGAACAATGATCACTCTCTTCGACCCGAATACAGACATTGACCTTGGTACTCCCGCCCGCGACAGCCAGGTGCAGGTCACCCTGAACATCGACGGTCGCAGCATCAGCGTGCCCGAAGGCACTTCGGTGATGCGCGCCGCTGCGCTGCTGGGCACCACCATCCCCAAACTCTGCGCCACCGACAGCCTGGAAGCCTTCGGCTCCTGCCGCATGTGCCTGGTGGAGATCGACGGCATGCGCGGCTATCCGGCGTCCTGCACCACGCCGGTCAGCGAAGGCATGAGCGTGCACACCCAGACGCCGAAGCTCGCGACGCTGCGGCGCAACGTCATGGAGCTGTACATTTCCGATCACCCGCTGGACTGCCTGACCTGCTCGGCCAACGGCAACTGCGAGCTGCAAACCGTGGCCGGTCAGGTCGGTTTGCGGGAGGTGCGCTACGGTTATGAAGGCGACAACCATCTGGCCGACGTGAAGGACACGTCCAACCCCTACTTCGACTACGACCCGAGCAAGTGCATCGTCTGCAACCGCTGCGTGCGCGCCTGTGAAGAAACCCAGGGCACCTTTGCCCTGACCATTACCGGGCGCGGTTTTGAATCCCGCGTGGCGGCTGCTGGTGGGGATAACTTCCTCGATTCGGAATGCGTGTCCTGCGGTGCCTGTGTGCAGGCCTGCCCGACTGCGACCCTGATGGAAAAAAGCGTGGTCGAACTGGGCCAGCCTGAACGCAGCGTGATCACCACCTGTGCCTATTGCGGCGTGGGTTGCTCGTTCCGTGCCGAGATGAAGGGCGACAAATTGGTGCGCATGGTTCCGGACAAGAACGGCCAGGCCAACCACGGCCACTCCTGCGTCAAAGGGCGCTTTGCCTGGGGCTATGCGACCCACCCGGATCGCATCACCAAGCCGATGATCCGCAAGCACATCAGCGACCCGTGGCAGGAAGTCAGCTGGGATGAAGCTGTGACCTACGCCGCCAGCGAATTCCGTCGGCTGCAGCAACAATATGGCCGTGATTCCATTGGTGGCATCACCTCCAGCCGCTGCACCAACGAAGAAACCTATCTGGTGCAAAAACTGGTGCGCGCCGCGTTCGGTAACAACAACGTCGACACCTGTGCGCGGGTTTGTCATTCACCGACCGGTTATGGCTTGAAGCAAACGCTGGGCGAGTCTGCCGGCACTCAGAGTTTTGATTCGGTGATGCAGGCCGACGTGATCCTGGTGATGGGCGCCAACCCCAGCGATGCGCACCCGGTGTTCGCCTCGCAGCTCAAACGCCGTTTGCGTGAAGGGGCGCGGCTGATTGTCATCGATCCGCGGCGCATTGATCTGGTGGACACGGTGCATGCCCGCGCGGAATTCCATCTGGCTCTGCGGCCGGGCACCAACGTCGCCATGCTCAATGCGTTGGCCCATGTGATCGTGAATGAAGGTTTGCTCAATCAGGACTTTATCGACGCTCGTTGTGAGGGCAGCGACTTCGCGATCTGGAGTGAATTTGTCAGCCGTGCGGAGAACTCGCCGGAAGTGCTGGGCCCGATCTGCGGTGTGCCCGCTGCGGACATCCGTGCCGCTGCACGTTTGTATGCCACTGGCGGCAATGCGGCGATCTACTACGGTTTGGGTGTGACCGAACACAGTCAAGGCAGCACCTCAGTGATGGGCATCGCTAACCTGGCCATGGCCACCGGCAACATCGGCCGCGAAGGCGTGGGCGTGAACCCGTTGCGGGGGCAGAACAACGTTCAGGGTTCCTGCGACATGGGCTCCTTCCCCCACGAGTTGCCCGGTTACCGGCACATCTCCAACGAGGTGGTACGGTCGCAGTTTGAACAGGCGTGGAACGTCACCCTGCAACCCGACCCGGGCCTGCGCATACCCAATATGTTCGAGTCGGCCCTGGCCGGTAGCTTCAAGGGTTTGTATTGCCAGGGCGAAGACATCGCCCAGAGCGACCCGAATACTCAACACGTCACCGCGGCCCTGTCGGCTATGGAATGCATCGTGGTGCAGGATATTTTCCTCAACGAAACCGCCAAGTTCGCCCATGTGTTCCTGCCGGGCTGCTCGTTCCTGGAAAAAGACGGCACCTTCACCAACGCTGAGCGACGCATCTCCCGGGTGCGCAAGGTCATGGACCCACTGGGTGGCAAGGCCGACTGGGAAGGCACGGTAGCTCTGGCCAATGCCCTCGGTTACCCGATGAACTACAAGCATCCATCAGAAATCATGGATGAAATCGCCAGCCTGACGCCCACCTTCACCAACGTCAGCTACGCCGAACTTGAGCGCCACGGCAGCCTGCAATGGCCGTGCAACGCGGCGGCACCGGACGGCACGCCGACCATGCACATCGAAGAGTTTGTACGCGGCAAGGGGCGCTTCATGCTCACCGGCTACGTGCCCACCGAGGAGAAGGTCAACGCTCGCTATCCGCTGCTGCTGACCACCGGGCGCATCCTCAGCCAGTACAACGTCGGCGCCCAGACCCGGCGCACCGAAAACGTCGCCTGGCATGACGAAGACCGCCTGGAAATCCACCCGACCGACGCCGAGAGCCGAGGCATCAACGAAGGTGACTGGGTCGGCATCGGCAGCCGTGCCGGGCAAACCGTATTGCGTGCGCGGATCACCGAACGGGTCGCGCCGGGCGTGGTGTACACCACCTTCCACTTCCCGGAATCGGGGGCCAACGTGATCACCACCGACAATTCGGACTGGGCGACTAACTGTCCGGAGTACAAGGTAACGGCCGTGGAGGTCAGCCGCGTGTATCACCCTTCGGAATGGCAGAAGCGCTTCCAGGCGTTCAGTGATGAACAGCACCGGTTGCTGAAGGATCGTCGGCACACCGAGAAAGCCGAGGTACGCAAATGAGTACCGACAACCTGATCAAGATGGCCAACCAGATCGCCCAGTACTTCGCCACCCAACCGGACCAGAAGCAGGCGGTGCTTAGTGTGCGCAATCATCTGCAGATGTACTGGGCGCCGAGCATGCGCAAGGAATTGCTGGCCTGGCAGACGGAACATCAGGGGGCGGATTTGCACCCGCTGGTGCAGGCGGCGGTGAATGGGGCAGGTTGGGAGGCTTAGCTGCTGACCAAACAAACTGTAGGAGCGAGCCTGCTCGCGATGGTCATCAACGATAACGCGCGAATCCTGGATAAGCGCGGTGTCCTTGAGACCTTCGCGAGCCTGCTCGCTCCTACAGGGGATTTGGGTTGGGACTCTACTCTTTATCCTTGCGCGACGCCGTCACCGTCACTTCAATCGCCCGGACGGCGATCGCCGCGAAGGTCGCGGTCATCAGTACGCCGTTGAAACCCAGCAGGATCGCCAAAAAGCGCGAGACACCCAGCTTGGGCACGAACTCTCCGTAGCCGATGGTCAGGCCCGTCACAAACGCGAAGTAGACACCTTCACCCGCGGTCCAGCCTTCCAGATGGGCGATGATGAGGCCACACGCGATGATCACCAGCAGCAGGATCGAGAAGATCGGCCATACCACTTTGAAGTAGAACCAGACGGCTTTGTAGAACTCTTGGCGGATGTTTGAGGCACGGGAGACGTTCATGGGGAGCTTCCTGGGGTTTGACTGACCGGCAATGGAGTGCGCGGTGGTTCAATACCCCGTTCAGCTTGGCACAAACGTTGAAAACTGCGACTTACGGGGCGAAGAACTATGACAAAGATGAGGCCCTGAACGCTATCCAGAAACCGCCTGACAGCGGTGAATTCCTGTAGGAGCGAGCGCGCTCGCGATGGTCGTTAACGAAAACGCGTGTTTTCTGGCTAAACGCGGCGCTCTCCAGTCCATCGTCGGAACGCCGCCCGGAGCAGGCTCGCTCCTACAGCAGCAGTGGCAGGTTTATCCCTCAGTTCGCTGCGTTTTCCCGAATCAGCTTCTTGTTGATCTTGCCGACGCTGGTCTTGGGGATTTCGGTCACGAATTTGAACTGCTTCGGGATCGCCCATTTGTTGATGCGCCCGCCGTCGACGAAGGCTTGCAGATGCACTTCCAGGATCTTGCGGTCCAGGTATTGCCCTGGCTCGCAGACGACCATGGCCATCGGGCGTTCGCCCCACTGTTCATCGACGATGCCCACCACCGCGACCGACATGACCGCCGGGTGTTCGCTAATCAGGCTTTCCAGTTCCAGGGAGCTGATCCACTCACCGCCGGTCTTGATCACGTCCTTGATGCGGTCCTTGATTTCCACGCCGCCCAGCGGGTCGATCGAGGCCATGTCACCGGTGTGCAGCCAGCCGTCGAGCCAGAGCTCAGCGCCTTTTTCCGGTTCTTTCAAATAGCCTTGGGTCAGCCAAGGTGCACGGACGACGATTTCACCGAGGGCTTCACCGTCGTGGGCGACATCTTTGCCATCGGCATCGATGATTTTCAAATCGACCATCGGCACCGGCGTCCCGGTCTTGATGCGCGTCGGCAGTTGGTCTTCGGCGGACAGTTGACGGTCGGCGTCGCGCAAGTAAGTCAGGCACAGCAACGGGCAGGTTTCCGACATGCCGTAACCGGCGTGTACCACCATGCCTTTGGCATTGGCTTCGGTGGCGATGCCCAGGGTCAGCGCACTGCCGCCGAGGAGCATTTTCCAGCCGTCGAAACGGGTCGCCTTGCCTTCTTCACAGTTGAGGATCATCTGCAAAATGGTCGGTACGCAGTGGGAGAAGGTCACCTTCTCTTCGCGGTACAGCTTGACCAGGCTGTTGGGTTCGTAGCGGCCGGGGTAGACCTGCTTGATGCCCATCAGCGTCGCGACATACGGCACGCCCCACGCATGCACGTGGAACATCGGCGTGATCGGCATGTACACGTCGTCAGAGCGCAACAGCGGCGCGCCTTGATAGACGCCCAGCGTGCCGACGGCATTGAGGGTGTGCAGGACCAGTTGGCGATGGCTGAAGTACACGCCTTTCGGGTCGCCGGTGGTGCCGGTGGTGTAGAACAGGGTTGCCACCGAGTTCTCGTCGAAGTCGGGGAAGTCGTACTGCTCCGAAGCCAGGGACAATACGTGCTCGTACTCGCCCAACACCGGCAGCGAGGTCTTGGTCGCCTCGTCATCGGTGAGTTGCAGGTAGCCTTTGACGGTTTCCAGGCGGCCGTGGATCTGCTCGACCAGTGGCAGGAAATCATCATGCACCAGCACCAGGTCATCCTCGGCGTGGTTCATGGTGAACAGCACTTGCTCCGGCGACAGGCGAATGTTCACCGTGTGCAGCACCGCGCCGATCATCGGCACGGCGAAGAAGCATTCCAGGTAGCGGTGGCTGTCCCAGTCGAGCAACGCCACGGTGTCGCCAGCCTTGACGCCGGCGGCGGTCAGCGCATTGGCCAGGCGGCGAATACGCTTGTTGAGGGTCTCGTAGCTGTAGCGCAGCTTGTCGGCGTAGACGATTTCCCGGCCCGGCTCGTAGCGCACGCCGGACAGCAGCAATTGCTTGATCAGCAACGGATAGGCATAGGCGCCGTCAGCGGGCGGAATTATTTTTGTCGCCATCATGTATGTGATTCCCGATCCTTGTTATGTGGGCTCAGAACTGCTCGGCTTCCAGCAGGTAGAGGCATTCACTGCCAGCTTTGGCTGACGCGCTCAACGAGTGGATACGTGGCAGCAGTCGGGCAAAGTAGAACCGTGCGGTACCGAGTTTGCTGGCATAGAAATCGTCTTCGCCTTCTTTGCCCAGCGCGGCCTTGGCCATCAACGCCCACATGTAGGCGTAGGCGGTGTAGCCGAACACTTGCAGGTAATCGACCGAAGCCGCGCCGATTTCATTCGGGTTGTTGGGTGCGCGGTCGAGCAACCAGGCGGTCAGTTCGTCGAGGGTGTCGACGGCGGCGTTCAGCGGCTGGGTGAACTCGGCAAGGTCAGCGCCAGCGTTGGCGGTGAAATCGCGAATTTCCGAAGCGAACAGGCGATAGAGCGAACCGCCGCTGCCGACGATCTTGCGCCCGGCCAGGTCCAGGGACTGGATGCCGTTGGTGCCTTCGTAGATCTGGGTGATGCGCACATCACGCACCAGTTGCTCCTGGCCCCACTCGCGGATATAGCCGTGGCCGCCGAAGATCTGTTGGCCATGAATGGTAGTTTCCAGGCCCATGTCGGTGAGGAATGCCTTGGCCACTGGGGTCAGCAGCGACACCAGTTCCTGTGCGCGGGTCCGGGCCGCCGGGTCTTCGCTGAACTTGGAGATGTCCAGTTGCAGGGCCACGTAGCTGGAGAATGCACGGCCGCCTTCGTTCAAGGCTTTCATGGTCAGCAGCATGCGGCGCACGTCCGGGTGCACGATGATCGGGTCGGCCGCTTTGTCCTTGTGCTGCGCGCCGGTCGGTGCGCGGCTTTGCAGGCGGTCACGGGCGTACAACAGCGCGTTCTGGTACGAACGCTCACCCTGCGCCAGGCCTTGGATACCAACGCCCAGACGCTCGTAGTTCATCATGGTGAACATCGCCGCCAGGCCTTTGTTCGGTGCGTCGACGATCCAGCCGGTCGCGCCGTCAAAGTTCATCACGCAGGTCGCGGACGCCTTGATGCCCATCTTGTGTTCGATGGAACCGCAGGACAGCAAATTGTTTTCACCCAGCGAGCCGTCGGCATTGACCAGCACTTTCGGCACCAGGAACAGCGAGATGCCTTTCGGCCCCGCGGGTGCATCGGGCAGGCGAGCCAGTACCAGATGGATGATGTTTTCGGTGAGGTCGTGTTCGCCGCCGGTGATGAAGATCTTGCTGCCGCTGATGGCGTAGCTACCGTCGGCCTGAGGTTCGGCCTTGGTGCGAATCATGCCCAGGTCGGTGCCGGCATGGGCTTCGGTCAGGCACATCGAACCGGTCCAGGTGCCGGCGTACATGTTCGGCAAATAGGTGGCTTTCAGTTCTTCGCTGGCGTGAGCGTTGATCGACAGGCAGGCGCCGGCGGTCAGCATCGGGTACAGACCGAACGACAGGCTGGCCGAGTTGACCATCTCTTCGACCTGCGCCGAAATGGCCTTGGGCATGCCCATGCCACCGAACTGCGGATCACCGCCGACACCGACCCAACCGCCTTCGGCGAAGGCCTGGTAAGCCGCGATGAAACCGTCCGGCGCGGTGACTGCGCCTTCGCTCCAGGTGCAGCCCTGCTCGTCGCTGGCGCGGTTGAGCGGCGCGATGACGCCGGCGCTGATCTTGCCGGCCTCTTCTAGGATCGCGGCGGCGGTGTCTTCATCGATCACGTCGGCCAGGCCAGGCAAATTGGCCCACAGCCGGGACACCTCAAAAACCTCGTTGAGGACGAAGCGCATGTCGCGCAAAGGAGCTTTGTAATCAGACATCTTGGCTTACTCGGGAATAGTCAGGGCATTGGGTATGCCGGGACGTTGAGTGGTTTCGGTGTTGTCGGTGGACGCTTCGTCGCCGTCGGTAGCGTCACTGCGCTCCAGCACCGGCGTACGCAACAGGAAGTACGACAGCGCAGGAATGAGGATCAGCGCGCCGAGCATGTTCCACAGGAACATGAAGGTCAGCAGGATGCCCATGTCGGCCTGGAACTTGATCGGCGACCAGACCCAGCACACCACGCCTGCCGCCAGGGTGATGCCCACCAGCCCGACCACGCGGCCGGTGAACGACACGGCATTGCGGTAGGCCTCGGACAGTGGCATGCCCTGTCGCTGGAAGTGCAACTGCACACTGAGCAGGTACAAGGCGTAGTCCACGCCAATCCCCACCCCGAGCGCGATCACCGGCAGGGTCGCGACTTTCACGCCGATGCCCATGGCTACCATCAAGGCTTCGCAGAGGATCGAGGTCAGCACCAGCGGCAACAGGGCCACCAGCGTCGCGCGCCAGCTGCGGAAGGTGATCAGGCAGAACAACGTTACCGCGGCATACACGTACAGCAGCATGGTGTGGTTGGCTTCACGCACCACGATATTGGTCGCCGCCTCGATCCCGGCGCTGCCGGCAGCGAGCAGGAACTGGCGATCTTCGGTGCTGTTTTCCTTGGCGAACTTGTCGGCAATCGCGACCACGGCATCGAGGGTTTCAGCCTTGTGATCCTTGAGGAAGGCGATCACCGGCATCAGCGAACAATCGGTGTTGAACAGCTCCGGGGAGTTGACCGAGGCTTGTTGCGCGGCGTAGTTGAGCACGTCCTGGTTGCGTTGGACGCTGTTGAGCTTGGGGTTGCCTTCATAAGTGCCGGCGGTGATCTGTCGCACCGCGTTGACCAGCGAAGACGTCGCCTGCACGCCCGGATACTGCTGCAGCTCCCAGGCCAGGCGATCAGCGAGCACCAGGGTCTTGTAGTTCAGGCAGCCTTCCGGCGCGGTCTTGATCATCACCGCGAACAGGTCGCTGGACAGCGCGTAATGCTGAGTGATGTAGGCGTTGTCGCGGTTGTAGCGCGAGTCGGCGCGCAACTCCGGCGCCCCGCTTTCCAGGTCGCCGATCTTCAGGTCCAGGCTGACCACGAAACCGCCAATGCCCATCAACACTGCAACCAGAACAGCGCCGGTGGCCCACTTGGCCGTGGTGAAGCGATCGAGCGCGTCCCACAGTCTGCCAAAGCCTTTGTGCTTCTCGGCGCGGTTGTCGATTTTCAGCGCACGCTCGGCGGCTTTCGCGCCAACGCCCACATAGGACAGTGCAACCGGCATCAACAACAGCGAGGTGAAGATCAGTACCGCAACGCCGATGCTGGCGGTGATTGCCAGGTCCTGGATCACCGGAATGTCGATCAGCATCAGCACGGCGAAGCCCACGGCGTCGGCCAGCAGCGCGGTGACACCGGCGATGAACAGACGACGGAAGGTGTAACGCGCAGCGATCAGTTTATGGGTGCCACGGGCGATGTCCTGCATGATGCCGTTCATCTTCTGCGCGGCATGGGACACGCCGATGGCGAAGATCAGGAACGGCACCAGCACCGAATACGGGTCGATGGCGTAGCCGAGCCAGGCGACGATGCCCAGTTGCCAGACCACCGCGATCAGCGAGCAGCCGACCACCAGCAGGGTGCTGCGTACGCAACGGGTGTAGGCATAAATGATGATCAGCGAAGTGACCACGGCCAGGCCGAAGAACATCATCACCTGGATCAGGCCGTCGATCAGGTCGCCCATCAGTTTGGCGAAGCCGATCACCCGGACCTTGTAATGACCGGTGCCTTCGACACCGGATTTACGCGCAGCGCTGTCGCCGCCGTATTCGATCTTGTCGCGCAACTGCTCTTCGAGCATCTGCGAGAATTCGTGGTAGTTGATGCGTTGGCCACCGGCGGCGGCTTTGTCCATCAGCGGCACGATCAGCATGGTCGACTTGAAGTCGCTGGCCACCAGGCTGCCGACGATGCCGGCGCGGGAAATGTTCTGGCGCAGTTGTTCGATCTGCTCAGGCTGCCCCGAATAGGTGTCGGGCATCACCGGGCCACCCTGGAAACCGTCCTCGGTGACTTCGGTCCAGCGCACGGCCGGGCTCCACAGCGACTTCATCCACGCACGTTCGACACCTTCGGTGAGGAATAGCTGGTCGTTGACCTGCTTGAGCACGTCGAGGTATTCGGGGTCGAAAATATCGCCCTTGGTGTTCTCGACCACCACGCGCACCGAGTTGCCCAAGCCGCGCAGTGACGCGCGGTTTTCCAGGAAGTTCTGGATATAGGGTTGGCTCTGCGGAATCATTTTTTCAAAGCTTGGGCGCAACTCCAGGCGAGTCACGGCCATGAAGCCCAGCACCACGGTCGCCAGCGCCATCAGCAGCATGAACAGCGGGCGGTAGTTGAACACCAGCCGTTCGAGGAGGTTGCCGGATTGCTGATCGAAATCACGCAGATCGCGGATCACCGGCATGGCGTCTTGTTTGATATTGCCCATGTCTGGGTTCTCGCTCTTAGGGTTCGAGGGCTGGATCGACGGCAAGCGTCTGGGCGCCACGGCTGCCCGCTACCACCAATACGCCATCGGCGGACTGGGTGGCACCGGCAACCGGTGTGCGCGCAGGTTGCTGTTTGAGGCGCAATTGCGCACCAGTCCCTTGGCTGACCAACATCTGCCCGCCCTGAGTGAACAGGCGGTAATTGCCATGGTCATCGATCAGTCCGGCGGTGATGCTGACGTGCAGGCCGCTGTCCAGCGCGGTCCAGTTCTGGCCGCCATCGGTGCTGCGCAGGATGTTGCCGCGCAGGCCATACACCAGCACTTCGCCGGGCTTGCCGATCACACCGAAGAAGCTGCCCTGATAAGGCGTCGGCACGGCGGCAAAACGTTGGGCGCTTTCATCCCACTTGAGCAGCAAGCCTTGCTCGCCCGCGATGTACACACTGTCGCCAGTGGAAGCGATGGCGTTGAGGTGGAAACCCTGGGGGTTGTCGGTACGGTCCTGATAAGGCGTCCAGGTCTGACCACCGTCGTCGGTGCGCAGGATCAGGTTGAACACGCCGACTACATAGCCGGTTTTTTCGTTGGCGAACCAGACGTCGAGCAGCGGTTTGTCCGCGCCCTGATCGACTAGTCGTTGGCCTTCCATGGCCAACTGGGGCCATTGCTCATTGCCCGGTTCGGCGCTGGCGAGCGCCGTGTAATGCTTGACCAGCAAGGCGCCGATCTGGCGGCCGTCGAGCTGTTTTTGCCAAGTCGCACCGGCGTCGCTGCTGTGCAGCACCACGCCGTCATTACCCACCGCCCAACCTTGGGTGGCAGTCGGAAAATTCACCGCAGTGAGGTCAGCGCTGGCCGGCACGACGGCCTGTTGCCAGTGCTTTGCGGAATCATCGGAAAACAGAATATGGCCACGCTGGCCAACGGTAATCACGCGCTCACCGGCACGGGTCATGCCGGACAACGGGCTCTTGATGGCCAAGGCACTCACCTTGGCGGGCAGGTCCAGCACGTCGACATAATCGGCCGCCTGGGTGACGCCCTGCGACAGGCAGAGCACAACGCCAAGCGCCAGTTGCAACCTATTATTTTTATACGAACACATACTGCGTCCTCTTCGGAAAACCGCGCCGGGGCACACACAGGTGTGCCTGACGTTAAAACCTGGCGTTCGTAGCGATCGGCGCGAACCGACCGCCGACGGTCTCACCGCCTTGTGGGCGGTGGACCGAACGGGCGCATTTTTTTGCGATTGGCTTAGCGAATGCCGGCGCCGGCCAGGGATTCCGAGGACCACTGGGCCTTGGAGAGCGGCTCGATGTACTTGATGCCGCCGTAAGGGCCGACTACACCGTTGATGTTGTAGGAACCGCCTACCAGGTCATAGATCATGAACGGGGTGGAGTCCGGAACCTGCTTGTCATAGCTCTGGCTGAGGAAGGCGAAGGAACCGCGATAGAGCTGACCACGAGCGTCATATTGATCCGAGGCCAAAGCGGTCCAGCTGTCTTCGTCGAGGTAGAAGCGACGCTTCTGGTAGATGTGACGTGCACCGGCCTTGAGGTTGCCTTCCACGACCCATACGCGGTGTTTTTCCCAGCGTACGAAGTCAGGTGACAGGTGATTGGCGGTGGTCAGCGACTTCGGATCCTGCACGTAGGTCAGCTTGTAGGTGTTGTAAGGCACGATCATTTCTTGCTTGCCGACCAGTTTCCAGTCGTAGCGATCCAGTGCACCGTTGAACACGAACACGTCATCGTAGGTGCCCGCACCGGCGGTACCTGGGTTAGGCGTGTCGTAAGCCAGGCTCGGCGCCAGTTTCACTCGACGCTGCCCCGGCAAGTACTGCCAGGCGCGACGCGGTTGCTGCAACGGGTTGGCGGCGTCCTTGAGCATGATCGCCTCACCGGCACGGCGCGCAGGACCGGTGTACGCCAGCTTCATCTGGTAGTACACGTCGGCGCTGCTGATCGGCTGCGAGAGGTTTTCATAGATCGGGTAGGAGATGTTCGCTTGCCCGGTGGTCGCCAGGGTCGGGACACCTGCGGAGTCGACGTTCCAGGAGTCGTACTTGGAGCTGATGCTCACACCCTGATAACGCAACAGGAAGTTCCACATCGCTTCGTTACCCGTCTGCGGAATCGGGAACGGAATGCCCGGCAGAACGTTGTCGATGGCCAGGCCACCTTCCAGGGACTTGGCACCGACGGCGTTTTTCACGCCGTTGTCCAGAATCGCCTGAGGCAGCGACACGGTGCGGTGCGTCGGGAACACGTCGACACGGAACGTCGGGAAACGCTTGGCCAGTTCTACCGTGGTCGCTGTGAGCAAGCCCTTGTACTGATCGACGTTCTTGCCGTCGATCACCAGCACAGGTTTTTCACTGGCAAACGGATCCGGACGCATGCTGTCACCGGTCTTGAAGCTGGCCGGTGGAGTGGTCAAGCCACCGTTGTAGGCAGGAATGGAACCATCAGCGTTCCCGGCTTTTTCAGCCCCTACCTGGGTCAGGCTAGCGCCAAGCTTGGCAGCTTCCTGAGGTGAAACAGCAGCCTGTGCCTGAGCGGCGAAGACCATGGCCAGCGAAGCGGCCAACACGGTTTTTACAAATTTCATGTTGTTATTCTCCTGCTTGCGTTAAGCAAATCAGTGGTGAATCAGAATGTAGTTTTCATCGTCAGGTACACCGCGCCACGATCCTCAGTCGTAGCACCACCACCGGAGAAGGCTGAGTAGCCACCGGCGTAGCAGGCGTAGTTTTCGTTGCCGCTAAAGGCGTTCGGGGTAGAGCCGTCACCACCGGTTGGGCCGGTACTCACACCACTTTTTTCGCACTTGTCGGTCTGGCCGAAGGAGTCCACGTACTTCAGGTCGACAAAGTATTTGTTGTACACAACGGCACCCACGCCGAGGGCATAGGTACCGGTGTCTTTGGCACCGCCACCGGTGACCGGGGACACGCCATCGAGACCGACGTTGACGGACATCGGTGCGTTGAAGTCAACACCCGGGAACACCTGGTACCAGGTTGGGGTGAAGTTGACCGCAAGGCCCCAGTTGTCACGGGTCGGTGCGTCAATGCCGCGATAGCTGGACTTGCCCTTGTAGAGCGCCTCGTTTTCGCTATCGAGCTTGAGCAGGTTGCTGTAGTACAGCTCGGCCAGCACAGTCGCCTGGTCGAACATCGGGGTTTTCGGGAAGGTCATCAGACCGTTGAGCGTCCAGTGCAAGGTGTCGCCGGTGGCGCTCATGCTGTCGCCACGGCTCGGGGCGTCATAGACCACACCGGTGGCGTCCGTACGTGCAGGCAATAGACCGAGGCCTTTACCCAGACCCAGCGGGCTGGTGGTGCTGACGATCGCCGGAATACTGGCCAACGGCATGTTGTGGCGAACGTTCAGGTCCGAACCCACGCTCACCCCGCCCACGTCCTTGGACAAGCTCAGGCCGGCAATCTTGATGTTGTCGGCATAGGCCAGTTGGTAGGAGGCGGTGCTCAGGGAGTTAAGGGTGTTGACCACTGCAGGCACTTGCCCGGCCGGACGGGTGCCGTTCGGGTTGGCCGAGGTCAGACCTCGGGCATCCAGATAGGCTTGCGGCAGGATTTCCGACGTTTCGCGGTAGTAAACGCCGAGGGTGCCATCCAGCCAGGTCGGCGACCATTTGGCCATGATGCCCCAGTCGCCGCTGTCATGCGGCGTCAGGTCCTTACCGCGACGCACGTTGGTCAAACCGTTGCATGGCGCCAGGCCACAACCCAGCGGGCTGCCCTGAACCCTGCCGTTGGTGTTGCCCAACAGGAACGATTGCGCACCAAAGCCGACCAGATCGGAACCACCGTAATAAGTGCCGGCTTCCGGCAGACGCGCAGCATCCCAATTCAGGAAGTACTGGGCACCCACGGTCAATTCCGGATTGACGGTGAACGACATCGACAGCTGGTTACGCGGTACAAACAGTTCTTTGGCTTCGGTACCCGGCGACGCGGCCAGTTTGGCCAGGTCGAGCCCGGACTGACCGTAGCTCATCGAATGCACTGGGTTGAGAATGGTCTCGCCCCAGAACACGTTGTGCTGGCCGGCCTTGGCGCTGAACATCGACTCTTCGCCAACTTCAGTGCTGTAGAACACGAAGGCGTCGAGGATTTCACCGGAAGGACCGGTGTAGTAACGCGAGGCATAGTTGCTCAGGTGCGAGCTGCCATTGCCGACGTTGTCATTGACGACCCCGGCCAGGCGTGGATCGTTGGCGACCAGGCCCGAACGTGCATCGTTGCCGTTGACGAACGGGTTGGAATTGGAGCCGACGTTCTCATAGGCCTTGTCGTACCAGCTGGCGGCGCTGACGCGAAAGCCCATGGCGTTTTTGAAGACCACATCCATCTCGGTCAGCAAGTCGACGCGATTGGTGATGTTGGTCCCGGCCTTGCGGAAGTTGTAGTCGCCGTCGTTGTTGTTCGGCGCTGCCAACATGCGCTTGTCGGCGCTTTCAGTGCGAACACCGTAGTTGTACTTGATGGTGTTATCCACGCGTACGTTCCAGTCCGCGTTGCCCGTATCGATCTCGACCGCATGGGCCGCCGGCACGGTTGCCGCGAGAATGGCCGAAGCCAGCAAGGTATAGCGTGGAGTGGTGAAGCCGTAACTCTTATTGTTGTGCATTGCGTTGTCTCCGCCTTTTTGTCTTTGTTTTAAGCGCAGCCGCCCTCGCGCATTCCTCTGCGGGTTTGCGTTTCCAGGAGTGAGGGCAAATGCCGGTTAGCGTATTGCCAGACCGGTTCCTGTTTTAGCTGTCCAACTTGTCTAGCTGCAGGATGAGTGCCTCGGCTTGCTGCCAATGGCCAAATCCTGCGGCCGGATTCAGGTGCCCGACATCGCCCAGATTGAGCAATTCGGAGCCCCAGCCTTCCGCCATTCGGGTGACGGCAGAAAGACTGGCAAGGTGATCATTGGTGCTACCGGCCACGATGCTCGGGAACGGCAGCGGACCTTCAGGAAGAGGATTCCAGCCCTGACTGCGCAGGGTCTCGGAAGATGGGTAGTTTGACGGCCAGACGGCATCGAGATCCGGTGGCGCGGCCAGCAAGGCGCCTTTGATCGGACGGCTGTAATGCTTCGCCCAATGCGCGACCATCAGTACGCCGGCGCTGTGGGCGACCAGAATCACCGGCCCGTCGATCTGCTCCAGCTCGTGCTGGATCGCCCGCACACGGGCCATGCAATCGAGTTTGTCGGTTTCCAGTGGCGGAACACTGCGCACTTTGCTCAGCCTGGCTTCAAGCAACGTCTGCCAATGTTCGGCAACGTGGTCACGCAGACCCGGGACGATCAGAACGGTAGCGCCAGTTTGCAGTTTGTCCACGTCAACACCTTCATTTTTTCGGTGACTCGACTGGCTGTTTTCGCCAGAGTCTTTTTGTTGTGTCGACATTAAAGAGCGCCCAGCCAAGGCGCTTTACATTGGACGTCATGCACTTTTCTTTTGATGACAAATTGTCAGACATTGGGACAAGATAACCACTGGTCGAAAATCCCCGCAGGTTGGCGCAGGATCACTGTAATCAACGGATGGATCCAAATGACAACTCACAGCGTAGATGATTCGCGACACGGCAACAGGTAAACCACACACAATATGACAACTGTTCAACCGCCTATGCGCTGGATATAGTCGCCACGCTCATGCCAATCGCCATCGGCACCAGGGAAGACTTTCGCATGTCAAAGCTTGTTCGCGCCGCCGTACTGACCAACTACCTTGAGGTCACCCAATACCTGGGATTCAACCCGCGCGACGTGCTGGCGGCTGTCGGCCTGAGCAGGTCGCAACTGCAGGCCCCCGAACACCGCATCCACATCGATGCCGCCGTGCGCCTGCTGGAAGAATCGGCGACCGCCAGCGGTTGTCAGACGTTTGGCCTGAGTATGGCCGAGTCGCGCCAGCTTTCGGATTTCGGCGTGGTCAGCCTGCTGCTCAGCCACCAGCGGACCCTGCGCGATGCCTTGCACGTGGTGAAGCAATACCGGCACTTGATGAACGATTCGCTGGCCATTTTCATTGAAGAGGCCGGCAAGATGGTGATCATTCGCGAAGAGGTGGTCACCGATTCGCCGATGCCCAGCCGCCAGGCCACGGAGCTGGCCATCGGCGTGTTGTTCCGCTTGTGCTCCGCCCTGCTCGGCTCGCACTGGCACCCCTACAGCGTCAACTTCATGCACCAGCCCCCCGACAACCTGCAACTGCATCGGCGCCTGTTCGGGTGCACCCTGGAGTTCGGTAGCGAGTTCAACGGCATCGTCTGTTCCGACGCCAGCCTCGACATAACCAACCCCAATGCCGACCCGACAATGGCCCGCTACGCCCAGAGCTACCTCGACACGCTGCAAGGCAACGAAAACACCTCGATGCTGTTCGAAGTGCGCAAAGCCATCTACCTGCTGCTGCCCATGGGACGCGCCACCATCGAACAGGTCGCCCAAAGCCAGGGCATGAACGTGCGGACCCTGCAACGTCGCCTCAAGGACGACGGCTGCGCCTTCAACGACGTGATCAACGATGTACGTCGCGACCTGGTGCTGCGTTATCTGGACAACCCGGCCTACTCGCTCAGCCGCATCGCCGACATGCTTGGGTATTCCATGGCGAGTTCGTTTACGCGGTGGTTCATCAGCCAGTTCGGCATGCCGCCGGCGGCGTGGCGCAATTCGCAAAAACTGGCGGGCGGAAAATCCCCAAGCGACGCCAAAGACACCTGATCGCCAGGCAAAAAAAAACGGCGACTGCTGGTACAGTCGCCGTGAAAGACCGGTGTTTGTGACACCGGACTGGAGCCCCACAGCATGAGGAGTCGACGCCGTAGGACCCTGCCATAACACATTTGAATCGCTTGCTTAGAGTCCCCAGCGCAACAGCAACAGCACCAGCACAACCAGGAACACCGTCTCTCCCACCATCAGCAGGATCGGCTTGATACCGACGGCGGCGAGCTCTTTGAGCCGGGTTTTCATGCCCAGGGCACTGATGGAAATCACCAGGCACCAGCGCGACAATTCGTTGACCGAACCCTGCACCGCCGGGGCGATCCAGCCGGTGCTGTTGATGCACGCCAGAATCAGGAAGCCGACGGCAAACCACGGCAGCAGCGGCGGACGCTTACCGCTCGTGTCCGCGCCTTGCATGCGGGTGATCATGGCGGCGGTGACGATCACCGGCAGCAGCATGGCAACACGCATCAGCTTGACCACGGTGGCGGTGTCGCCGGTCTCGGTGGACATGCTGTAACCGGCGCCGACCACCTGGGCCACGTCGTGGATCGTGGCGCCGAGGAACACGCCCGCGACCTGCGGCGACAACTCAAGCCAGTTGGCGATCATCGGGTAGACGATCATCGCCATGGTCGACAATGCCGACACGCCAATCACCGTGAACAGCGTGGCACGCTCTTTCTGCGGATGGTTCGGCAGCGCCGCTGCCAGTGCCAGGGCCGCCGAGGCGCCACAGATGGCCGTCGCGCCACCGGTGAGCATACCGAACAGACGCTGGAAGCCCAGGGCCTTGGCGGCGATCACAGACACGCTGATGGTCACTACCACCAGGATCACCACCAGTGCAATCGGCTTCCAACCCAGCGCCGCCATCTGTTCCAGGGTAATGCGCATGCCCAGCAACGCTACGCCGATGCGCAGCACCGTGCGGGCGGTGAACTCGACACCGGCCTTGCAGGGGCCGTCATCGGCCAGAAAATTCAGGGCCATGCCCAGCAACAAGGCAAACAGCATGACCGGCGCACCGTAGTGCTCGGACAAGAACGACGCCGCGGCCGCGACAATCAGACTGACGATAAACCCCGGGGCCAATTCGCGGGTGCGGCTTTGGATGCGGGAGAGAGCTAAAGCGCTCATGGCGCGGACTCCTCGGTAGCGATGACGATAAACGCCTGGCCGTCGATGATCTCGACCGGGTAGTTATTGATTTTGACCTGCTTGGAATTGAGCAGGTAACCGCTGTGCAAATCGAAGCGCAGCCCATGGGCCAGGCATTGAATCACCCGCCCTTCAAGGCGCCCGCCGCAGAGCGAAGAGCCCTGATGCGGACAGCTGTCGTCGATGGCATACAACTGCCCGTCGACGTTGAACAGTGCCAGGCTTTTATCTTCGAACTCGAACAGCGCCCGACCGCCGGCCTGCGGGTGCTTGCCGGCAGGTACGGGAATGCGCCGGGTCATGCCGTCTGCCGCTCACGGTCACTTTCTTTCAGCGCTTCGCTCATGGCCGCGAGCAATGACTCGGCAGGTTGCGCGCCCACCACCGTCATCCGGCGGTCGAACTGGAAGCTTGGCACGCCGCTGCTTGCGCCGGGCGCTCCTTCAAATGGCGTGGCGTCGCCCAGCAAGGCGTCGGCTACGTCGTTTACGTCAATGCCGCAATCGCGGGCAATGGCGAGCAACGTCTCACCGCAACCCAAATCTTCGCCTTTCTTGAAATACGCGGCGAACAACCGTTCAAGCAACATCTCACGCTGGGCAACGTTGCCCAGCGTGCTGGCACGCTCGAACAAACGATGGGCGTCAGCGGTGTTGGGCATCGTCGCGATGCGGCTCAGGTCAATCGACAACCCGACCGTCGCAGCGGCCTGCTGTACCTGGGCCTGACGCATCGCCACCGCATCGGCATTGCCCAGACGCTTGCGATAGAAGTCGGCAAAGGGTTCACCTTGAACCGGCAACTGAGGCAGCAACTGCACGCCATGCCATACCGTGGTGATCTGCACATCCGGATGGCGACTGCGGAACTGGACCTGTGCATGCTCCAGCTGGCGCTTGCCGATCAGGCACCAGGGGCAAATAAAATCGAAAAACACATCAATACGTAAACGACGACTCACAACTTCACCTCTAATCCGGCTTCATTGACGGGGTCAGACACGCTCTGACCCTGAAGACGGGCAATATCTTTGTGGTAGTGACACTTGGCATAAAAGAACACCGCTGCGGCCGCAAGGCTGACCAGTGGCACCAATTGGAACGCGGCATGCAAACCGATGAGGTCCGATACCTTGCCCGTGATGTACGGCCCCGGCGCCAGGCCCAGCATGTTGTTGGCCAGGGTCAGCGTAGCGAACGCCGTGCCGTGGACCGAGTAATGCGTCAGGTTGGCAACCATGGCGCCGCAAGGGCCGGTGGTGCCCGTGGCAATCAACATGCCCAGGCAGATCAGCACCAGTTGTAAAGGCCCGGCCGGCAGCGCGAACGCGGCCGATAAAAGCAGACAACTGCCCAGGCAAAAAAAGATGGCCAGGCTGACCTTGCGATCAGGCGAATTCCGGCACAGACGGTCACTGAGGATGCCGCACAGGATCATCCCTGCACCGCTGCACAGCACGATGATTGCCGCCATGCCGCCAGCCTTGTCGGTGGGCATGTCGTAGTAGCGGTTCATGTAGCTGGGAATCCACACCATCACGGTGCCGCCAACGAACAACTGCAAGCCACTGGCGATGTAGGTCGACACCACCGAACGGCTGGACCACAGCGTACGCAGCGGACGCTTAACCGCCGCTGCGGTTTTGTTCGCAACCTGGGCAGCACGTTGTGGCGCAATACGCGCTTCCTTGACGATGAGCGGGTACAGCACCGCCAGAAACAGACCAAACAGCGACATACCGGCGAACGACCAGCGCCAGCCCAGCTTGGCGGCAATCGCACCGCCCAGCGCCATGCCCAGCACCGAGCCGAACATCCCGCCCGCCATAAAGGCACTGGCCAGGGTTGCCCGCATCTCTTTAGGGAACACCGAGATCACGACGGCGATGCCCACGCTGCCGTAGGCGGCTTCGCCGACGCCGACCATGAACCGCGCAATGAACATCTGTTGATAATCTTGTGCCAGCGCACAGCCAAGTGTGGCCACGCTCCACAGGAACGCCATCAGCGCCAGGCTTTTGACCCGGCCGAAACGGTCTGCCAGCAACGACAGGGGAAACGTCAGCAGGCCCACCATCAGGGCAACGATGCCACTGAGCAAACCGAGCTGTCCGTCGCTCAACGACCACTCACTTTTGAGCAGCGGGAACACCGCGTTCAGTACCTGACGCGACATGTAATCTGAAATCAACAAGCCGAATGTCAATGCAAAGACGATCCAGGCATATTGGCGCGCAACGCCGACTCCACCGGAGTCGTCATCGCCAGCGGCGATTGGGTGAAAGGCCATTCAGCCTCCTCAAGAGCTTTGTTTTATTTTTGTTATCAAGCATGCAGCGGTCGGGTAGACGAGTGGTCACGGCCTCTCGTCCCGACCCCTAGGTTAACCGCGTTGCGGTACACCTTTCTGCCCAGCCTTGCGGTTGGGGGCCATGCCGTTGGCCAACAGGGTTTCTTCGATGCTGTCGTACTGCACGCCGATGCGGTAGATCTCGCGGGCTTCTTTGCCGGTGGCGATTTCACGACCCAGTTCATGGGCAATGCGCACGGTTTGCTGGATCTGTGCAACCGAGCCGAAACGGTCGCCCTTGTGATCAATGATAGTGTCTTCGTTGCCCACACGCGGGTGCATGCCCATGGCCATCGACATGGTGTTGAACGGCATGACGTTCTTGAGCAGCGATTCGGAGGTCAGCGTGCAACCGTCCGGAGCGCGGTGGATGAAGTTGAAGAAGTTGAACGGGTTCGGGCCGTCGAAACCGCCGCCGATGCCGATCCAGGTCAGGTTCAGCGGACCTTTGTAAACGCCACGGCGCACCAGGCGCTCAAGGGTTTCCAGGGCGTGCATGCCGGTCAGCTGGAAGTGTGGCTGGATGCCGTTGCCCATCAGGCGCTTGAGGTGCTCGGCAACCCAGCCCGGACCTGCCGGTACGGTCATTTCGCTGTAGGCAGCGTGAATCAACGGGTTGTCCAGGGAGGTACCTTTGAGGTACTCCGGGTACAACAACTCCATGATGTTCATTTGCGTGGTGTTGATTGCCACGGTGACCTGATCCGGTTTCGGGGTCAGTTCGGCCAGCATGTGACGGGTGTCGTCGGACAGCCACTTGGCCGCTTCGCCGTCGCTTTCCGGGGCGAAGGAAATCGAACCGCCCACCTGGATGATCATGTCTGGCACGGCTTCACGCACACCGGCGATCAGTTCGTTGAACTTCGACAGACGCTTGGAGCCCTTGCCGTCCAGTTCACGCACATGCAAGTGCAGCACGGTGGCGCCGGCTTCATAGCATTCAACTGCTTTCTGAACCTGCTCATCCATGGTCAACGGGATGTCTTCCGGGAAATCTTCCGGCATCCACTCCGGGCCGTACGGGGCCACGGTAATGACTACCTTATCCATGTTTTCCGGGTGCAGGGAATCGTCGAAAAATTGCATGGGTTACTCCAGTTCTTATGATTGTCCCGCCCACCCGGGGCCATGCCGGGCGGACGTGTTTACGAGTGCGATGCAGGTGGCGCTCGATCAGAACGTCTTGTCGCCGATAATCCCGGCGCGCTCCATCTTGCGATGGCACGGTGGGTAATCCATGACGGCGTAGTGCTGGGTACTGCGGTTGTCCCAGATAGCGATGCTGTTCGGCTTCCAGCGCCAGCGCACTTGATACTCAGGGATGTACGCCTGGCTGATCAGGTAGCGCAGCAACTCGCCGGCGCCAGGGTTGGCGTCCTGGCCGAAGCGCACCCGGTCAGGGGTGTGGTAGTTGCTGAAGTGGGTAGTGAAGGCGTTGACGAACAACACCTTCTCGCCGGTTTCCGGATGGGTGCGCACCACCGGGTGCTCGGCGTCCGGGTACATCGCCTTGAGCGCCAGGCGTTTTTCAATCGGCATGGCGGCACCGAAGCTCGCTTCGATGCTGTGGCGGGCACGCAGGTCGGCGATCTTGACCTTCACGTCTTCCGGCAGGTTCGCGTAAGCCGCGACCATGTTGGTCCACATGGTGTCGCCGCCCACGGGCGGGCATTCCACGCAGCGCAGCACGCAGCCCATCGGCGGTGCTTCGCGCCAGGTGGCGTCGGTGTGCCAGGCGTTTTCGTAGCGGTCCATCGGCTGATCCGGCCGCTTGAAGATCTGCACCAGCCCCGGGTGATCCGGATCGCTGCCGGCCACCGGGTGATCTTCCAGCTCGCCGAAGCGACGGGCGAACGCCACGTGTTCGGCGCGGGAGATGTCCTGATCGCGCAGGAACACCACGCGGTGCTTGAGCAGCTGGGCACGAATCTCGGCAAACAGACCGTCATCATGTATTGCGTCGGCCAGGTTGACGCCGATCAGTTCGGCGCCAATGCTGTAGGTCAATTGTTCGACTTTCATGGCTGGTAGCTCCTTAAACGACGAAAATCGACGAGCCGGTAGTCTTGCGAGATTCAAGATCGCGGTGCGCCTGCACAGCGTCCTGCAGGGCGTAGTGCTGGTTGATCTCGATCTTGATCCGGCCGCTGCCGACGTGGTCGAACAACTCGCCCGCCAGGGCGGCTTTTTCGGCCGGGTCGCTGATGTAGTTGGCCAGGGCCGGACGGGTCAGGTACAGCGAACCTTTCATCGCCAGCATCACCGGGTCGAACGCCGGGATCGGGCCGGACGCAGTGCCCACGCAGACCATCAGGCCACGGGGTTTCAGCGAATCCAGCGAACCCATGAAGGTGTTCTTGCCAACGCTGTCGAACACCACGTTGACGCCCACACCGTCGGTCAATTCGCGAACGCGAGCGGCAACGTCTTCATGGCTGTAATTGATCGTATGGTCGCAACCGTGAGCGCGGGCGATTTCGGCCTTTTGCTCGGTCGACACCGTGCCGATCACGTTCAGGCCCAGCAGCTTGGCCCACTGCGAAACGATCATGCCAACACCACCGGCGGCGGCGTGCAACAGAATGCTGTCGCCTGGCTTGAAGTCGTAGATGCGGCGCATCAGGTACGAAGACGTCAAGCCACGCATGGTCATCGCGGCGGCGGTTTCGAAGCTGATGGTTTCTGGCAGCTTGATCAGCGGTGCGGCCGCGATCAGGCGCTCGGTGCTATAGGCACCCAGGGTATTGAGAAAACCGGTGTAGGTGACGCGATCGCCCACTTGGACGTTGGTCACGCCTTCGCCGATGGCCTGGACCACCCCGGAGGCTTCAACGCCCATACCGTTCGGCATCGGGATCGGGTAAGTACCATTGCGGAAGTAGGTGTCGGCATAGTTCAGGCCAACTGCTACGTGGCGAAGACGAACCTGGCCCGGACCGGGATCGCCGACTTCGACGTCCTCGTAACGTAGGACTTCAGGACCACCGGTTTCGTAAAAGCGTACAGCTTTGGCCATTTTTCTTATTCTCCGATCAGCAGGTTGGCGTGGCATCGAATTGCACTGATTGGACTGTAGGACGAGGCCTGTCGGCACGCTTCTCATCAGACGACAATGGCTTTTCATTTCGTGACAGGCATGACATGACAAGACACGCCCCATTAGCCTGTCAGCCCTCGACCTGCGCTATCATCGCCCGCCTCTGTGCCCCAAGAGTCTTGAATCCGGATGTCCGCGACGCTGCCACTGCCCGACGAATGCACTTCCCTGCCACCAGTCCTGGCCGGCCCGCTGTTGCGACGACTGGAGCCCTCGCGTCTGGTGCTGTGGCTGGTCGGCTCGCGGGCACTGGAGCTGACTTTGCGCGTGCAGGGTATCGGTGACATCCGCCTCGATACGACGCACTGCACCGTGGTGGCGGTGGGCGCCCATGCCTTCGTTCATTTGATCGACGTATCGCTCGAAACCGCCCTGCCCTGTGACGAGCGGATCGAATACGACCTGCTCATCGACGGCGTTGAAGGTATCGCCGACTGGGCACCGCACCTGCTGTACGGCGATGCCGTGCGCCCGGACTTCGTGCTGCGCTCACGGGTGGATCAATTGCTGCACGGCTCCTGCCGCAAGCCTCATCACCCGGCGACCGACGGTTTGCTGTGCGTCGATGAACTGTTGGCACAACAACATGAAGCCCTGGATCGCCCAGCCCTGCTAATCATGACCGGTGATCAGGTTTACGCCGACGATGTCGCGGGGCCGATGCTGCGAGCAATTCATGCTTTGATCCAACGCCTGGGACTGTTCGAAGAACACCTCGAAGGCGCCGTGGTCAGCGACAGCGCCAAACTTTACGAACACCCCGCCAGCTACTACCACCGCGCCGACTTGCTACCGGCGCTGGAGAGCAACGAAACCCTGCGCGATCGGTTTTTCGGTGGTGCACGCAAACCGATTTTCACCAGCAGCAGTGCCGATAACCACCTGGTGACGTTCGCCGAAGTCATGGCCATGTACTTGCTGGTCTGGTCGCCAACGCCCTGGTCCCTGATTGCGCCACAACCACCGGCACTGACAGCGCCACGACGCGAGCGCTATGCGCTGGAGCAGACGTACATCGATGGCTTCAAGGCCGGGCTGGGCAACGTCGCCCGGGCATTGGCGCACATGCCGACGCTGATGATTTTCGACGACCACGACATTACCGATGACTGGAATCTTTCCGCGCAATGGGAAGAAACGGCCTACGGCCATCCGTTCTCCAAACGCATCATCGGCAATGCGTTGATTGCCTACATGCTGTGCCAGGGCTGGGGCAACAACCCGGACGCCTTCCGTGACGTCGTGGAGAAGGCCCGCGCGTTCAGTGCCACCGGGCACGACCGCTACCTCGACAGCCCGGTTCAGGACGACTTGATCGATGACCTGCTGAAGTTTCAAAACTGGCATTTTGTACTGCCCACCACCCCGGCGGTCGTCGTTGTCGACACCCGAACCCGGCGCTGGCGCAGCGAGATGAACCTCAAGCAACCCTCCGGCCTGCTGGACTGGGAAGCCCTCAGCGAACTGCAACAGGAACTGCTGGACCATCCGAGCGCCATCATCGTTTCGCCGGCGCCGATCTTCGGCGTCAAACTGATCGAAACCGTGCAGCGGGTGTTCAGTTGGTGCGGTTTCCCCCTGCTGGTGGACGCGGAAAACTGGATGGCCCATCGCGGTGCCGCGCAAGTGATCCTGAACATCTTCCGCCACTCGCGCACACCGGGTAACTACGTGGTGCTGTCGGGGGATGTGCATTACTCCTTCGTCTACGAAGTGCTGATCCGCCATCGCAAGGCCGGTCCGAAAATCTGGCAGATCACCAGCAGCGGCATCAAGAACGAGTTCCCGCCAACCCTGCTGGAGTGGTTCGACCGCCTCAACCGCTGGCTGTATTCGCCGCGCTCACCGCTGAACTGGCTGACCAAGCGTCGGCGCATGCGCATCGTGCCGCACGTGCCGGAACATGCTGAAGCGGGCGAACGGTTATGGAATTCAGCGGGGATCGGCCAAGTGTTTTTCAATGACAGCGGCCAGCCGCAGGATATCTTTCAGCACAATTCGAATGGCTCGCCGAAGACCCGAATGGTCGCACCCGAAAGCGATGATTGAGCGCAAAAACCCTCCTACAGTTGATCGGTATCGCTCATGGACCTCACCCGAACGCTGATCATTGGTAACTCCGGCTCGGGCAAAAGCTGGCTCGCGCAGCAACTGGCCGGGCCACTGCAAGCGACCTGGGTCGACCTGGATTCGCTTCATTGGCTGAGCGACGAACACAGCATCGCCCGACCCCGCGCCGAAGCCTTGGGCATGGCGCGGATCGCGGCCGATGAAGAACGCTGGGTGATCGAAGGGTTTGGCGGTTCAAGGATTCAGTTGATGGACCGGGTTCAAATCATGGATCTCGCTAAAATAATTCGGCTCAGCGATTGATCATCTTCACATCGGTCTATCAGACAAGGACTACGCCGCTCACAGAAACGTCCCGATGAGGTTTCGTCCACACTCAGTACAAACGTTCATGCGCAAAAGCAAAAACGACCACTGAGAGGTATCGCCTTGTCATCCTGTACTCATTTCTGTACGTTCTTTGCATCAAGCGAGGACTGCACCATGCAAACCATTAACTACACCACCGCACGCGCACACTTGGCAGAGACCATGGATCGGGTCAACGAGGACCGAGCACCATTGCTGGTCACCCGTCAGAAAGGTGAACCGGTGGTGATGATGTCCCTGGCGGAATACAACGCCCTTGAAGAGACCGCCTACCTGCTTCGCTCCCCCGCCAATGCTGAACGCCTGATCAAATCAATCGGCAACCTGCGGGCCGGAAAAACCAAAGCCAGGCAACTTATCGAAGAATGAAAACCGAGTTCACTCCTGAAGGCTGGGACGACTATCTTTGGTTCCAGCAAAACGACAAGGCGGGGCTCAAACGAATCAACTTGTTGATCAAGTCAATTCAGCGCGAGCCGTTCGATGGCCCGGGAAAACCAGAGCCACTCAAACACAATCTGAGTAGCGTCTGGTCACGACGAATTACCGCTGAGCATCGCTTGGTCTACACCATCGAGGACGGAGAGTTACGCATCGTAATGTGCAGATACCATTACTGAAGCCATCCTCACGCCGCTTTCACAATACGACTCACCCCTCTGACAATCATCTCCACCTCCCGCTCATCAAGGGTCAACGGCGGCAGCAGCCGAATGGTTTGCCCACGCGTCACGTTGATCAGCAAGGCATGATCCCGCGCGGCGATCAGGCTCAGGTCGCGGATCGGTTGCTTGAGTTCGATGCCGATCATCAGGCCCTGCCCACGGATCACCGAGACGTTCGGGTGGTCCGCCAATTCCATGCGCAATCTGCTCAGCAAATGTTCGCCCTGAAGCCGGGCGTTTTCCAGCAGGCCTTGTTCTTCGATGATATCCAGCACGGTGCAACCGACCCGACAGGCCAGCGGATTGCCACCGAAGGTGCTGCCGTGGCTGCCGGGCGTGAACAGGTCGGCGGCTTTGCCACGGGCCAGGCAGGCACCAATCGGCACGCCGTTGCCCAGGCCCTTGGCCAAGGTCATGACGTCCGGGACGATACCTTCGTGCTGAAACGCGAACCACTGGCCGGTGCGGCCGATGCCGGTCTGGATTTCGTCGAGCATCAGCAGCCACGAGCGCCGGTTGCACAGTTCGCGCACGGCTTTCAGGTAACCGGGCGGCGCCAGTTGCACGCCGCTCTCGCCCTGAATCGGTTCCATCAGGATCGCCACGATGCGCGAGCCATGCGCCTGCTGCACGCGATCCAACGCCTTCAGGTCGCCGAACGGCACCTTGATGAAATCCCCCGGCAATTTGTTGAAGCCCAGGCGCACGGCCGGGCCGTCACTGGCGGATAACGTGCCGAGGGTGCGCCCATGAAACGCATTCTCCATGACCACCACCAGCGGTTGCTCGATGCCTTTGTGCCAGCCATGCAAGCGCGCAATCTTCAGTGCTGTTTCGTTGGCCTCGGCACCGGAGTTGTTGAAGAACGCCCGGTCCATGCCCGACAACGCCGTCAATTTCTGCGCCAGCCGCTGTTGCCAGTCGATGCTGTAGAGGTTGGAGGTGTGCAACAGCAACCCGGCCTGCTCCGTGATGGCGGCGACGATTTTCGGATGGGAATGGCCGACGTTGGTTACCGCCACGCCTGCAACCGCGTCCAGGTATTCACGCCCGGCCTGATCCCACAGGCGTGTGCCCAGGCCCTTGTTGAAGCTCAGGGCAAGCGGTTGGTAAGTGCTCATCAGGCAGGCGGCGGTCATGACATCAAGCTCCAGCAAGGGTCGGTGTTTTTGCAGTATGGTTAGCCACCCGAGCTGGATAAACGCGATAAAACTTCAATCATCTTCAACCATGGATTGATAATGGACCTGTTCCAGGCAATGACCGTTTACGTGAAAGTGGTGGAAGCCGGCAGCATGACGGCCGCTGCCTTGCAGTGCGAAATGTCCACGACCATGGTCGGTAATCACCTCAAGGCGCTGGAGCAACGCCTGGGTGTGCGTCTGCTCAACCGGACAACGCGACGCCAGCGGCTCACCGAGTTCGGCGCGGCGTACTACCAGCGCTGCCTGGAAGTGCTGGGCTTGGTGGCCGATTCCGAGCGGTTGGCCGAACAGGCCCTCGACGAACCAAGCGGCACACTGCGCATCACCGCGCCGCTGACCTTCGGCACTGAACGCCTGGCCCCGGCCCTGAGCGAGTTCAGCCTGCACAACCCGCGGGTGAAACTGGACGTCACGCTGACCAATCGACGCCCGGACCTGCTCGAAAACGGACTCGACGTGGCTTTCCGCCTCGGCGAGCTCGAAGCCTCCAACCTGATCGCCCGCCCGCTGATCGACTACACGCTGACCATGTGTGCATCACCGGCGTACCTGGCACGCCGGGGCACCCCGCAAATACCTGAAGACCTGCAACACCACGACTGTCTGTCGTTCGCCTATCCGGCCGGTGATGACTGGCATTCGGTGGAAAAGGAATGGCGCCTGGCCGGACCGGACGGCGACGTTCTGGTGGCGGTCAGCGGCCCGATGCTGATCAACAGTTCGGCCGGGCTGCATCAGGCTGCGCGCACCGGCATGGGCATCGTGATGCTGCCTGACGCCCTGGTCGAACAAGATATCAAGGACGGAAAATTGCTGGCCCTGATGCCGGATTACTGTCCACCGAGCCGTCCGATGAACCTGATGTACGCACAGGATCGTTACCGCTTGCCAAAATTGCGCCGTTTCGTCGATTTCGCCCTGCAGATGTGGGGCAAACACTAGCCGCCACAATACTCATGCACTAATCTGCCGCTTATCAGCCAGACATCAGGACGCAGGGAGAGCGAGATGGGTGAGGCATCGAGTATCGAGCCGTTTAAATTCAACGTGTCGGACATGAACGACGACATGTTGCACACCATCCTGGAGCTGGTCAGCGACGGGATCTGGGACTGGAACGCCAACACCGGTTTCGTCTACCGCACAGCGCGGTGGTACGAGATGCTCGGCTATACGCCTCACTCCCTGGACAACAACGTCTTGACCTGGGAGAACCTCATCCACCCCGAGGATTACCCGCGGGTCATGGCCGTGTTTGACGACTACCTGAGCGAGCGGGCGCCGGGTTATCAAGCCGAGTATCGCTGCCGCATGCAGGACGGCCAATACCTCTGGATCGAAGACCGCGGCCACATCCTGGCGCGCAATGCCGACGGCTCGGTGGCGCGGATGATCGGCGCCCACCGCAGCATCGAAGACAAGCGACGCCTGTTCGAAGCACTCGAACGGCGCAATCACTCCCTCGAAGCACTGATTGAAGAGCGCACCCGCGAATTGTCGCGGGTCAATCTGCAGCTACAGCTGCAACTCGATGAAAACCGCAAGCTGGCGCAAACCGACACCCTGACGTGCATCGCCAATCGCTATCGCCTGGAACAGGTGCTGCCCCAGGCCTGCGAGCGCGCCCAGCGCTTTCGCGAGCCACTGTCGTTGATTGCCATGGACATCGACGACTTCAAAATCATCAACGATCACTACGGTCATGCCTTGGGTGACGCTGCCCTGGTGCATGTGGTCGACAACGTGAAGCGCTTCGTGCGCGCAGGCGACTTGCTGGCGCGATGGGGTGGCGACGAATTCATCATGACGCTACCCAACACGTCGCTGGCCGAAGCCAGAACCCTGGCCGAGAAAATCCGCCACGGCCTTGTGGATTTGCTGCCAGTCGGCGATTTCAACGTGACCATGAGCTTCGGCGTGGTCCAGCGCTTCGACGATGAACAGCAAACCGGCCTGATGGCCCGGGCCGACCAGGCGCTGTATCGGTCGAAAATCGCCGGCAAGAATGTGATCTCCGGATAACGCCTACCTCCCCGCCTTCACCAACACCGGTTTGTCCTGATAACGCTCGGGGTACAGCTGTTTGAGCTGCGCCACTTTCGGCAAATCGTTGATCACGATATACGGATAGGTCGGATGCTCGGTGAGAAAGTCCTGATGCTCCTCCTCTGCCGGGTAGAAGCCGTTGAAAGTTTCCAGTTTGGTCACGATGGGTTTACTGAACGACTTGGCCGCGTCGAGTTGGGCGATGTAGGCCTGCGCGACTTTTTGCTGCTCGGCGTTTTGGGGGAAAAGGGCCGAACGGTATTGGGTCCCGGTGTCGGGGCCCTGACGGTTGAGTTCGGTCGGGTTATGGGCCACCGAGAAGTAGATTTGCAGCAGGGTGCCGTAGCTGACCTGGCTCGGATCGAAGGTCACCTCGACCGATTCCGCGTGCCCGGTATTGCCATCGCTGACCCGCTCGTACTGCGCGGTATTGGCCGCACCACCGGCATACCCGGAGACCGCGTTTTTAACGCCTTTGACATGCTGGAACACCCCTTGGACACCCCAGAAACAACCGCCTGCAAAAACTGCGGTTTCGCTGCGCGCCTGGGTGCTTTCGTCGAGCGTCGGGGGCGGCAGCAGGACAGCCTCTGCCGCGCCGAAAGAAAGCGCCGAGCATTGCCCGATAACGCCGGCAGCAACCATTGCCAACAGTGTGCGACGCCACGTGAACAGAGTTTTCATGAAGCGGACTCCTGAGTCGTGGGTTCGAACTTCAGCGCCAGACCATTCATGCAGTAACGCAGCCCGGTCGGTTTCGGGCCGTCATCGAAGACATGCCCCAAATGCCCGCCGCAACGCCGGCAGTGAACCTCTTCACGCAACACGCCATAGGAGCGGTCCTGGCGGGTCGCCACGGCCTTGTCCAATGGCGCCCAGAAACTCGGCCAGCCGGTACGGCTGTCGAACTTGGTCGCCGAAGAAAACAGCGGCAGCTCGCAACCGGCGCAGGCAAACGTGCCGTCGCGGTGCTCGTTGTTCAGCGGGCTGCTGAAGGCGCGTTCGGTGCCCTCTTCGCGGAGGATTTCGTATTGCTCGTCACTCAGAATCGCGTGCCATTCACTGTCGCTGTGGGTCACTTCGAATGCCTCCTCTGCGCGGGCTTCACTGATCAGCGCAGCGCCTGTGGAAAACTTTGGCAGCAGGCCGATCGCCAAGGCTGCCACCCCCACTCCACCGCTGACTGCCAAAAATTGCCGTCGTGAAAACATGACCGTCTCCAAAAATTCCAGGGGCCTTTGATGGAACACAGCCTAGGCTTGAGGGGGTCGCCAAATCCTCACGGGAAGTTAAACAATTCGTGATAACTCGGGCTCCGAAAAACCCGCACAATGCGTCATGCAATTTTGAACCTTGCGATTGCTGTCCTTGTAGGAGCCGGCTTGCCGGCGAAGGCGATGTATCAGTCACATCAACTGTGGACGTGCCGCCGTCTTCGCTGGCAAGCCAGCTCCTACAAGGTTTTCGTTAGCGCCATTACGCACAAACCTCGCCAAAGGATGAGCTGGATGGAACAGACCAAACGCGTCCTCGTGGTCGAGGATGACCTGCATATCGCCGACCTGATCTGCCTGCATCTGCGTGATGAGCAGTTCGAGGTCGTGCACAGCGCCGACGGCACCGAAGGCATGCGCCTGTTGCAGCAAGGCAACTGGGATGCGTTGATCCTCGACCTGATGCTGCCCGGCGTCGATGGCCTGGAAATCTGCCGCCGCGCCCGGGCCATGGCGCGCTACACGCCGATCATCATCACCAGCGCACGTTCCAGCGAAGTGCACCGGATTCTCGGCCTCGAACTGGGGGCCGACGATTACCTGGCCAAGCCGTTTTCCATGCTCGAACTGGTGGCCCGGGTCAAAGCGCTGTTGCGCCGGGTCGAAGCCATGGCGCGCAACCTGAAGATGGACGCCGGCAGTTTGCTTGTGGACGGTTTGGCCATCGATCCGATCACCCGCGAAGTGTCCCTCGACGGCCGTCGCCTGGACCTCACGCCCCGGGAGTTCGACTTGTTGTACTTCTTCGCGCGCCAGCCCGGCAAAGTGTTTTCGCGTATGGACTTGCTCAACGCCGTATGGGGCTACAGCCACGAAGGTTACGAGCACACGGTCAACACGCACATCAACCGCTTGCGCGCCAAGATCGAGACCGATCCGGCGCAACCGGTGCGCATCCTCACGGTGTGGGGCCGCGGCTACAAGTTCGCCACCGGGGAGCAAGCGCAACCATGAGGCTGACCCTGACGCAACGCCTGTCCCTGGTGTTCGCCGTGCTGTTGCTGGTGTGCTGCGGCACCTCGGCGTGGTTGCAGGTGCGCTCCAACCAGCTGCATGAACAGGAGGTGGTGCAAGGCTTGTCCCGGGACCTGGCCCAGCACATCGCCAGCGATACCGTGCTGATGGACAACAAAGGCCTGATGCCTGACGCCGTGCGTGATCTGTTCAGCAAGCTGATGCAGGTCAACCCGAGTGTCGAGGTGTACTTGCTCGATACCGAGGGCAAGATTGTCGGTAGCGCCGCGCCCGAAGGCCGGATACGCCGGGAACGGCTCGACCTCGCGCCGATCCAGCGCCTGCTGCGGGGCGATGCCTTGCCGATCCTCGGCGACGACCCGCGCAGCGTCGATGCGCGCAAGGTGTTCAGCGCCGCGCCGTTGAAGGTCGACGGCAAACCGGCCGGTTATCTCTACGTGGTATTGCTCGGCGAAGACCACGACCGTTTGGCTGCGCGGGGTGCGACCAGCGCGGCACTCAATACCGCCCTGCTGTCCATCGGTCTGGTCGCGTTGCTGTGCCTGATTGCCGGTCTCACGGCGTTCAGGTTGATCACCCGGCCCTTGCGCCGTTTGACCGAGACCGTCAGCCAGTTCGACATCGATGGCGTCCCGGTCATCCCGGCCCTGCCCGTCGCTGTGGATAAAACCGCCAGCCACGATGAAATCGCCATTCTCGACGCCACGTTCCGCCAGATGCAGGCACGCCTCGGCGAGCAATGGCGCTCCCTGACCCGCCAGGATCAGGAGCGCCGCGAACTGGTGGCGAACATCTCACACGACCTGCGCACACCACTGGCGTCATTGCACGGCTATCTGGAAACCCTGTCACTCAAAGACGCGACCCTGTCCCCCGACGATCGTCGCCGCTACCTGGGCATCGCACTGGATCAAAGTCGCAAGGTCGGCGGGTTGGCGCAATCGCTGCTGGAGCTGGTGCGCCTGGAACACGGTTTCGTGCAACCGGTGCTGGAGCGCTTTTCCCTGACCGATCTGACCCAGGACATTTTCCAGAAATTCGAACTGACCGCCGAGGCGCGTCAGGTCGAATTGAAGGCCACGTTCGCCCCCAACGTTTCGGCAGCCTGCGCCGACCTGGGGTTGATCGAGCGGGTGCTTACCAATCTGTTCGACAACGCCCTGCGCCATACACCGCCAGGGGGCGAAATCGAACTGGGCTTGCGTGTGCAAAGGGCGTTCATCGAAGTGACGGTCAGCGATACCGGACCGGGGATTGCTGCGGAACTGCGTGAAGGATTGTTCCTGCGGCCGTTCAACATTGGCGGCGCCCGGCGCGATGGCGGGTTGGGGTTGCGGATCGTGCATCGCATCCTGCAATTGCATGGGTGCGAGATTCAGTTGATCGACGTGCCGGGGCGCGGGGCGACCTTTCGATTCTCGTTGCCGATCGATGAGGAAACGGCGACAGCGTTGGCGGTGCGCTCGATGAACCTCAATACACCGCGCCAGGCCTGACACACCGTGGCGCGACCATCGCGAGCAGGCTCCCACAGAAAAGCAAAAAGATGACCAGCCGCCTGTTCATCCGTGACAACGCCGCCCCGGTCCAATAGATTAGGCGACCTGAAAAAGCCCCCGGGCTTTTTCGCCCCTATTCAAGTTATAGAAGTAGTGAAATTTCAATGTCCGATTCCAACACCGCCGAAACCGTAGCCAACCTGTCGTCCAAAGCGGAATACGAAAACTCCATCAATCTTTCACAACACGTGCCCCAGGCCAAGACCATCAGCGAGATGGTGCTGGACGCTTTCCAGTCCACCCGCGAAAGCGACCAGATCCGCGAGCTGCGCGCCGCGATCCGCCAGGCCCACGACAGCTTCGACGATGACAAAGCCTACGAACTGATGGGCGAACTCAAACAGCTCAAGGACGCCGAAGCTGCAGACATTGCGGCACTGGAAGACCTGAGCAGCAAATTCCCGATCAGCCGCATCCTGTCCAGCTTCAAGGACGACCCGGCGTTTCAGGAAATCGTCTACGGCCTGGCGCTGAAGGTGCTGAACCAGACGCATCAAGCCATCAGCAACCCGAGCAGCAGCAAGAGCAAAGCCGCCAAGGCCAAGAAAGAGCTCGAAGTGTTCACCATCAGCAAGGACGACATCAGCGTGACCTTGCCGTTGCGCACCCCGCGTTCGCGTTTGAGCGTTGACCGCGAAGCGCTGGAGTTCCTCGGGTTCACTTTCGTGGGCGAAGGCGACGAAGCGGAGCTGGAAAGCGAGACGTTCCTGGACAACAGTGGCGCCGAGCAAGCGGTCAACCGCAAGAACATCATCACCGCCCTGCAACAGCAGACCGCGTTCGACGGCTATAGCATCGCCGCGCAGTAACCCGACCTCTCACACTTGTGGCGAGCGAGCTTGCTCGCGCTGGGCAGCGTAGCGGCCCCAAAATTCTCAAAGTACATGCCGATTTTTGTGAGTGCTCCGCACTCAAGCGGGAGCAAGCTCCCTCGCCACACATTCCTTAGCGACTGACGCAAGAGCCCCGCCATCCAAACGGGGCTTTTTATTGCCCGGGTTTCGGGCAAAACCGCGATTAGTCTTCCAGTATCCACAGCAGGACAACACTTCCCTTCACCCCTCTGCATCACGGGTCCGCCTGCGGGGAGCGTCAACTCACTTTCCAGCCAAGACCTCAGTGGTGCAACCTGCTGAGGTCATCATGAACACGACGCCCTTGTACCGTCAGTTGGCCAACCATTACCTGGACGCCATCCGCAGCGGCACGCTGAAAACTGGCGAACGCTTGCCCTCGATCCGCCTGATGATGGAAAAACACGCGGTCAGCCTGTCGACCGCCGTGCAGGTGTGCCGGGAACTTGAGGATTGTGGCGTGCTGGAGGCGCGGCCCCGCTCGGGCAACTACATCCGCCAACCCGACACCTTGCCCAAACCCACCTCGATACCCCTCCCGCCAACGATGGATTCCGGGGCTTACATCGGCATTCATGAACAGGTGTCCTCGGTGCTCAAGGCTAGTCAGCGGGCAACGATCAAGGTCAACTTCGCCAGCGCCTACTGCGCAGCTGAGCTCTATCCGCTGAAGACACTTCAGGACAACCTGATCAAGTCGCTGCGCTACGACTCGCACCTGCTCGGCGCGACGGGTTCGACGTGCGGCAATAGCGCGTTGCGCAACGTCCTGGCGAGGCGTGCGCTGACCACCAAGACTCATCTGGTCGCCGAGCGAATCGTGATCACCCACGGCGCGACCGAAGCGATCAACCTCGCCTTGCGCGCCGTCACGCAGCCCGGCGATACCGTCGCGGTGGAGTCGCCGACCTTCTACGGCCTGCTGCAAATTCTCGAAAGCCTGAACCTGCGGGTGATGGAAGTCCCAGCCTCGGCCCACACGGGAATCAACCTGGCGGCCCTGCAACTTTTGCTGCAAGGCCCCGAGCGGATCAAGGCGTTGATCGTCATTCCCAATCTGCACAATCCGTTGGGCAGCATCATGCCCGACGCCAACAAGGCACGGCTGGTGATGCTGTGCGCCGAGCACGACACGGTGCTGATCGAGGACGACACCTACGGCGACCTGGTGGACACCGAGCAACCGTTGTCCACGCTCAAACACTGGGACCAGACCGACAACGTGATCTATTGCGCCTCGCTGAACAAAACCCTGGCCCCGGGCATACGACTGGGCTGGATCAGCGCCGGAAAATGGCATGACCGCGTGGAGATGCTTAAACACGCCCAGTCCCGAGGCTGCGAAACCTTGTCGCAACTAGCGGTCGGAGCCTTCATGAAGACGCCGTCCTACGAACGTTACCTGCGCCGTTTGAGGAAAACCCTGACACTGCAACGTCGGCAGATGAGCGAGTCGATTACCCGATATTTCCCGCTCGGCACCCGCGTGACCAACCCACAAGGTGGCACGTTGTTGTGGGTGGAACTGCCCCGTCGGCATTCATCCATGGCGTTTTTTCATGAAGCGCTGAAGGTCGGCATCCAGATTTCACCTGGGGATATCTTTTCCAATACCCGGCACTTTGATCACTTCGTGCGAATGGGTTGCGGGGCACCGTACTCGCCGCGGATCGATGAGGCGCTGGAGACGTTGGGCAAAATCCTCAAACATCAAGGTTGACCCAAACCCTGCTCGCGAAAGCGACGTGTCAGTCACATCAATGCTGAATGGGCCGCCGCCTTCGCCAGCAAGCCGGCTCCTACAGGTTTTGAATGTGACTCGGACTGGGGGCTGGTGCAGGCAGATGATATGCGGGTCATCATTCCAATGCGCAAAACGCTCGGCGATCAGCGGATCATGACCGGGAATGACGTGGTCTTCGCCATCGGCCAGACGGTCGATCTCGCTGAACGCTTCAAGGGTTTGCGCCAGGTCATCGAGGATCGGAAACGGGCTGCGTTCACGAATGTTGACCCACAAATGCGCGGCATCCGACGCCAGCACAATCCAGCCACGCGCCGTGTTCACCCGCACCACCTGACTGCCCGGTGTATGACCGCCCACCGGGTGCAACGTCACGCCGGGCAGTACTTCAACCATGCCGTTGTGCAAGCGCATCCGCCCCTCGAACAACGGTGGCAGCGCCGACATCACATCCTCGACTTCGTAGGTTTTATTCACCGTGCGATGAGCCATTTTCGGACCGGTGCAGAAGCGCAGTTCCGCTTCCTGCAAATGCACCGTCGCCTTGGGAAACAACCCGAGATTGCCGGCATGGTCCCAATGCAAATGCGTGAGGACAAGGTGCTCGACCCGCGTCGGATCGATGTCCAGTTGCCGTAGGGAATCTTCCGGCAGGCGGTACAGCTGACGATTGCGCCGGTCCGCCGTGGCCGGTTGAAAACAGGTGTCGACCACGATCACCTGCTCCTCGTTGCGGATGACCCAGAAGTAATAGTCCAGCGGCATCGGCGCATTTGGATCGCCACAACAGGCGTCGTAGAGAAAGTTCTCCTTGGCGGTGCGCTGGGCATTGGCGCCCACACGGATGGCGAACACTTCGTACACAGGAACGGACATGAACACCTCCGGGGATCAGGCCGCAGCCGTGGCTTTGAGGGTCGGACGGAAGTCGAAGTCGATCTGGTCGCTGATGCCCAGGTCCTGCGCCAATTTATGCAGGCCACTGTAGTCGCGCATGATCGTCGCGTTTTTGTTGCTCTCGCGAGTATCGGCAATGATCAGCGCCGCGTCCTCGACCCCAAGCTGCGTCAGGATCGCCTCCCACATCGAGTAGTCCTGGGCGATAAAAGCACTCAGCGCCACCGACAGGTTGCGTGCGAAAAATGCCCGCTGCTCGGGCTGCATGTTGGCGTACATGACCTTGGCCACTTCCGCCAGCACCTTGCTGTGGGCGTATTCGTCGCGGTTGTGCAGTTCGGCGACGCGGCGGTTTTGCGGCTGGATCGTCTGGTCGTCGGCCAGCAAATCCAGATAAGCGTTAACGCTGATCTCGGCCACCACCGCGAAGGTGATCGCCGCCAGATCCCGCTGCCATGGCTCGGGCAGTGTTTCGCGCTGGGCCTTCAAGCGCAGGTACGTGACGGAGGGCGGCAGGTCCAGATCCTGATCAAGTGCGCGATCCAGTCTGGTTCGCTCGATGGCACGCAAATGCATGAGCGTGTGGTAGTGCTCATCGATCAAGGTTTGCTGCATCGCCTCGCGAAAATGCCAGTCGTCCTTGCCCAGGTATTGATTGGCAATGACGCTCAGCGCCGGGTTCACCACGAGTTCTTCGGCGGTGACGGTGCGCAGGTTGTAGCCGATCCAGCCCCAGGTCACCACGCGGCTCTTGAGTTCGTCGTCCAAGGCCTGGAATTTGGGGTGATGGAAAAACGGCACCATGCACTCCGGGTAATCCGGGCGCGCCGGGTCGAATACTTCGTCGACCAGGGCCCTGTCCGGCGAACACACCGTGGCACGCTTGGTCCAGGCCTGATTGAGCCGCACGATCAGTTGATGATCGACCTGGGCGATCTCGATTGCTGTCTGCATGACGCGATACCTGTAGGACGCGTACCCGCCAAGGGGGACGCCAAAAGAATAATGGGCGACGGAAAAATCAGGCCAGCCAGTAGCGGGTCAGGTTGCGCGCCGGGTCAGTGTAACGACTGCGGGCATGAATCATTCGCCAGTTGTCCCAAATCAGCAGGCAACCGTCTGGAATCAGCACCGGAACGTTGTGCTCGACGAAGTACGCTTCGCCGAGCAGCGCAAATCTGGCCAGTGGAGAAAGGTTGTGGGCGACCTGCGATTGCTGCAACGCCTCTTTCGAAGGATTCACATCGCCGTAGTGAAACTGGTTGTAGCTGAAGCGGAAAATGTCCCCGTCTTCGGTCGGCGTCAGGATGTATGCCTTGACCCGGGTTTGCGCCGGTTCGCCCGGTTTGGCGGTTGCGACGAATTCCACAGGCGTGTCGTCGAGCCATTCACGCAGTTCCGGTTCGTATCGCTCAAGCGACTTCAAGAACGCGTAACCGTCGACCAACCCCGTATGCCCGCCCCCGCAGGTCGCCTGCTGATGACAATGCAGTGCCAGATAACGCGGCGGCGGTCCATACACCGGCGCCTCGGTATGCGGACCGATGCCGTTCATGCTCTGCGAATACGGCAGATCTTCGTAGCCCGCTTTGCGGGTGATGGCGAACGCCGTCTGACCGTTGAACTGCGGAATGATCGGACCAAACTCGTGCAAGGTTCCTACGACATCATCGGCAAATTCGTCCGGGGTCAGCACCGTCCAGCCTTGGGTCGATAATTCTTCATGACGATGGCCGAGCGAAACGTAAGGTTGAGACGCAACAATCCCTTGATCTGACATGGCGAGGTTCCTGACAGGTTATTCGGCGTTGACGGTTGAGGTGTAAGCGGCAATGAGGTCGCGGCAGGCATTGCCCGGTCGATAGTGCTGCTGGTCGATGCTCTGCACCGGGGTGATTTCGGCGGCGGTACCGGTGAGAAAACACTCGTCGAAGTCGCCCAGTTCAGTAGGCAACATCGTGCGTTCAATCACTTGATAGTCCAGCGTCCTGGCGAGTTCGATCACGGTCTGGCGGGTGATGCCGTTGAGAAAACAGTCCGGCACTGGCGTGTGCAACGTCCGGCCTTTGACGAAGAACACATTGGCGCTGGTGGCTTCGGCGACATGGCCACGCCAGTCGAGCATCAAGGCGTCGTGGTAGCCGTTGTTCTCGGCATCGTGCTTGCTCAGCGTGGCAATCTGATAATGCCCGGATGCCTTGGCTTCGAAGGGGCTGCTGCTCGGTGGCGGACGGCGCCACGTCGCGGTTTTCAAGCGAATGCCGGCCATGCGTGCCGCCGGGGCGAAATAGCTCGGCCATTGCCAGCAGGCGATCGCCACATGCACGCGATTGAAACGCGCCGAGGTGGAAATCATCTCACTGCCGCGCCAGGCCACCGGCCTCAGATAACCGTCGACGACGTTGTTGCGATGCAGCAATTGGCGACTGGCCGCTTCGAGCTCGGCGGGTTCAAACGGGATCGTAAAGTCCATCAGCTGCGCCGAGCGATATAGCCGTCCGGTGTGCTCGCGCAACTTGAAAATCCTGCCGTTGTACACGCGCTCACCTTCGTACACCGTGCTCGCGTAATGCAGGCCATGGCTCAGCACATGCAACTGCGCCCGTGACCATTCGACGAACTCGCCGTCGAGCCAGATCACGCCTTCGCGCTGATCAAACGGAATGCCGCTCATATCCTTATTCCTCTGAATCGTCCTACGCCGTTTGCAGCAGGACCGGTATCAATTCGGGCGCCGTTGCGAACTCGTTCTGAAAGAAAAACGAGCGCTCGCCAAACGCCGGTCGCAAGTCATCGAACCAGGTGACGTGCGGATCGAAACGCGCATAGAACGTGCGCAACACCCAGTGCGGATTGCGTGCCTGCAAGAACTGCAAGACGAAGACTTTTTCCCCGGCAACGGTCTCGATGCCGTTGATCAACACCTTGCCGTAGAAGGTGCTCATGGACGGCCCGCGCACCGTGCGCGCCAGCCCGGACACCGTGCGATAGGCCGCCTGAAAGATCTCGAACGCCCGGGCCAGCGGCATCGCGAAGTAGTGGCTGGGGCCGGTGTCCCGCTCGACAAACATGTAATAAGGCACCGCGCCGAGCCGCACGCCTTCGGTCCACAGCGCCGCCCAATCGGCCGGGTTTTCGTTGATGTGGCGGATCACCGGCGCCTGCATGCGCACGGTCGCGCCCGTGGCGCGAATGCACTCGATAGCTTGCCGGGCGATGTCTTGGCGGATCTCCACCGGGTGGTTGTAGTGGCCCATGATCGACAGGTTTTTCCCCGCCGCGATAATCCGCCGAAACAGTGCCAGCAACTCCGGTGCGTCCTTGTCGCTGACAAACCGCTGCGGCCAGTACGCCACGGATTTGGTGCCGATACGGATGCTCTTGAGGTGTGGCAATGCCAGCAGCGGCTCGATGTACCCGGCCAGCGAACGGGTGTTCATGATCATCGGATCGCCGCCGGTGATCAGCACGTCCGTGACTTCGGGGTGTACCCGCAGGTAGCTCACCAGCTCCAGGGATTCACGGGCGTTGAACTTCAGTTCTTCCTCGCCAATGAACTGCGCCCAGCGGAAACAGAACGTGCAGTACGCGTGACAGGTCTGGCCGGCACCGGGGAAAAACAGCACGGTCTCGCGGTATTTGTGCTGGATGCCCGGTAGGGCTTTTCCGTCGAGCACGACGCTGTTGTGGGTCAACTGCCCCGCCGGATGCGGATTCATGCGCAGCCAGATCGCCTCGATCCGACGCTTGATCGCGGTGCTGTCATCCTGCTCGATCAAGTGTTTGAGCGATGCGTATTCGTCCGGCAGCAACATGTCCTTGTGGGGAAAGGTCATGCGAAAAATCGGATCGTCCGGGATGTTGTTCCAGTCGATCAGCGTGCCCAAAACGTATTCGTTGGTGCGAAACGGCATGACGCGGGCCACGACGGTCATGGCTTCCTGCAAGGCCGGCGTCAGTCGGTGCCAATACGGCGTGTCGCGAATGGTGCGTGCGTTGTAGGGCTTGTAGCGTTCGTGCTCTGACAGTCCTTGCATGACAGCGCTCCTGATGATCGTTTTACGCGATGGCCGGCGCTTTGCGCGCTATGTCCATCCATGCCCGAACGCTGTCGCGATCCCACTGGCGATGCACATACGCCGCGAGTCGCGAGGGCACTTGATCGCCATTGGCGACCAGCCGGTTGAGCATGATTGCCAGGTCGGTGTCGGCGATGCTCCAGTCACCGAACAAGTGCTCGGCACCCTCCCCCAGCAAACGGTCGGCGACGAAGAACAAGCGCTCGACAGCGGCCCGGGCGTCGTCAGACAGCGGCGTGTCTTTTTTGCCGAAGTACACCAGGTCAAACGGCCGCTCTTTGCGAACGACCAGCAAATCACTGCGTAGCCACGCCTGAAGCTGGCGGGCGCGAGCGCGCTGTCGGGGGTCTTGCGGGTAGAGTTTTTGGGGGCCTGGGGAGAGTTCGTCCAGGTATTCGGCAATGGCCGAGGATTCTGACAGTGCGAACGCCTCATGAACTAACGTCGGAATTTTGCAGGTCAACGAAAGATCACGGTAATTCGCTTGATAATTTTCACGCGCCTTCAAGTCAAGCGTTACAAGTTCAAATAAACGTTGTTTCTCCTTGAGCGCCACAAACGCTGACATTGCAAAAGCGCTGACATAATCCGCACCGAGATACAGTTTAAACTTTGCACTTTCCATTTAAGCCTCCCTTGCACTAACCACATTAATCCGTTGCATGTGAAGCGATCGTAGTAAGTCGATCAGGCGCTGAACAGATACAGAAAATGTCTGTTTCTATCGATACAGACACTGAAAAGCGTCAATCGCCAGACGGCTTTTTGTGAACGCGACAGAAACGAAAAAGGGAGTCAGCGAACGCGGACTCCCTGGTGTGCAGCAGAGGGGAAATTACAGCTGGCGGGGGATCAAACCCACATTGTCGGCATGATTGGAAAGCAGTGCCATCTGCGGCATGTTGCTGATGTTAAGCATGGCCAGCGGCTCGGTGGCGCTGGTATTGGCGAAGCCGTGCCGGGTCCAGGCCGGCACCAGTAACACGTCGCCAGGGCTGATGCTCATGGCATCGGCATCGCCCAAGGTCAACGCGCCGCTGCCGGACTGAATGATGAACAGGTGCCACCAGGCATGCGCATGCCCATCGAGCGTTGAACCGGGTATCAGCCATTGCATGGACACCGCCATTCCGGGGGTCAACTGGCAACCTTCGAGGCTTTTCTCGTGGGCCAGGGCAACAATATCAACGTCGCTGCCTTCGAGAGTTGCGCGCATATCGGCCAGTTCCGCTCCAGTCCACACACGGGGTTTGATCGGCTGTTGTTCTAAACTTTGACGAAAGTCCTTATATGAAAAAAACGCACCTTTAACGTTATTCATTTCCGTTTCCAACATCGTCTGCGCTAATGAGTCTCTTGACCTTAGGCGAACCCTTCAGCACTGTAAAGCGAGCAACTAACACTCATAACACCGACGGCCGCAACGCCACGATCATATCAACTTCAATCGCTGCATTTTTTGGCAGCTGATAAACGCCCACCGTGGTCCGTGTATGTTTCCCGGCGTCGCCCAATACGTGACTGAAAACATCCGACGCACCGTTGGCGACTTCACTGAGGTCGACAAAGTCTTCCGTGGAGCGCACATACACCGTGACCCGAATCAGCGACTTGATCTTGTCCAGCGAACCAATGGCATCGACGATCAGCGCCAACCCTCGCATCGCGCTGATGCTGGCGGCCGCTTGCGCATCCGCCATGGTGAGGTCTCGTCCCACCCGGCCCGGATAGTGGATTTTGCCGTTCATGCGCGGCACCAGACCGCTGATATACAGTTCATCGTGGTGGCGAATCAGCGGCGCGTAATGCCCACCGGCGGTGTTCTCACCGTAAATGTCATAGCCGAATTCCTTTGCCAGCGCGATGAAGCGTTCATCACAGGTCATGTGTTCAATCATTTACCCAACCCTCTTTTCAGTACTGCAAAAAAAATATCAATCCTGACGACTCAACTCACAGCCCTGGCCGGCGATGCCAGGCTGGTGATACCCACCCTTGATTCGATCGCCTCGGCCAGGCGCAACAGGTCGTCGCTGAGCTGTTCGTAGTGTTCGTTGAACAACACGATGTGGCCGATGAACGAGAAGTTGTCTTTCACCTCGGCGGTGACCGAATCACCGATTTGCTTGCTCAGCACCGCCTCCACCAGATCGATGTTCATCGACCGGGCCAGCGACTGGACATCCGGTACATCGCGCAAAAGCCCGACGGCCGTCGCCCGGAGCAGGCGAATGCCGCAGTAGCCGCGAGGCGCCGGATCATGGCTGACGACCTGACCTTCCACGGCCCAGCGAACCCAGCGCTGCCATGGGTCGAAATCGGCGAATGCGCGCTTGGCCAGGTCCCAGATGTGCATGCCACCGGGGCGCATGTTGGTTTCCACCGCCGAGGTGCGATGGTTGGCCCTGTGGAAAATTTCGTTGTGCCAGGCACCGTTGTCCTGCGAAACCAACCCGGCCATGTGGCGGCCGGCGGCCATCAGACGAATCTGCACATCGGGCGTCAACGGCGCGGGGACCACTTGCTGAATCTCGGCGCGGTAGGCCCCTTCGGTGGTGGTTTTTTCGGTGATCCAGGTGCTTCCGGCGACAAAGTCCCAGCTGTATTCGCGAGCGTTCTGGATCAGCTCTTCGAGCACGATTCCGCCCTCGCGATAGGGCTTGAGCGCTTGCCAGGCGTCGTCGCATTCGGACGGGTGACGGATGACGCGGCAGCCGCGGCTGGCACCTTCGCAGGCAGGCTTGATGAACGCCTTGCCGCCCAGTTCGACGACGCGTTGGCGCAGCTCGGCAAGGCTCTCGACCCGAATGGACAACACCGGGCGGTAGTCCTCGGGCGAGGTAGTGGCCGCGGCTTCGAGCCTGCGGAAGATCTGTTTATCCAAACCTGCCCGCGCCTCGGCCGGGGTGATACCAGGCAAGCCGAAATGACTGGCCAGAGCCGCCCCCAGCAACACGCCGCGATCCGAGAACGGCAACACGCCGATCAATTTCCAGCGGTCGGCATTCAGGCAACCGACCACCCATTCAAGGGACGCCGCCACGTCGCTCTCCGCCAGCGATGTGCTGCAGACATGATCGGCCACTTGATCATCATGAGGTTGAATGTGCTCGACCAGCAGGATCAGCCTCGCGTCGTACATCGATTTGCAGAGATCGCGCAGCTTCTGGATATCGTGGACCCGACTGCCGTTGTACCCCACCACCACTACGCATGAAGTCGTATTCATAATGCCCCCGACTTGCAAATTGAAAACCGACGCGGTGATGACTCAGTCATGCAGCGACGCAATGGACTTGCGATTGAGCCAGTACCAGACCAGGATCCCGCCAGCGCCGATAGCGGCCAGCACCAGAGCGTTGTAGGGCGGCGGCATGACCCGCATGATCAGCACCGTCAGCCCGGCACCAACGCCCAGGGACACCTCTTTGACGAACATGTTGTTTTGTTTGACCGAGAAGTAGTCGAGGTGGCTGAACGCGCATTCGGCGATGGACAGCAGCGCCACCCAGATCAACGCGCCGACCAGGGTTTCGACATGGAACGCGGCAGGGACAGACAGCACGGCAAATCCGCCGGCAATGATCCCGATCACCGCCAAGACCTTGAAGCGCCCGGTGCGCTCGATCAGCTTCATGACCGGCACTTGCGCGAAGACCACGACGGCACTGTTGAGGATCAGCATCAGGCCATACCAGACCGGCAGTTCGCCGGTCTCCAGCAGGATCGCTTGCGGCAGGATCGAGAACACACCGAACAGCTTGATGCCCATGATGATGCCGGCAATGATCCACGGCAGTTTGTTGCGCCAGCCGCTGCCATCCTGGCTGGCCGGACGGGCCACTGCGGCTTCAGTGGTGAACGTTGCCCCCATCGCGATGGGCAGGCACAGCAGGACGAAACTGGCGGCGCCGAGGAAAAACATCGTTGGGGTCAGTAGCGGCGACAGCAAAATGAGCCCTGCCAACAGGCTGCCCATGTTCATGGCGACACGGTTGTAGGCCGCACCTTCCTTGGTTTGCGCCGCTTCGCTCTTGATCAGGTAACCGGCAATCGCAATGCCGTAGGCAAACAACGCCGCGGCGAACATGATGACGCCCTGATTGTGAGTCACCGCCAGCAGCACCAGCCCGAGGGCAGCGCACAGCAGCGTGACGCCCAAGGAACGGCGACCGAGGACCAGCAAGGTCAACGGCAACAGCAATAACAAGGCCCGATAACCCAGGGCCAGAATACTGTTGGTGGCGGTATCGAGCCAGACGTTGGCCTTGCCCAGCACCGCAAACAGCGCCACGGCCGTGATGATCCGAATGGTGAACAACCGCAGGTTGATCACCGGTTTCGCCACGACGGCGGCTGTTTCTACACTCATCCAACACCTCTTGAACCGGGTGACTGTGCAACCCGGCAACGGTCGACAATCCGCAAACTCTCCAAAGTGATAGTAGAAAGAGATGCCTGTCTTGGTCAGAGCAAGTTCGTATAGAATCCAACGAACTTTACTGCCGGAGAGACCAGTAAAATGCAGGTTCAGCGCGCAGTGATCGCCGCGATCGAGTTCCAGCCGGGTGTGCCGCTGGTGCAGCAGATCGTTGATCAATTGGCCGTGGCGATCAGCCAGGGCGGCCTGCCCCACGGCTCCAGGCTGCCGCCGATTCGCGAACTCTCCGACTTGATGAACGTGGGTAAATCCACGGTGGTTGACGCTCTGGATCGCTTGCGCGCCAAGGGCCTGGTGGTGTCACGCCAGGGCTCGGGGCACTACGTGCATCGCTCCATCACCACGGTCCAGACCGATACCAGCCCGGACCTGCTCCCGCAAGACACTCCCAGTGTGGTCCGTCGCGCCGTACTTCAGGACAACGGCGCGCTGCGTCCGGGTGCCGGTTTCCTGCCTTCTTCGTGGCTGCCTGCCGAAGAGTTGCTCAAAGCCGTGCGCGGCACCCTTCGCGCGACGGCCCTGCGCATGGGTGAATACGGTAACGCCAGCGGTTACCTGCCACTGCGCCAGGCCTTGCAGGTCAAGATGTCGACCTTGGGCATCGAAGTGCCGGTCGAGCAGATCATCACCACCGCCAACACCGTACAAGCCATCGACATGCTGATGCGCCTGCTGGTCAAACCCGGCGACACGGTGCTGCTCGACGACCCGTGTTATTTCACGATGCACACCAATCTGGCCTGGCACGGCGCCAAGGTCATCAGCATCCGCCGCGATTGCGACGGCATGGACCTGGAAGCGTTCGAGCAACTGCTGATCACCCATCGCCCCGTGCTCTACATGACCAACAATGCCCTGCACAACCCGACCGGGCATTCGTTCACTGCGACGCAGGTTTACCGCTTGCTGGAGTTGAGCCATCGCTACAATTTTCACATCCTCGAAGACGATTTGTACTGCGACATGCAGCAACGCCGAACGCCGCGCCTGGCCGCGAGCGGGTTGGACAACGTGTCTTATGTCTCAGGGTTCTCCAAGACCCTGACGGCCAACAGCCGCGTCAGCTTCGCGGTGGTTTCACCATTACTGGCGGCGCGGATGGTGACCCTGAAAATGGCCTGCGGTGGCATGACCTCGGAAATGGCCGAGCAGATTATCTGCACCATGCTCAGCGACGGCAGCTATGCCAAACACATGCGTCGCACGGTGGATCGGCTCTATGAGTCGAACAGCCGCGTGGCGGCGTGGCTGGGCGAAGCCGGGTGTTCGGCGTCGTCGCTGCCCGGCGAAGGTTTGTACATCTGGACGCGATTGCCGGATGGATTCCAGGCCGAGTCCCTGGCCAGAAAGGGCCTGGAAATAGACCTGGTTTTGGCACCGGGAACCTTGCTCAGCAAAGCGGCGGATGCCAATCAGTTTCTGCGGTTCAACGTGGCGCACAGCGATCACGTGCAGGTGCGGGAGCGGTTTTTCCGATTGCTGGACAAGCCCCAAAAATAACCGACCACCGCCTATCCCCTGTAGGAGCGAGCCTGCTCGCGATAGGGCCGTCACATCCAGCATCAATGTCGCCTGACACACCGCCATCGCGAGCAGGCTCGCTCCTACAGGGGGTTTGCGCTGTCCAAACGACCGCTGACACCCCCGGCCACCAGATCGCTACGATTGCCGAGCTCACCCTCGCCGACTAACTTCGACCCGTCGCTGCCAATTCAGCGACCGGGCCTGAGAACCCGGGTAATATATCGGCGCCTCAATGTCGAAACACGATTACAGACTTTTGGATATCTGACTTCGTGCAATGGCGGCTGTGCGTGGGAGGCCTTCGGGTCTGCCGGTTTCTATATTTCCCGGTTCTCAGCCTGCGCATAGCTGCCACCCATTCGCCTGAGAACGAATGGGGCAGCTCTACTGAAATATAGGAGTTGCTCAATGACCAATCCCCAAGACCTGAAAACCATCGGCCTCACCCCTTTCTCCTACCTCGCTAACGAACCACTGTTTCGCATCAACCGTGGAGTCCCGATCATTCAGGCCCTCTCACACGCCTCCGACCTGCTCCACCTCGCCAAACTGCTCGCCTCAGACGCCGCCATGGTCCGCGACTCCGACCGACACGCCTGGGCCTCGCATTTTTTGCAGGACATGAGCAAAGCAATCATCGACGACGTGGTGAAGGTGCTCGATGCACCGTGTAACAACCGCACGTAAATGAAAAAGCCCCGCCATTCTTTCGAAAGCGGGGCTTTTCAGGTGTTCGCTGACTCAATCAAACCACTGCCAGTCGATCCACCATATCCGGGAATTTCTCCACCAGCCTGATCAACAAGGCAGCCTGAGCGTTGGGCTTCGACTTTTCCTGCTCCCAGTTTCTCAAGGTGCTGGGGCTGGTTCGAATACGTTTGGCAAAAACCGCTTGAGACATGTGCAGCTTTTCCCGTAGCGCGACGATTTCTTGCGCCCCCACTTCTGGAGCCGGAATGTCCTCGATGGACGTATTGCGTAGCGTAATCTTGCCTTCGCGTTGAGCCGCCATCTCATCAACGCCCTGCATCAACTCTGCAAACAGGTCGCGTTTTTTCATGGGGTACCTCGTTTTTTCAACTCTGTCTCTATGGCTTTCTTGAGCACCTTCTCTTGGTCGGCGGTCAAGTTCTCAAGCTCATCTTTGTCATAAATTGCAAACATCCAGAACTGGCCATCATTCATAAGCCAATAATAGATAACCCGCAAGCCACCTCGACTACCTTTACCTCGGCGTCCATCTGCCCAGCGCAGCTTTCGGAACCGCCTGTTCGAGGCATGACATCACCCGCTTGCGGGTTCAACTGCATGTGCGACTGCAAAGCACGATACTCATCGTCCGTCAGATAATCGCCAACGGTTGCAGTGAAGGATGTGGTTTCGAAGAATACGGTTCGCATCAGCAAAATATAGTCAACTTGCTTATAGTCATGCAACCGACGAATCATCTTCCTGACGAGCAGTCCTTGCGATTTGCCCCAACAAAAAGCCCCGCTCTTCTCTCAAAGGCGGGGCTTTTCTTTACAGCATCCGACGCTTAAGGCGCGTACGTCAGCAGCAACTCACTCGGCACTTTGAAGTCCAGGGACATCATCACGCTCAACGCGGTAATGGTGAAGATCGAGAACACGAACAGTTTGCGTGCCCAGACCGTGTCATCCACTGCCTTGTAGCCGGTCCAGGCCATGTACAGCCAGTACATGCCCATGGCCGCGGCGACGGCGAGGTAGCTCATGCCGGCGTAGCCGCTGAAGGTCAACATCAAGGTCGCCACGAGGAAGGCCAGGATGTAGAGCAGGATGTGCTTCTTGGCCACCTGGATGCCGCGCTTCACTGGCAACACCGGAATCGATGCGGCCAGGTAATCGTTGAAGCGGAAGATCGCGATGGCGTAGGAATGCGGCATCTGCCACAGGCTGAACATCACCAGCAGGGTCAGCGCGGCCATGTCGAAGGTGTTGCTGACGGCGACATAACCAATCACCGGCGGCATGGCGCCCGACAGACTGCCCACCAGCGTGCCGTGAACCGACTTGCGCTTGAGGTACAGGCTGTAGAAGCCGACGTAGATCACGAAGCCGATGACCGCGAACAAAGCAGCCAACGGGTTTGCCACCTTGTACAACAGCGCAACGCCGGCGACACCCAGGACGGTCGCATAGATCAGGGCCAGTTTCAGGGAGATCAAGCCCTGAACCAGCGCCCGGTTCTTGGTGCGCTCCATCTTCAGGTCGATGTCGCGGTCGATGCAGTTGTTGAACACGCAACCGGAGGCAACCACCAGGGACGTGCCGATCATCGCGGCCAGGAAAATGGCCAGATCGACATGCCCTTTGGAGGCCAGGAAAAATCCGCCTGCCACAGAAAGCACGTTACCGAAAATGATCCCCGGTTTGGTGATTTGGATAAAGTGCTTGAGGGACATGCGGACTTACCTCACTTCGCCATCATGAACGTGTGGATGCTGAACATGATCCACAGCGACAGGCCAACCAGCAGGACGATCACGATCGCGGCGAAGACAAACGCAATCACGTTGTTACGCTGAGCGGCCGAGCGGTCCAGGTGCAGGAAGTACACCAGGTGCACCAGCACCTGGATCACGGCGAAGACCAGCACGATCAACAGGGTGATCGACTTCGGCAGCGATGGGTACATCACCAGACCGAACGGGATCAGGGTCAGGATCACCGACAGGATGAAGCCGATGGCGTAGGACTTGACGCTGCCGTGACCGGCGTCGTGGCTGTCATGGGAGTGTGTGTTAGCCATTTACATAGTCCCCATCAGGTAAACAACGGTGAATACGCAGATCCACACAACGTCCAGGAAGTGCCAGAACAGGCTCAGGCAGCTCAGACGGGTCTTGTTGGTCGCCGTCAGGCCTTTTTTCTGCACCTGATACATCATGATCGCCATCCAGATCAGACCGCTGGTCACGTGCAGACCGTGGGTGCCGACCAGGGTGAAGAACCCGGACAGAAAGCCGGAACGGCTAGGGCCGTAGCCTTCGGAGATCAAGATGTGGAACTCGTTGATCTCCATGCCGATGAAGCCGGCACCGAACATGAAGGTCAGGGCCAACCAGCCCAGGACCTGTTTCTTGTTGCCCCGGTAGAACGCCAGCATGGCGAAACCGTAGGTGATCGAACTGAACAGCAGCAGAGCGGTTTCGCCCAGTACGTATGGCAGTTCGAAGATGTCGTGGCCCGACGGGCCACCCGCTACGTTGTTAACCAGTACCGCGTACGCCGCGAAGATCGACGCAAACAGAATGCAGTCGGTCATCAGGTAGAGCCAGAAACCGAATACGGTCATCTCGCCCGAGTCGTGGTGATGGTCATCATGCCCATGTCCATCGACATGGGTGTGTCCAGCATTGGTCACTAAGTTCGACATGGTTTAAGCCTGTTCCAACGAGGTTTCAACACGGGTGGCGGTGGCCGGGATTTTCCCTGCCGCAACCAGACGCTTGTGCTGCTCGGCTTCGATGCGTTCGATCACGTCGACCGGCACCATATAGCCTTGATCATCACGGGCCGCGTGGATCACGAAGTAGATCACGGTGCCGGCCAGGCTAGCGATTGCCAGCCACCAGATGTGCCAGATCATCGCGAAACCGAACACGGTCAACAGAGCACCCATGACCACACCGGTCGCGGTGTTGTTTGGCATGTGGATCGGCTGGTACTTGGCCGGGGCCTTGTACGCGGTGCCGTCTTCCTTGGCTTCGGTGAACGGATCGACGCAGTCGGCTTTTGGCAGTACGGCGAAGTTGTAGAACGGAGGTGGCGACGAGGTCGACCATTCCAGGGTGTGTGCATTCCACGGGTCGCCGTGCTCGCACATGTTTTCCGGCTTGTTGCGGTCACGCACGCTGACGTACAACTGGATCAGCTGGCAAGCGATGCCGACAGCGATCATCACCGCACCGAACATGGCGACGTACAGGTACGGCACCCACTCAGGGTTGGTGGTGGCGTTCAGACGACGGGTCATGCCCATGAAGCCCAATACGTAGAGCGGCATGAACGCGACGAAGAAGCCGGTAATCCAGAACCAGAACGCTGCCTTGCCCCAACCTTCGTGCAGCTTGAAGCCGAACGCTTTAGGGAAGTAGAACGCGAAGCCTGCGATGTAGCCGAATACCGCGCCGCCGATGATCACGTTATGGAAGTGCGCGATCACGAACAGGCTGTTGTGCAGAACGAAGTCAGCACCCGGGATGGCCAGCAGTACGCCGGTCATGCCGCCGATGGCGAAGGTCACCATGAAGCCCAGGGTCCACATCACCTGACTGGTGAAGCGCAAACGGCCCTGGTAGATGGTGAACAGCCAGTTGAATAGCTTCACACCCGTCGGGATGGAAATCAGCATTGTCGCCAGACCGAAGAAGGCGTTGACGCTGGCCCCCGAACCCATGGTGAAGAAGTGGTGCAGCCAAACCATGAAGCCCAGGATCGAGATTGCGCCCGATGCGTAGACCATCGAGTGGTGGCCGAACAGTTTCTTGCCGGTGAAGGTCGAGATGACTTCGGAGAAGATACCGAACGCTGGCAGGATCAGGATGTACACCTCAGGGTGACCCCATGCCCAGAACAGGTTCACGTACATCATCGGATTGCCACCAAGTTCATTGGTGAAAATGTGGAAATCCATGTAACGGTCAAGCGTCAGCAGTGCTAGGGTAGCGGTCAGGATCGGGAACGAAGCCACGATCAGGACGTTGGCCCAGGTGCAGGTCCAGGTGAAGATCGGCATGTCCATCAGCTTCATGCCAGGGGTACGCATTTTCAGCACGGTGGCCAGGAAGTTGACCCCCGTCAGCGTTGTCCCCAGACCCGATAGCTGTAGCGCCCAGATGTAGTAATCCATCCCCACGCCAGGGCTGTATTGCAGGCCCGACAGCGGCGGATAGGCAACCCAGCCGGTCTTGGCGAATTCGCCGACGCCCAGGGACAGGTTGATCAGCACCACGCCGGACACCAGCAGCCAGAAGCTCAGGGAGTTCAGGAACGGGTAGGCAACGTCACGCGCGCCGATCTGCAGCGGCACTGCAAGGTTCATCAGGCCGGTGAAGAATGGCATCGCCATGAAGATGATCATGATCACACCGTGAGCGGTGAAGATCTGGTCATAGTGTTCAGGAGGCAGGTAGCCAGGCGAACCCTCGGTGGCCATGGCCAGCTGGGTACGCATCATGATGGCGTCGGCAAAGCCGCGCAGCAGCATGACCATGGCGACGATGATGTACATCACGCCGATTTTCTTGTGGTCGACCGACGTCAGCCACTCGGTCCACAGGTAGGTCCACTTCTTGAAGTAAGTGATACCCGCGAACAGTGCCAGACCGCCGAGCGCGATCATGGCGATGGTCACCATTACGATCGGCTCGTGGAACGGGACCGCTTCCCAACTTAATTTACCAAACATCGTTTACTCCTCTGCCCCGGCAGCTGAATGCGAGTCCATGTCCGTAGCGGCCACTTCCTTCTCTTTCTTCTCGTGCTTCACTTTCGGACCTGGTTTCATGCCTTCGTACTTGTCGACGATGGTCTGGAACAGGTTCGGCGTCACCGAGGAGTAGAGCTCGACTGGGTTGTTCTGGCTCTGCTTGGCAAGGGCTGCGTATTCAGCTTGTTCAAGCTGTTTAGGTGCCTTTTTGACTTCGCTTACCCAGGCGTCGAATTCTTCCTGGGAAGTGGCGATCGCCTTGAATTTCATACCGGTGAAACCGGCGCCGCTGTAGTTGGCGGAGATACCGTCCATTTCAGCGTTTTCGTTGGCGATCAGGTGCAGCTTGGTCTGCATGCCTGCCATCGCGTAGATCTGGCCGCCCAGCGCAGGGATGAAGAACGAGTTCATCACGGCGTCGGAAGTGATCTTGAAGTTGATCGGGGTGTGTGCCGGGAACACGATCTTGTTGACCGTGGCGATGCCTTGTTCCGGGTAGATGAACAGCCACTTCCAGTCCAGCGCGACCACTTCGATGGTCACCGGCTTCACGTCGGATTCCAGCGGCTTGTACGGGTCAAGGGCGTGGGTCGACTTGTAGGTGACGTAACCCAGGGCAATGATGATCAGCACCGGAACAGCCCACACCGCGATCTCGATCTTGGTGGAGTGGTTCCATTTCGGGGTGTAGGTAGCGTTGGTGTTGGACGCGCGGTATTTCCAGGCGAACAGGAACGTCATGACGATGACCGGAACCACGACCAACAGCATCAGCAGCGTTGCGGTGATGATCAGGTTTCGCTCGTCCAGACCAACCTGGCCCTTGGGATTGAGCAAGGTCATGTTGCAGCCTGACAGCAGCAACGTGCCGATCAGCGGCAATAAGCCTAGTAGTCTGGGGTACCTGTTTTTACTCATCTCACGACCTCTAAAGCAGCTTGCGCAATGCAGTTGGGTTTTGATCGCCAACACTTCACCCTGCCAAGGGTTGGCATTTTTCTTGGATTGAATAAGGGCCTGCCCGTCGTGCGTCAGACGCGTTTCGACAAATCCTGGGCTAGCGGTGAGTTCTTATTCGAATTCGTGGTCAAAGGCCTTGTTACAGACCAATTCCATTTGGTGCGGATAGTTGGAGGCACCGACACCTGGGCGTCGCGTGAAGCTCTCTCGACACTTCTCCTGCTCAGCACCTGGTTAAGGATTGAGCAGTGCCGGGAATTCAGTGCGGGCGATTGTAGATATGTAACGTTTTATAAACCATGTCTCATCCCGAAATAATTTTTATCCGAACCGGCAACAATCATTCACCATTTTCGTAAAAGTGGCGCATCTTATCGAAATACATTCTCAACAAAAACACCAAAATTAGTAGGTCTACCTTCCGCGATTCAGACAGGTCGGAAGGCTTTGCCGGCGCCCACGACCTCGCCAGAGCCCCTATGTCACAAGGGCTTTGGCAATTCGTCAGGCATTGTTAAAACGGGCTGTTTCAGATCGACATGACTAAATCGTGAAATTCCCGAATGCGGCCAATTCCGTTACGTAATCAGGCGCTAATCCCGCACTCTGTAATGCCCTGCGACACACGCACTGTGACAACGTGTCGCACACGTGTCGCACCCTCGACTGACGCCTGTCACGGTCTTCTCACTCGAGCCCTGAAATGCGTTCGCCCATACGAAAAAGCCCCGGCCCTTTTATCGAGGGCCGGGGCTTTTTTTGTCCGACAAAAATGCGTCAGCAGCAGACCTTAGCGCAGTGCTTTACGGTTTCGCGAGGTCAGCAGCGGTACCAACACCACGATCAGCACGAAGGCGAACAGCGCCCACTGTGCCAGCGACAGACCGAGGATCGGCGGGTACGGCGTGGAGCAGAAACCGTCGACCTGAAAGCCCAACGGGAAGATCTTCGCCAACGGCAGGCTATCTACGATCGGTTGCAGCACATCGATGCCGCAGCTGACCGCCGGATAGAACTGGGTATAGACGTGATGCCCGGCAACGCCGACACCGGCCAGCGCGCAGATCACCACCAGGGTCTCAAATACCGTGATGCTGCGACGCGAACGCATGGCCGCACCAATGAAGGCAAAGATTGCGATCAGCAGCAGCGCATACCGTTGCAGGATGCACAGCGGGCAAGGCGCTTCGCCCAGGACAATTTGCATGTACAGCGCACCGCCGATCAGCGCCAGGCAAATGATGCCCAGCAACACCAGATAGCGCCGTTCACGGCCCAACCGCATGGTTTCCTCGCTCATCGTGTTTCCCTTCAATATCCGAATGCCCGCCAGTCTACACGCTGATCCGGACCTTTGAGAGTCAGGAACGTGTCCGGGGGATTCGGGGGAATAAACGATAAGGCGGTTAAGAAGGGATTAACTTTCCAACTTTCTTCAGCTCAAGACCGAGGTGATGCAATCGCCGGCAAGCCACGCCCACAGAGTTTTGTGTCGGTCCTGATAGATGGGAACGACACAAAACCCTGTGGGAGCGTGGCTTGCCCGCGATGAAGGCGACGCGATGAGTCTGGATCACCGCGCCCGCCGACTTACTCCAGCGCCGCAGCCGGCCCGAAGAACTCGTAACGGCTCTGCTTCTCCGGCACACCCAAGGCTTTCAGGTGGCGTTTGACGGCCGCCATGAAACCTTTCGGCCCAAGGAAATAGGCATCCAGATCGCGCTCTTGCGGCAGCCACTCATGCAACTGCTGCTGACTCAACAACCCGACCTTGTCCGCCGCCGGGCTCACGCCGTCATCCTCGGAGTAGCAATAGAAGCGCTTGAGTTGTGGATGACGCTCGGCCAGCCCGTCGATCCAGTCACGGAAGGCATGGACACTGCCGTTGCGTGCGCAGTGGATAAAGTGAATCGGCCGCTGGGTTTGCAGCGCCGCTTCGAGCATCGCAATGGTCGGGGTGATGCCGACACCGCCACTGATCAGCACCAACGGCTTGTCGCTGGCACTCAAGGTGAAATCGCCCGCTGGCGGGAACAATTGGATGCTCGCACCGACTTGCAACTGATCGTGCAGGAAGTTGGAGGCACGACCACCCGTTTCACGCTTGACGCTGATGCGGTACTGGCCCTTGTTCGCCAGCGCCGACAGCGAATAATTGCGACGGATTTCTTCGCCATCAAGGGTCAGTTTCATGCCGATGTACTGGCCGGGTTCAGCCGCCAGAATCGGGCCTTTGTCCGCCGGCTCGAAGTAGAAGGAGGTGATTTCCGCGCTCTCTTCAACCTTGGCCGCGACGAAGAATTCCCGCGCTCCGCGCCAGCCGCCCGGTGCTTGTTCCTTTTGGTCATAGATGCTGGCTTCGGCACCGATCAGGATGTCCGCCAGTTGACCGTAGGCCGCGCCCCACGCCGCAATCACTTCTGGTGTGGCGATTTCTTCGCCCAGCACTTCGGCGATGGCCCGCAACAGGCAGCTGCCGACAATCGGGTAGTGTTCCGGCAGAATCTGCAGGGCCACATGCTTGTTGATGATCTTGGCCACCAGGTCGCCCAACTGGTCGAGCTGGTCGATGTGGCGCGCATACATCAATACGCCGTTGGCCAGCGCCCGTGGCTGATCACCGCTGGCCTGGTGGGCCTGGTTGAACAACGGGCGGACTTGCGGGTATTCGGAGAGCATCATGCGGTAGAAGTGAGTGATCAGCGCTTCACCACCGCTTTCGAGCAACGGCACGGTGGATTTGACGATGGCACGGTCTTGAACGCTCAGCATAAGGTGACTCCAGGACGACTGACTGTTTGCTGTATACGTATCAGTTTCCATGCCAACTATTAAATCGTTATAAATCAACAGCTTGATAACTCTATAGTCATTTAGACACGACGTGCTTTATAGTCATACCGACTACATGGAGTCACTATGACTGCAAAATCCCTGCTGACCGCACTCTTGCCACTGGTCTCTGACCTGTCCCGCGAACTCCCCGAAGGCGAGCGCTATCGACGCCTGCTCGAAGCGATGCGCGCCCTGCTCCCGTGCGACGCGGCCGCGCTGCTGCGCCTCGATGGCGAATGGCTGGTGCCGCTGGCCGTTGACGGTTTGAGCACCGACACACTGGGCCGACGCTTCAAAGTCAGCGAGCACCCGCGTTTCGAAGCGCTGCTTGCCAGCCCGGGACCGACCCGTTTCGCCGCCGACAGCGATCTGCCCGACCCGTATGACGGTTTGGTCGATGGCCTGGATGATCATCTGGAAGTCCACGACTGCATGGGTTGCCCGCTGTTTATCGATGAGCGTCCGTGGGGTTTGCTGACACTGGACGCCCTCGACCCCGAGCGTTTTGAACCGATCGAACTGGATGCCCTGCAAGCCTTCGCCAGCCTAGCCGCCGCGACCGTCAACGCCGCAGAACGCATCGAGCGATTGAACAATCGGGTGGAGGACGAGCACCAGCGCGCCGAGGTCTATCGCCAGGCCAGCGGTCAGCAGACTCGCGAGATGATCGGCCAGAGCAAGGCGCACAAGCGGCTGGTGGAGGAAATCAATCTGGTCGGCGGCAGCGATCTCACCGTGCTGATTACCGGCGAAACCGGGGTCGGCAAAGAGCTGGTGGCCCAGGCCATTCACGCCGCCTCGCCCCGCGCCGACAAGCCGATCATCAGCCTCAACTGCGCCGCACTGCCGGACACCTTGGTGGAGAGCGAGTTGTTCGGCCATGTTCGCGGCGCCTTCACCGGGGCGCTGAATGACCGTCGCGGCAAATTCGAACTGGCCAATGGCGGCACGCTGTTTCTCGATGAGGTCGGCGAGTTGTCGCTGACGGTCCAGGCCAAATTGCTGCGCGTGCTGCAAAGCGGTCAATTGCAGCGACTGGGCTCGGACAAGGAACATCAGGTCGACGTGCGCCTGATCGCGGCCACCAACCGCGACCTGGCCGAAGAAGTGCGCAGCGGCCGCTACCGTGCCGACTTTTATCATCGCCTCAGCGTTTATCCACTGCTGGTCCCGGCCCTGCGTGATCGCAGCCGTGATGTGCTGTTGCTCAGCGGCTACTTCCTGGAGCAGAACCGCTCGCGCATGGGCCTCAACAGCCTGCGCCTGAACGCCGATGCGCAGGCGGCACTGCTGGCCTATGACTGGCCCGGCAACGTGCGCGAACTGGAGCACCTGATCGGCCGCAGCGCCTTGAAAGCCTTGGGCAGCTGCAAGGAGCGACCGAAAATCCTCAGCCTGAGTGCGGCCGATCTGGACTTGCCCAACGCCAGCGCCGAAACCGCCGAAGTACAACCCGCCGCTGCCATGATGGATGCCGTAACGGGCGATTTGCGCGAGGCCACCGAGCGTTACCAACGCCAACTGATCGGCGCCTGCCTGGAGCGGCATCACCACAACTGGGCCAGTGCGGCCCGTGAGCTAGGCTTGGATCGGGCGAACCTGGGGCGGATGGCCAAGCGGTTGGGGATGAAGTAAATGAGTGTATCTGGCGATAGCCACTTCTGTGGTGAGGGAGCTTGCTCCCGCTCGGCTGCGCAGCAGTCGTATTTGTTGCCGCCGAGCTCTGCCTGATGGAATGCAGGGGGGAGTGCTTCGCCCTCCAGCGGGAGCAAGCTCCCTCGCCACAAAGTTTCACCGTTTGGTCCGAGATGAGGCACTCCCCCTAAAGCCTGCCCCAAACAAGTCGATAACCCGGCATCAATAGCTGTCGTCGATCCCGCGACAGCCCATCACCTTTTTCCCGAGAAGGTTCTTATGTCCACCACCAAAGCCCGCGCAGATTCACTTTCGCTTCTGCTGTTTACCTTGCGCAGCGGCAAGTTGATGGCGATCAACCTGCTCAAAGTCAGCGAAATCATTCCCTGCCCGCCGCTGACCAAGCTGCCGGAGTCCCATCCCCACGTCAAAGGCATCGCCACGCTGCGCGGTGCGTCGCTGTCGGTGATCGACCTCAGCCGTGCCATCGGCGAGCGGCCGCTGGAAGACCCGAACGGCGGCTGCCTGATCGTCACCGACGTCAGCCGCTCCAAGCAGGGCCTGCACGTGCAAGCCGTGAGCAAGATCGTTCATTGCCTGACCACCGACATCCGCCCACCGCCCTTCGGTTCGGGCGGCGGGCGGGCGTACATCACTGGCGTCACCTCGGTCGATGGCACGCTGGTGCAGGTGCTGGACATCGAAAAAGTCATCCACGGCATCGCCCCAGTGCAAATCGAAGCAGCCCCGACCGAACTGAGCATGGAAGACGCCGAAATCCTGGGCAGCGCGCGAATTCTGGTGGTCGATGACAGCCAGGTCGCCCTGCAACAATCGGTGCACACCCTGCGCAACCTCGGTCTGCAATGCCACACTGCCCGCAGCGCCAAGGAAGCCATCGACTGCTTGTTGGACCTGCAAGGCACTGCCCAGCAGATCAACCTGATCGTCTCGGACATCGAAATGTCGGAGATGGACGGCTACGCGTTCACCCGCACCCTGCGCGAAACCCCGGATTTCGCCCACCTTTATGTACTGTTGCACACCTCGCTGGACAGCGCGATGAATGCCGAGAAAGCTCGAGTGGCGGGAGCAAACGCGGTGCTGACCAAGTTTTCATCACCAGAACTGACCCAGTGCCTGATCACCGCGGCCAAGGCTGTCGCCGAGCAGGGTTATTGAGTCTTGACTGAAGATTTTTGTTGGTTAATGCGGCGCGACCTCACTGAAGCCGTGCCGGCCATCAATTGGCCTGCGGATCTGCAATTGACTGAATACCGCCCCGAACTCGCCGACGCCGTGCACCGTTTGATGGAACTCGGTTATCTCGATGGCGGCGGTCGCGTGGCGACATTGGACATGTGGCAACGGCAATTCGAAACCGACCCGGAATATGACCCGGCGCTGTGTTTCATCGCCCTGGACAACGAAGGTGTCGTGGGCGTGTGCCACTGCTGGACCAGCGCCTACATCAAGAATCTGGTGGTGCATCCACGGTTCCAGGGGCGGGGACTGGGGCGAGCGCTGCTGTTGCAGGCCTTCAAGGTGTTCCAGCAGCGGCGCGAGGGTTTTGTCGACCTGAAGGTGAGGGAAGACAACCTTCAGGCGCGGCGATTGTATGAAAGCGTTGGCATGCGTGCGATCCGCCGGGAGCCGATTCCACTCTGATTCCGCTGAATCGCCGTCTCATGACCTCGGATGCGCATTTATCCGATGGAAATCAACTCGCACATTCCCCTGAACACCGCCGTGAAGGAGTGTCCGCCAGAATCCGGGGAAAAAGAGCCCGAGTTTATTGTCGACGACCTGGCTGGGCAAACGTTGCCTGAGTGGGGCAGCGAATGGCTGTTCCATGTGTCGAAGGCCTAGCGCTTACCCATCGACCGACGAGTCCCCGGCGGTGCCATTCCCGGGGTTTTGGTGTGGCCGTTCTTGGCGCCGTTTTTGTACCACGGCTGGTTGGAACCCTTGGCGGACGCCAGCTCACCCGGTTTGAACGGGAACTTGAACGCGGGGATCTCGGCTTGGGTTTCGCTGTCGGCGCTGGAGTCGACGCTGTCTGGCAGCTCTGCCTGTTCGTCGCTCAAAGCGTCGGCGACCGGCGGTTGTTTCGGGGAAGTCATGAAAGCTCCGGGTGATGCATAAAGTGTCGGGCCCGGTGAGCGAGCCGCGAAAGGCGCCAGTATAAACGGAACGGCAGCGACAAGCTTCAAGCGGCAGGCTTCAAGTTAAAAGCAATGGGAGCGGCTTTTTGACTTGCAGCCTGCCGCTTGAAACTTGTAGCTTGCTAAGCATTCTTCACCGCCCCGACGAGCCTGCCTCCCATGAAAAAGACTGTCCTTGCGTTCAGCCGCGTCACTCCTGCAATGGTTGAACGTCTGCAACAAGACTTCGACGTCATCGTGCCGAATCCGAAAAACGGTGACATCAATGCCCAGTTCAACGAAGCACTGCCCCATACCCACGGCTTGATCGGTGTGGGTCGCAAGCTCGGCCGTGCGCAACTGGAAAACGCCACCAAACTGGAAGTCGTCTCCAGCGTTTCGGTGGGCTACGACAACTATGACCTGGCCTACTTCAACGAACGCGGGATCATGTTGACCAACACGCCGGACGTGCTCACCGAAAGTACCGCCGACCTGGCGTTTGCCCTGTTGATGAGCAGCGCCCGCCGCGTTGCCGAGCTCGACGCCTGGACCAAGGCCGGGCAATGGCAGGCCACTGTCGGTGCGCCGCTGTTCGGTTGCGATGTGCACGGCAAGACCCTGGGCATCGTCGGCATGGGCAATATCGGAGCGGCCATCGCCCGACGCGGTCGACTGGGGTTCAACATGCCAGTCATCTACAGTGGCAACAGCCGCAAAACCGAGCTGGAACAGGAGCTCGGTGCACAGTACCGCAGCCTCGATCAATTGCTGGCCGAAGCTGATTTCGTCTGCCTGGTGGTGCCGCTCAGCGAAAAAACCAGACACTTGATCAGCCACCGAGAACTGGCGCTGATGAAGCCCAGCGCCATTCTGGTGAACATCGCCCGTGGCCCGGTAGTCGATGAACCGGCACTGATCGAAGCGCTGCAAAACAATCGGATTCGCGGTGCAGGGCTGGACGTCTACGAGAAGGAACCCCTGGCGGAGTCGCCGCTCTTCCAGTTGAAAAACGCCGTAACGTTGCCGCACATCGGTTCAGCCACCCATGAAACCCGCGACGCGATGGCCAATCGCGCCCTGGACAACTTGCGCAGTGCCTTGCTGGGCGAACGCCCTCAGGACCTGGTCAACCCGCAAGTCTGGAAAGGTTGATGTAAAAAGGGGCAGGTGTTGATAACACCTGCCCAACTACAAACAGAATGATGCCACTTGAAAACAACGCCAAACAAACAACCCATACACACTCTGAAATTCAGTCCGCCATCAAACAAACGCACCACGCGATAGACTCCATTTAACTTTCCGAACCTGACCGGAATTAAATGGAGAAACTAAAAGTTGAATCAACTCACCACCAACCAACTCATCAAAATCAGCAAAGTCGCCCTGATGCTTTTCTTCAGCCTATTTGGGCTGCTGATGATGCACAGCAACTTCACCGACTATTCCACCAATTACGAATACCTCGGCCACATACTGAGCATGAACACCACTACCGATAACGAGAAATACAGCTACCGGGCCATTACCTCGCCGATGCTCCACCATCGAATTTATTGGTTGATCATCACATTGGAGGTCATTTACACCACACTCTGCATCATCGGAACTTTTAATCTCTACAGAAACATAAACACCAGCGACGAGGCATTTCACGAATCAAAAAAGCCCGCCATTATTGGATTACTGATTGCAATCTTTCTTTATTACATTTGCTTTCAAGTGATCGGCATCGAATGGTTCAACATGGATGAATCAAAAGACTGGAACTATAAGGATTGGGCGCGAAACATTGTCGACTTCATATTACCGCTATTGTTCTTTACCGCTTGCAAGATCGAGCGCTGAGTAGTGAGGCGCTCGATCTCGCAGCGTTAGGCCAGTTTGCCGCTTCCCTGCACCTGCGGTACTCGTACTTTACGAAACACCAGGACGTTGCCCGCCATCACCAGTAACAGACCCACCAATGCCGGCGCAGTCCACTGATAGCCCTCGGCAAACGCTGACACGTTGAGCGCCACTACCGGGAACAGAACGGTGCAGTACGCGGCACGCTCCGGCCCCATGCGCCCAACCAGCGTCAGGTAGGCGGTGAACCCGATCACCGAGCCCGGAATCACCAGATACAACAACGAACCGATGTAGCGTGCATTCCATTCCATGTCGAACGGAATGCCTTTGACCAGGCACCACACCGAGAGCATGGCTGCACCGTAAGCCATGCCCCAGGCGTTGGTGGTCAGCGGCTTGAGACCGGCCTTCTGCTGCAGGCTCGAGAGCATGTTGCCCGCCGAAAAACACAAGGTCCCGCACAACGCCAGCCCCAGGCCGAGCAAGGTTTCCGGGCTGGCAGTGTGCCCCGCGAGTTCAGGCCAGAACAACAAACCAAGCCCGAACAGCCCCAGCGCACCGCCCATCAAGACGTTGCGTGCGATTTTCTGGCCGAAGAACACCCGCGCGTTCAGCGCGTTCCACAACGTGGCGGTGGAAAACACCACCGCGACCAGACCGCTGGGGATCCATTGGCTGGCGGTAAGAAAGCACATGAAATTGATGCAAAACAGGCACACACCTTGCGCCAGACAGATCAGATGCCCACGCCGGTTCATCACTTGCAGCCGTCGGCTCAACAGCAAGATCACGAACAACACCAGCGCAGCGAGGCCGAAGCGATAAACGATCGACACGGGAATCGCGACCACGCCCAGTTGCCATTTGAGGGCAATCCAGGTGGTGCCCCAGATCAGCACCGTCAGCAAATACAAAGACAGGTTCATGACAAAGCTCCTCGATAGGGAATCAGTGTCCTGCGCCTCGCCTCGGTGCACTTGCATAAACTTGCGGTTTTGTCCGGCGCCGGGCTGGCAGGCGAACGGCTACGGAGTAGGATGCAAGGCGTTGGATGCAGGTGTTAGAGAGCAACGATCATGGCTGCACTGGATACCCTACAAGTTTTTCAAGCCCTCAACCGCTCGCCCAATGCTCGCCTCGAGCACAGCGCCGAGCTCGGTGACGGCTTGTCCGCAGCCTTGTGGAGCAATCATCACGACGCCCAGGATTACGAAGCGCCCAGCCACCACACGTTGTCTTGCTACCTGGCCGGCGGCACCGGGACCTTTCGCCGCGACCAGCCCGGCAACATGGGTGGCCCGAACAAATTGTGCATCTTGCCGGCCGATCACCAGTCAGGCTGGGTAATCAACGGTGACATTCGCCTGGCACACCTGTATTTCAGTGCCGAACAATTTGCCTTGGGTTGCGTCACTCTGCTTGATCGCGAGCCCCGGGAATTGCAGCTGCGCGAGCAAACGTTTCTCGAAGACCCACAGCAAGCCCAGCGCTTTCGACAGCTGATCGCCCTCAACTGGGATGAGCCGGGAGAACGCGTGCTCACCAGCAGTCTGGCCCATGAAATGCTCAGCCATGCGCTGCTCAGTCAGGTCAACGTGCGTCAGGGTTTGCGCCTAAAGGGCGGGCTGGCCGCGCATCAACGTCGGCACTTGGTGGCGTTCATCGACAGCCACCTGGCCGACGCCATCAGCCTGGGCCAACTGGCGGCGCTTTGCGCACTGTCCGAGTACCACTTTGCGCGGATGTTCCGCGAAAGCTTTGGCCTGCCACCCCACCAGTATGTGCTGGCGCGGCGTCTGAACCGGGCGCGGGAGCTGCTGCGTTCGACATCCCAGCCGTTGGGTGAGATTGCGCTGGCCTGTGGGTTTTCCAGCGCCAGCCATTTCACCAACCGGTTTCGCCAGGCGCTCGGCGGGACACCCGGTGAATATCGGCAGGCGTTCTTGCGTTAGCCCCCCGGTGCCCCCACCTCTGGACTGCTTTTCCTGTAGGAGCAAGCTTGCTCGCGATGAACGATAACGCGGTCTACGAGCACCTCCACAAGCGCAGCCACAAAAAACTCACTCACTACAGGGCACAAACCAAAACGGGCCTGCATTCGCAGGCCCGTTTTTAGTGGGAAGGTAAAAGTGAATCAGGTGTCAGCCGTTAAGCGCTGCCTGTTCGTTCTCAAGAAACTCTTCTTCCAGCAGCTCATCAGCGCGGCGCTCGAACGGTACGACAGCGGCGCGTGGCTTGCCGCGCAATTTGCCGAACAGGTGTTCCAGTGCATGCTCGAGCTTGTCGGCAGCCCCGTCTATCGCCAGTTCCAGGTTGGCGGCTTTATGGGTGACGGAAATTGGTTGATGGCCTTTTGGCCGCGCCTCCAGTTGGCAGCGTATATCGTGGGGACCGGGCTTGTCGCCGTTCTCGTCCCGCAGGTGGACCTCGACACGTGTCAGGTCTTCTTCGTAGCGTTCGAGCGTGCTCTCAATGGTAGTACGTACCCACTCCTCCAGTCGTTTACTGCCTTGAATATGGTTATCGCTATTGACTTGGATTTGCATAGTTCATCCCTTATTTCAGCTAGCTCGCGAGAGGCCGGTCAGCTAAGCCCTTGGGCGTCATCACCGTGACCTCTTACTTACACAATCGGTCTGTACGCTGAACAATTCAACCCCTGATAAAAGATAAATATCTAATCGCAAAAAAAGCCGGACAACCGGTAAAAGCGCTGGTAAGGTCGGGAGTTGGGTCGCCCTGCCCTCAGGTAATAATTGCTCACATTTGCTGCTCCCCCAACGGGTGCAAGTTTCGGAAAATCCCTGCCTCCTCCACCAACCAATCGTGCACCGCGCGCACACCCGGATGGCTCAGCGCACCCGGCGCGTACAGCAACATGTAGCGTTTGTGATTGGGCACTGCCAGACCAAACGGTACGATCAACGCCCCGCGCTCCAACTCATCGTTGAGCAGAGTTCGTCGGGCAATCGCCACGCCCATCCCGGCAATGGCCGCTTCGATCGTCAGGTGATTGCGATTGAAGGTGTGGCCGCGTCGCACATCGGCCCCTTCGAACCCGATGGCATTTAAGTAAAACTCCCATTCCGCATATTCGTAGCTGCCGCGCCAGGCGGTGATGTCGTGCAACAAGGGGAAATGAATCAAGTCCGCCGGACCATGCAATGGCGGGCGCCCCCGCAGCAGGCTCGGCGCGCACACCGGGAAAATCTGCTCATCGAGCAAGGCTGTGGATAACAATCCGGGGTAACTGCCGTCGTTCAAGTCGATGGCCAGGTCGAAATCCCCTTCGTGCAACGGCACGCTGCTGTCCTCGGCCACCAGACGCAATTGAATGTCCGGAAAACGCTGCTGCAAACGTGGCAAGCGCGGGGTCAGCCATTTGCTCAGAAAGGATGGAATCGAACGCACCCGCAGAATCCCGCTGATCATACCCGCGTCCAGTCGTCGCAACTCCGCATCGATGCTGCCGTAGGCCTCGTTGACGGTGATGGCCAGTCGTTGCCCCTGCGCACTCAGTTCCACGCCACGGGCGCGCCGGTGAAACAGGCGGAACCCGAGACGCTCTTCGAGTTGGCGAATCTGCTGACTGACCGCCCCGGGTGTGATGTGCAGTTCTTCGGCGCACCGGGTAAACGACAGGTGTCGCGCGGCACAGGCGAACACGTTCAGCCAGACATAAGTCTGGGCGTGTAATTGGCGGCTCATCGTTTAGTCCTGCTAAAGGATATCTTAGGAATTTTCGTTGGTCACGTAGGACCTTGGCAGGCAGTATCACCCACATTGCGCTTGTCCTACAAAAATGGCAGCGATTCCTCCTCCATTGCTTTGTATAGGCTTTAGCATGGCTATCAGTGTTTTCGATCTCTTCAAAGTCGGCATCGGGCCGTCCAGCTCCCATACCGTCGGTCCGATGCGGGCGGCTGCAACGTTCGCCCAAGCCCTGGTCGATCAGGGTTTTACCGCCGACGTGCGGCGAGTGGAGATCCGACTGTATGGCTCTTTATCGGCCACCGGTGTCGGCCATGCCACCGACCGCGCCTGCGTGATGGGCCTGATGGGCGAGTGGCCCGACAGCATCGACCCCACCACCATTGATCCACGCATTCACACCCTGCGCGAAACCGGTCAGCTGCTGCTGGCCGGCAAAGCGAACATTGCCTTCGACTGGCAACGCGATCTCCTACTGCTCGACGAGAGCCTGCCCTACCACCCCAACGCGATGTCCCTGACAGCCTTCGGCGAAACCGGTGAACTGTTCGAGCAAACGTATTACTCGGTGGGTGGCGGTTTCATCATCGAAGCGGCGGAAGCCGAGTCGGGTATCGCACCGTCGAGCGATGTGGTGCTGCCTTACGATTTCTCCAGCGCCGCCGAATTGCTCAAGCTCTGTAACCAGCACGGCCTGCGCGTTGGCGAATTGATGATGGCCAACGAACGGGCGTGGCGTAGCGATGCGCAAATCCGCCAGGGACTGCTGCACATCTGGTCGGTGATGCGCGAGTGCGTCGAGCAAGGGCTACGTCATGAGGGCATCCTGCCGGGCGGTCTGAATGTTCCCCGTCGCGCCGCGAAACTGCACCGCAGCCTATTGGAAATCGGCAAGCCGAATGTCATCACGTCCACCTTGTCCGCGATGGAATGGGTGAACCTGTTCGCCCTCGCCGTGAACGAGGAAAACGCCGCCGGCGGGCGCATGGTCACGGCGCCGACCAACGGTGCGGCAGGGATCATTCCTGCGGTGCTGCACTACTACATGAAGTTCAATCCCGACGCCTCGGACGATGACGTCGTCGCCTTCTTTTTGGGTGCGGCAGCCGTTGGCATCCTCTGCAAGAAAAATGCGTCGATCTCCGGTGCCGAAGTCGGCTGTCAGGGCGAAGTGGGTTCTGCTTGCGCCATGGCTGCCGCCGGTCTCGCGGAGGTGCTTGGCGCCACGCCGGAGCAACTGGAAAACGCCGCCGAAATTGGCCTGGAACACAACCTCGGCCTGACCTGCGACCCGGTCGGCGGCCTGGTGCAGGTGCCATGCATCGAGCGCAACGCGATTGCTGCCGTCAAAGCGATCAACGCCACACAAATGGCCCTGCGCGGCGATGGTAAACATTTCATTTCCCTGGATCGGGTGATCCGTACCATGCGCGACACCGGTGCCGACATGCACGACAAGTACAAGGAAACTTCGCGAGGCGGACTGGCGGTGAATTGGGTGGAATGCTGACCGGTTTGGTTGCACACCTGCGCTTTTTGCCCTGAAACGGGCAGGCAAGTGATGACTGGTAGGCGCGAGCTTGCTCGCGATGAACCTGAGGCCGCGGCGGCGTGCCTGGCTAACAGCGTTATCGTTGACGACCATCGCGAGCACGCTCGCTCCGCCTGCCTTGGGCATGTCTCTTGCTACAACCCTGTTGGAACAATGATGGTGATATGGCCGGTGGTCTGACGTTGCGAACCAACCGGATTACGGCCGGTCAACAACTGCACGTTCAATCAGGCGGTGACGCATCATGGACAACCCTTTTCAACTCATTACCGATGCCTTTGCACCGGATTACCAGATCAACCTGAGCATTCAGGGCCTGGACGGCAGCATCATGCTGACCCTTTCCAACAGCGGTCGCATAGTGGCCAAACGGCTGATCAGCACCGAACAACGCAACGACCCCCAACGCCTCAAACGCCTGGTGCAAAGCATTCAGTTTGGTATCGCCATCGAACAGGGCCACAGCGCCATGACCATCCTGGATGCCATGACCGGCGGCGACACCCGGAACCTGCCGCCACCTCGAGGCAACGGCCGGCACCGCCCGACCCTGGGCCTTTAAAGTTCGCCTTTCTCGACCTCGGAATGTTCACTGGAACCCGCGCCAATCTTGCGGTGCGGGTTTTCAATTTTCACCGATGGAAATTGCGACGACGCATAACGCACCACCAGAATCGAAAACGCCAGCAACAGAATCCCGCCGCACAGGTAAATGATGCCGAGGTCGGGTGGGTTGTGGTGCGAGACATTCGAAATCAACAACCGCGTCAGTGCGGTAATCGCCACGTAGATCAGGAAGCGCACGGGCATGTGGTTGGTCTTGAAATAAATCCCGACCATCGCTCCCAGTTCCAGATAGATGAACAGCAGCAAGATGTCATCGATCTTGATGTGCCCCTGTTCGAGCATTCCCAGGAACTCCATCACCGCCGCCCATGCAGTCACGGCCCCAATGGCGAACAGCGCCAGGTAGTGAAAGGTTTCGACGAACAGATTGCCCAGGGACTCGGCCAGTTCATGCACGTTCTGCCGCAGCCTTTCGGCCCAGTTGATTTTCACGATGATGCTTCCTTAGGTCGGCTCGACCGGATGATGCGGGTTGGACGTGACGGTTTTCTGCATGCAGAAAGAAGGCCAGCCCATGATGGCTAGCCACTCGGAAATGCGTGCCGTGGCGTTTGGTCGCACCTCTGCTGGGCAGCGGCTGGTCCACCTGACAAATTCTGAATCCGAACTACATTAAAAAGCCACTACCCAAAGCGCAGGGTTTCGCTTATCCTTTTCGCTGTATATAAATACAGTAGTCGAATCAGACAACTAATGTGAAGGCATGTGAGGTGGTAAATGGCCGTCGAAGTGGTATACCGCAGCAGCCGAGATCTGGAGCGCTTGTTCATGGATAAAGCCGAAGCTGACCGTCATGACAAAATGCTCGAACTGGCTGAATTGCTGGCAGAGGTACTGCACAAAGCCGTTCCGTCCCTGACCGAGCAGCAAGTGGAAGAAGCCGGGATCTACATGGCGAAGAATCGCGATGTGTTCGCCAAGGCGTTCAAGAGCCAGCCGGACGCATTGTCCGAGTTGCTGACGGCACCGGTTGAGGTGGCCCCGGTGGTTGAGTCTGTTGAATCAGCCGAAGCCGAAGCGCCAGCGGTCAAACCCGCAAAGGCACCTAAAGCCGCGAAGTGACATCCGAATTGAATAGGCCCTGAGTCGAATGGCTCAGGGCCTTTTTCATTTTCAGAATCAATGGATCGCAGCCTTTCGCAGGCGCTGCCGAAGTTTGCGATCTTTTGATCACCTATCGATACAACACTTTCTCCGCCAACTCATCCGCCACCCTGGCCGGTGAGCGTTTTTCTGCCTGGGCATGGGCGAAGACTTCGGTCAGTCGCGAGCTGATTTTCGACAGGTGCGCGGTGATGGTCGGCAGTTCTTCGCCACGGTGCTTGAGCGACACATAGATCAACCCGCCGGAGTTGATCACGTAGTCCGGCGCATACAGGATGCCGCGCCGCTCCAGTTGGTCGGCGACTTCCAGATGGGTCAATTGATTGTTCGCCGAACCCGCCACCGCCGAGCAGCGCAGTTGCGACACGCTGTTGCTGTTGAGCACGCCGCCCAACCCACACGGTGCGAGAATGTCGCACGGGGTGCTGAGCAGTGCGTCGTTGGCAATCGGATGTGCGCCAAGTTGTTCCATGGCCAACTGGACCTTGCCGTGGTCGATGTCGCTGACCAACAGTTCAGCCCCGGCCGCATGCAGCTGTTCGGCCAATGCATAACCGACATTGCCCAACCCCTGAATCGCCACGCGCAACCCTTCCAGATTATCGCTGCCCAGTCGGGCCATCGCCGTGCTGCGGATACCGGCGAACACGCCCATCGCCGCGTGAGGCGCCGGGTCACCTGCCGAGGTGGTGCTGGTGACGTGCGGGGTCTGTTGGGCGATGCAATCCATGTCTGCCACCGACGTGCCGCTGTCGATGGCAGTGATGTAGCGACCGTCGAGTTGATTGATGCAACGCCCGAAGGATTCGAATAACGCGGCACGGCTTTCCACATGGACCGGGCGCATGATCACGGCGACGCCTCCGCCCTGGGCCAGACCGGCCAACGCGGCTTTGTAACTCATGCCCTGGGCCAGGCGCACGGCGTCTTCGACGGCTGATTCGTCGCTGGGATAGGCAAGGTAACGACAACCACCCAGGGCAGGCCCGAGTCGGCTGTTATGAATGGCAATGACCGCCTTCAACCCGGTCACCGGGTCGACGCTCAGGTGCAGCGATTCAAGGCGAGTGCTTTGCATGAGAGCGAACATCGTAAGGCTCCCGAATCACTTCTTGTAGTCGCCAGTATAGGCTTGCGCTCAAAAATTGCAGAAGCGCACCGGAATAAGCGAGCCCGCTATAGAAGCTTTCGGAAATAACCCGCAACCACCTTGCGCGGGACTGGACGAATGCCGCAGACGAGGCTAAAACGAGGCATTGCCCGGAGATTCTGATGACCCCGCGCCAATCGTTTTTTGCCTGTCTGCAACGTTCACCGCCCGCGCTGTTCGAGGCGGCGCTGTGGATTGCAGTCGAGCATGACAACGAGGTGAAGCCCGAAACCATTCTGGCGGACTTCAAGCAATTGCAACAACGGGTCAGTGGCGGTTTGCCGATGCTACCCGTAGGCGAGCTGGCCCAGCCGCTGTTACGACGCCTGAATGACCTGGGATTCGCCCAGGACGATGCCACCCCCTTGCGCCCGCAAGTCGCACTGCTCGATAAAGTACTGGAGCGCCGACGCGGACAACCGCTGACGTTGGGCTTGATTGCACTGGAGCTGGCGCATGGCCTGGAGATCCCCCTGGTTGGGGTCAACTTCCCCGGGCACTTTCTGTTGCGCGTACCGGGCGCCGATCATTTGCTCGACCCTTGCGGTGGCCGTCGCCTTTATCCGAACGATTGCAGGGAACTGTTGTACCGCCAGTACGGCCCGAACATGAAACTCAGCGCCGAGCATCTGTTGACCGCCGAGCCGGCGCAGATGCTGCAACGCCTGTCTCGCAACCTGCGCCAGCTGCACTTATCCCATGACGATTTTATCGGTGCCTTGATTGATGCCGAGCGCGTGCTGGAACTGGGTAGCGCCAACGCCTCGGACTACCTGGCCCGCGCCAGTCTGTACCAACGTCTGGATTGCCCGAACGCCGAACGCTTCGACCTGGAACATGCATTACTGCTCAGCGACGACCCGATCCAGCGGATTCGCCTCACGGAACGGTTGGGGCATTTACCGCCCAACTCCATCGTCCACTAAAAGCAAAAGATCACAGCCCATTCTCGTAGGAGCTGCCGAAGGCTGCGATCTCTTTGGATCAAGGGCTATCTGGCTGATTCGCCGGGTGCGCCTTGATGAACGCCGGGTGCGTGGCCGCCAATGCCGCCACTCGCCGGATTCGCGGATACGCTTCAAGGGAGACGTTGAACCGCTCCGCTGCGTACAACTGCGGGATCAGGTAGACGTCCGCCAGGCCCGGCTCAGGGCCGAAGCAGTAACCCTCATCACCGATCAACGTTTCCACCGCCGCCAACCCCTGGCTGACCCAGTGCCCGATCCACTCCACCACCTGCGGTTCGTCATGACCCCACTGTCGCAGCTTATTGAGCACGCTGACGTTGTGCAGTGGATGCACATCGCAGCCAATCACCGCCGCCACTCCCCGCTCATGGGCGCGAGCAGCGAGATCTTTGGAAAGCAGCGGTACCTGTGGATAACACTCCTCCAGGTACTCGATGATCGCGGGTGACTGGATCAACAGTTCGCCTTCGTCGGTGCGCAGGGCCGGAACACGACCTTGCGGGTTGACGTCCAGATACGGCGGCTGGCGATGCTCGCCACCTTGCGGTGCAATCAGGTTGACCGGCAGCGCCCGGTAATCCAGCCCCTTGAGCGCCAATGCAATGCGCACCCGGTAGGACGAAGTCGAGCGGTAATAGGTATAGAGTTCCATGCCCGTCCCTCTTAACGCGCCGGCAGCACTTTGCCGCGGCATTCGCCGAAGCCGATGGAGGCAAAACCTTCGCGGCGGCAACGGCCACGCAGGATGATTTCGTCGCCGTCCTCAAGGAATTTACGCACTTCGCCCGAGGCCAGTTCGATCGGCTTTTTGCCGCCCTCGGTAATTTCCAACAGGCTGCCGAACTGCCCGTTTTCCGGCCCCGACAACGTGCCCGAACCGAACAGGTCACCGGCCTGCAACTGGCAACCGTTGACGCTGTGATGCGCGACCATTTGTGCCACGGTCCAGTACATGTGCTGAGTGTTGCTCAACGTCAGACGATGGGCCGGCAGGTTTTGTTCGCGCATGGTTTCGGTGAGCAGCAACACTTCCAGTTCAATGTCGAAGGCGCCCGCCGCTTGATCGCGCTTGTCGGACAGGTACGCCAGCGGCTGCGGGTCACCCTCTGGGCGTGCCGGCTGGGCACGACGGAACGGCTCCAGCGCTTCGGCCGTCACCACCCACGGCGAGATGCTGGTGATGAAACTCTTCGACAGGAATGGACCCAGCGGTTGGTATTCCCAAGCCTGGATATCCCGTGCCGACCAGTCGTTGAGCAGGCAGAAACCGGCGATGTGATCGGCCGCGTCACCGATGGCGATGGAGTCGCCCATGTCGTTGCCCTGGCCGATCCAGATTCCCAGCTCCAGTTCGTAATCAAGACGCGCACAAGGGCCAAACGTCGGTTCGGTCTGGCCGGCCGGCAAGGTCTGGCCTTTCGGACGGCGCACGTCGGTACCGGATGGGCGAATGGTCGAGGCGCGGCCGTGATAGCCGATGGGCACATACTTGTAGTTCGGCAGCAGCGGGTTGTCCGGGCGAAACAGTTTGCCGACGTTCTGCGCGTGCTCGATACCGACGTAGAAGTCGGTGTAGTCGTTGATTTTTGCTGGAAGGTGCATCTCGCAATCCGCCGCCAGTGGCAACAGCTTTGCACCTTGGGCTTCGATCTTGCCGTGCAAGGTGCTGCCCTCGGCGAACAACTCCAGCAGGCGCTCACGCAGGGCAACACGCGCCTCGCGACCCAATTCAAAGAAAGCGTTCAACTGGCCGTCACGTGTGGCTTCGACCGCTGCTTTTGCGGCGCCTTCGAATAGCCCGGCGTCCAGCGCCGCTTGCAGATCAAAGATATGTTCGCCAATGGCCACACCGCTGCGCGGTGCCGAACCGTTCATGCTGAACACGCCCAATGGCAGGTTTTGCAGTGGAAAGTCAGCGTGGCCGTTTGCGGAGGCAACCCAGCTGCGAGTGATGGAAGTCTGCGTCATGGGTTATCTCCGGGTCGGGTCGAAAGTGGCGGGCAGCGTGGCCCAGCAGGCGTCGTAGGAAGTTTGCAGTTGCGGGCAATCCAATGCGAAACGGCTCGGACGCAGCACTTGGCTGGTCTCGAACATGAAGGCCATGGTGTTGTCGATTTTCGCCGGTTTGAGGTCAGCGTTGATTGCTTTGGTGCAGGTTTCGCCATCCGGGCCGTGGGCGCTCATGCAGCTGTGCAATGACGCACCGCCGGGTACGAAGCCTTCGGCTTTGGCATCGTATTCGCCCTGGATCAGGCCCATGAATTCGTTCATCAGGTTGCGGTGAAACCATGGTGGACGGAAGGTTTTCTCGGCGACCATCCAGCGTGGCGGGAAGATCACGAAGTCGAGATTGGCCAGGCCATGGACGCTGGTTGGCGAGGTCAACACGGTGAAAATCGACGGGTCCGGGTGATCGAAGCTAACGGTGCCAATGGTGTTGAAGCGGCGCAGATCATATTTGTACGGCACGTTGTTACCGTGCCAGGCCACCACGTTCAGCGGCGAATGATTGAGCTCACAGCCCCACAGCTGACCGAGGAATTTCTGCACCAGCGTCGTCGGTTGTTGCAGGTTTTCATAAGCCGCCACCGGGGTCAGAAAATCCCGCGGGTTGGCCAGGCCGTTGCTGCCAATCGGGCCCAGATCCGGCAAGCGCATCGGCGCGCCATGGTTCTCGGCGACGTAGCCACGGGCTTGTGGGTCGAGCAGTTCGATGCGGAACTTCAAGCCCCGCGGCAGTACGGCGATTTCCAGGGGTTCCAGATCCAGCACGCCGAGTTCGGTGGCAATGCGCAGGCGTCCCAGCTCCGGCACCAGCAGCAGTTCACCGTCGGCATTGAAGAACACACGTTCCATGGAACGGTTGGCGCGGTAGTTGTAAATGCTGATCCCCGACGGTTTATCCGCACCGGAGTTCGCCGCCATACTCACCAGACCTTCAATGAAATCGGTCGGCTCGGCAGGGATCTCCAACGGGTTCCAGCGCAGGCGATTGGGGGTCACTTCACCCAACGGTCCGCCGGCCAGTTGCCGGTCAAGTTTGACGAATGCCGGATGATTGGCGGACGGCTGAATGCGGTACATCCAGGTCCGCCGCGCTTCACTGCGCGCCATGGTAAATGCGGTGCCGGAAAACAGTTCGGTGTAGAGGCCGTACGGGGCTTTTTGCGGGGAGTTCTGACCGATAGGCAATGCGCCAGGCAATGCTTCGCTGCTGAATTCGTTGCCGAAGCCTGACTGATAGGCCAGGGTTGAATCGGAGTTCATGGAGCCTCCTGAACAGGGAGTCGGCAATGGCCCATCACTCCAGAATCGAGGTCGTGGCACGCCGGGGTTATTTTTATCGTAATTCAATTACGCTTAACGTAATTTGATTGGTATTGACCGTCAAGCTATAAAGACGCCCATTCGTCCCGAGATCCCGGCACCACCATGGAAAAGACCAGCGACAGCAACGGCAACGGCAAGCAGAAAGTCCGCTCGGCCGAAGTCGGCACCGACATCCTCAAGGCACTGGCCGAGTTGTCGCCCTCGACCTCACTGTCGCGCCTGGCCGAACACGTGCAGATGCCAGCAAGCAAGGTTCATCGGTATCTGCAGGCATTGATTGCCAGCGGCTTTGCCGAACAGAACGCTGCCACCAACCATTACGGACTGGGCCGTGAAGCCTTGCGCGTCGGGCTGGCGGCACTTAACAGTATGGACGTCCTTAAAGTCGCCGCCCTGCCACTGGCCGAGCTGCGCGATGACCTGAACGAAACCTGCTTTTTGGCGGTGTGGGGTAATCAGGGCGCAACCGTGGTGCATATCGAACCGGCGGTGCGTGCGGTGACGGTAGTGACGCAGTTGGGGTCGGTGTTGCCGTTGCTCAGTTCCTCCACCGGGTTGGTTTTCGGCGCCTACCTGCCTACGCGTGAAACCGTGGACCTTCGTGATCAGGAACTACAAAACAGCACGGCTCACGCCTTGGCGGATGATCAGGCGTACACAGCAATGTGCGAGCAGATCCGTCAACGGGGTCTGCATCATGTGCATGGATTGTTGATGCCAGGCGTGGATGCGCTGTCGGCACCGGTGTTCAATGCAATGGGCAAGATTGCGGCTGTGCTCACGGTCGTCGGACCGACCTCGCTGTTTCATGCCGATGAAAACGGTCCAGCGGCGCAGCGTTTGTTATCCGCCACCCGGGCAGTGAGCTGGCGCATGGGGTTTGAACCTGCTGCACCGGCAACTTGAAAAAAGCGACAGTGCCAACTAACGAGTCAGCACTGTCATTTTCGTCAAGCTACCGATTCGCCGAGAAACACTTGGGCAATGCTTGAAGCCAATCCATTAATTTCGTCAAAGTCCAATGCTTTGAAGCGATACATCGGATCAAATGTGTAGCCTTCAGAAAAAACCCAAAAATTCTCGCCCTCGAAACAAGGAATTTCACCTTCCTGCAACTTTAAAAATAGTGCCCACACCAAGGTTTCAGAATAAGTAACCAGTGGATTATCCAACGAAAGGACACCATTGATATATACTTTATCGACATCAATTCCACGCCCGCCAATCCTTGCATGCAGCATGGCGTGCACTCGCTCGACATTCAGTTCTTCCATGACTCAACAACTCCAGATTAATGAGTAGCGACCTATTACAGAACATGTTATCTGCCTGTTTATCTGCGCCACCCACATACTAACTTAAAACTTTTTCAATGCGCCCGACAAAACATTTAAATTAATTACGACGCATTGAACAGCTGTTATTTTCTTACTCAACCTTGTAGTACCAACCCTAACTTCTTGGCCATCGCAACGGCTTGTGTTCGACGTTCAACTCCCAATTTGCTGTGAATTCTTCGGGCGTGGGTTTTAACCGTATGTAATGAGATGAACAATTGCTCGGCAATTTGTTGATTGGAGTTGCCTTGGGCAATCAGGTCCAGCACTTCCAGCTCCCGAGCGCTCAACAGACTGGCATCCACGGCCATCGCGCTCACCGACGCCTCCCCTCGCAAACGACAGTTCAAGTTTGGCTGCCGTAACCTCAAGTCGCGCAATGCCTGTTGACCATGACATCGGTCAACCAATGCCAGGCCGGTCTCCAGTGCCGCGCTGGCTACGGCCGGTTCGCCCAGCAGCATCGCCGCCTCGCAGATTGCCAATTGCAACTCCGCCTCCAGCGCCAGCATGGCGTGTTGCTGTGCGTGCTCAAGTAACGCCTTGAGCTGCTCCATGGGATCTTGCGCCAGTTGCAGATGCATTTCGGCCAACACCAATTGGTATTCGATTCGCGCAATCAACTGCAGCGTAGCCGGGGGAGCCTGGCGCGCGTTGGGGCCGCGGTAATGACGCAAGACACGGGTCAGCGCCTCACGGGCCAGTTCCGGTCGCCCTTGTTGCAGCCAGAAATGACTGCTGATTTGTAGCAGAACGCCTCGATAAACCGTATCGGGAATCTGCCGTTGTTGCATCAATCGCTCGGCTTCGCGTAGACGATCAAACGCATGGGCATAATCGCGTTGATTCGCCGCCATTTGCGCTTGCCCGAGAAACCCGTACAACACATGTTTGTCCTGGCTTTGCAGGCAATCATCGAGGCCGGCCTGAAAAAAGCCGGCCGCCCGTTCATCCTGCCCCTGACACAGCGCCAGGCGCCCCCTCCGCAGGGCGATTCGCCCCAGCAAGGGTGTCGGTCGATCAGCCTGCCGCCCTAGCATTGCCTCGATATCGGCCAGCAAATCTTCGGCTCTTTGCGGTGCTCCGCGCTGTTCCAGCAATTGCGCGTGATCGAGTTCCAGCAGACCTTCGAACAACAACGAACCTTGCGCCCGAGCCAGGCACAAGGCGTCACGATTGAAGGCCTGAGCGGCATCGAGGTCGGCAATGAGCAACGCTTGCTGAGTCAGCCCGGACAGGCATAACAAACGCGCAGGCCAGGCATCGGCAGCCAGTTCACTCAGGGCTTCTGTAAAGTGCGTCCGCGCTGCCGGCATGCGCCCCTGCAAATGCAGCAACCAACCCTGTTGTGCTTGCCAGCGCGCCAGTAACTGGCGCTGCAAAGAAGCCGTCGGTTGCGGGGCAAACCGTGACAGTTGTCCGATGCACGCAGCCGCCTGCTCAAATCGCCCGGCAAACAGCAACGCCGCCGTGATCAATCCCACTCGTTGCGGTGTGCCCAGGGTCAATTGTTCGCCCAGCCGCTCGTGCAGCTTGAGTAACAAGCTGACGTTCTGACGCTTGAACAAATGCTCAAAGCTGAAGTGCTGCAACAGGCTGACCGCGACCTCGTGCTCTTGCGCCAGCAGTGCCTGCTCGAACGCTGCCTGCCAATCCTCGTTGGCGCAGAACCATTGGCACGCGCGGCGATGCCAGGATCGACCGGCCGGGGCTGGTTCTTCACGTATCGTCTGGGCCAATGGTTCGAAAATCCGTAACCATTCGACGGAGTCTTCCCAAGGCTCGATGAAGCAACCCATTTCCTGCAGCGCTTGCAACCACAGCGCGCCCTCACCCGCGCCGAACAGATGCTCGCACAAGCTGGCGTTGAAACGTGGCAGATGAACCAACACGTGCCAAACCTCTACCAACTCCGTTGGCAAGGCGTTGAACAATTCGTGTTGCAAATAATCGAGCAGCGTCGCCGAGCGCCCTTGTTCACCCGACCACGGGCAACCATTGAGCAAGGCGATCCGCACACCAGCGCACCAGCCACCGCTGCGCTCAACAACCCTCTTGGCGGTTTGTGCAGCCAGGCCGGGCTCGACATCACCGAGCAACTGCACCACTTCCGCCTCGGTAAAGGCCAGCGTTCGGCCCTCACACTCGTACAACTCATCGTCCAGCAGCAGTCGCGGCCAGTTGCAGGGCGGCCGTCGACGGGAACCCAGCCACCAGGTCAGTGCCGGGCTGGCGACGGCCAACAGGCGATCGAGCAGGCGATCGAGTTCCGGGTTGGCCGTGCGGCAGTAATCATCAAGGAACAGCCAGGTCGGCGCCTGTAATCGCGCCAGATGCGCCAGCAACCCAGGTTCATTCGCCGATTCCAGACCCAGCGATTGCGACAGACGCATAAGAAAATCGGCCGCGCTCAACGACTCCCCCGCCAATGGCAGCCAACAGACACGGCATTGCTCCGGTGCCCGCAACAAGCATTCGGTCAGCAGTGCACTCTTGCCACTGCCGGGCGGTGCACAAAGCAATTTCACCCGCGCCGTCGAGACCAGCATGGGCTCAATCAATCGCTTACGTGACAGGTGATGGGATGACAGTCGAGGCAGGAATCCAGGGCGATCCAGACAGTGCGTCATTGCAGTCATAGTGGTGCGCCTTTTTTATCATTCTGGCGCCACCCTAGACCTCTCCCGAGCACTTGTTGAAGAAGTATTCAACACACTGATCGCCCCCTATAAAGAAGGTGACCGAAAAGTCACCTTCTTGTGTAGGAGCCTGTAGGAAGACTACCGAACCCCCGTGCTCCGCAGGGCCGCAGGCGTGTAGTCCCCGGCTTTTGCATCAATGTTGAATTCGAAGCTGCGCTTCTCCTCGTTCTTCATCCCCAGCGCAATGTATCGACCGGCAATCAGGTCATACAGCGCCTCGACTGTGTAAGCCGGCACTTGATGATCGTAATAGAACTGGGCATGCCCTTCGGCAACACGCCAGAGCTGGCCACGACCGTCGTAGTGATCGGCCAGGGCTACCTGCCAACTGTCTTCGTCGATGTACATGTGACGCTTGGCATAGACGTGCCGCTCGTTCGGCTTGACCGTGGCGACGACCTCCCAGACTCGGTGCAACTCGTAGCGGGTCAGGTCCTGATTGATGTGCCCGGCCTTGATCACATCGGTGTACTTGAGGTTCGGCGAATCGAGTTTGTAGCTGTTGTAGGGAATGTACATTTCCTTCTTGCCGATCAGCTTCCAGTCGTAGCGATCCGGCGCGCCGGAGAACATGTCGAAGTTATCGGTAGTACGCAGTCCATCGGACGAGGTACCGACGCCGTCATAGGCCACTTGCGGTGCACGCCGCACCCGACGCTGGCCGGCGTTGTAGATCCAGGCCTTGCGCGGCTCCTTGACCTGGTCGAGGGTCTCGTGAACCAGCAACACGTTGCCCGCCAGCCGGGCCGGTGCAGTCACTTCCTGCTTGAAGTAATTGAGCACATTGTCATCGCTGCCCGGTTTCAGATCGCCGAGCAGCGAAGGCACGGCGACTTCGTCCTTGAAGCGGATCACGGTGAAATCGCCATTGGACTGCGGCGTTGCCTGGGTGATGGTGCGGCGCAGATTGCCACCGTGATAACGGGTGACATGGTTCCAGATCACCTCCACGCCATTCTTCGGAATCGGGAAGGCGTAGTAGCGATTGCCGGTGAAATTGGCCAGGCCGTTACCGTCGTTGATCGGTGTTACGTTCAGTGCACTGCGCTTGGCCGACTCATAAATTTCCGTTGGCAGGGCCACCGTCCGATGGCTCGGGTAGACCGGAATCCTGTAGGTCTCGGGGTAGCGTTTGAACATCGCTATCTGGCCGTCAGAGAGTTTGTCCTTGTACTTGTCGACCGTTGCCGCGGTGATGATGAACAACGGTTTCTCGTTGGCGAACGGGTCGGCCAGAAAACCTTTGCTGTCGACCGCACCGGCGTTTTTCGGGATGCCACCGGTCCAGGCCGGAATCGAGCCATCGGCGTTGCCAGCCTTCTCGGCACCCAGCGGGGTGAGGCTGGTGCCGAGTTTGTCAGCTTCTTGCGCCGAGACAGCGGCCATCACATTGACTGCGAGCAGGCTCAGGGCCAGAACGGTGCCGAATTGCAGAATCATCTTGCGCATTGAATTCATCCTTTTCAGCCAGATCAGAAGTTCACGCCAAAGCTCAGCGCTACAAAGTCGCGGTCTTCGAGGACGTTGTAGTCGCCACCGAAAAAGTCGGTGTAACTGAGGCTGGCGGTGTAGGTGTTGCGGTAGTCCGCGTCGACGCCGAGGCTGACGGCCTTGGCACCCTCGTTGAACAGCCCGTTGGGGCCGTAGCCGTTCACGTCATGGGACCACGACAGGTTGGGACGGAAGTTGATCCCGGCGATCAGGTTGTTGTAATCAAGAATGGCGCGGGCGCGGTAACCCCACGACGTCGAGGTCACGAAACCGTCAGTGTCGCCGCCGAATCCATATTGGCCGTATACCGAATCGCGGCCATAACGCAGCTTGGTTCGCGACTCCAGGCCACCAACCCGCACCACGCCCGCCTCGCCCACCAGGGTCAGGCGATCTGCGCCGGCGATCTGATCGATGAAGTGCGTCAGGGTGCTCTGGATTTGCGTCACTTCCTTGCGCCGATAGCCTTTGTTGTCGGCGCCTGGTGAGGTTGCAATGGGTGATGCCGCGCCGCCCGCGATCGGGTTGAGCATGGCCAGGGTCAGGTCGTTGGTGTTGACCTGAACAGGTGCGTTGGGGCGATAGCTGATTTCGCCGGTCCACGCGGTGCCGGTGGGCAAGGTCGTGGAGAAACTCGCGCCATAGAGACGAATATCCTCCGGGTACTCGAGGTAATACTGACCGCGACCGAGCATCACACTCTGGGCCAGCCCCGAACCGCTGCCGGGGGCGATGCGGTTGGCGGCGGCGACAATCCCCGGAATGCTCGCCAGCGTGCCGAGGCCGGCCGTGCTGGTCCCGACGTTAGGTGTGCGGCTGTGGTAGTTCATGAAGTACAAGCCGTACTCGGTATCGTCCCCGAGCCAACGCAGCGCCGTACCCCACTGCCCGGAATCCCGCGCATCGCGGTCACCGCCACGGGGCACGATCACGCCTTCCCTGCTGACCTCGAAACCCTGACCAAACGCTGCGGCAATCGGCTGCAACGGGGCAATGGCCGGGTTGGCGACGGTGTAGCCCTTGTTGCAGCCATCAGCCACCACGTCGACGCCAAAGAAGGTGCCGCAGTTATCGACGACGGTCTGGTCCCATTCCAGTTGATAGAAGCCTTCCACGGTCAATTTGTCTGTCAGGCCCTGGGAGGCAAACAGCATGTTGACCGGAATCAGGCCTTCTTTGATCTCGGCACCGGGACGGCGGAACGCGGACACGTCGACCGGGTTGATGCTGTTGATCGAGTTGCCGATGAAGGTGCTCTCTCCCCAGCTGACCACCTGTTTACCGACACGCGCGGTGCCCGGCAGATCGGCAATCGAGTAGTTGTGATAGACGAACGCGTCGAGGATCTGCCCGCCGGAAGACTTGGCGCCTTCCTTGCGACCGTGATCGCTGATGGGTTTGAACTCGCGGTCTTCGTCCTTCAGTTCGAAGTCGTACCAGTACTTGCCACGAACGAACATACCGGTGTCGCCGTACTTCAACTCAAGGTCATGAATACCCTTGAAGATCTTCGAGAAAGTTTCACCTTTCTTGAAATTGAGTCGCCCGTCGTCACCGGTCGATGCCTGGCCGGAACCGCCGTTGACAGTGCCCACCAGGGCATCATCCGCGTCACGCATGCCCCAACTTGCGCCGACCGACAGAGAGGAGTCGAACGTCCCCTCGATTTCCCCGATATTGAACGAAACAGCCTGTGCCTGGGCACAGCAACCCAAAGCCACCGCAGCGGCCAGCGCCTGTGGTGTGAAGATGGCGCGCATTGTTGTTTTTGTCATGCGTCTTCCCCGGTGAGTGACAGAAGGCCTCACCCTACTGCCGGGCAACGGGGTCGATAAGCGCACCAAGGAGGTATTCGCGGTGTAGCTCTTAAGGATGACTGGCACAGCGGCATCACCCAGGCGTTAGACACAGAAACCCTGACTGTTGCCGGGGCTGCAACAGTGCATGTCCGGAATCAGTATTTTTCCTTCGTGACCAAGGGCTTATTCTTGTCGGGCTTTCACGGAACATCGCTGAAAGCCCGGCAACGGCATCTGCCATCGCCGAAAGACTTCAGATGAGCTGACAGTGTCGGTTCATCGCCCTGGGTACACTGACGTTGATTTGTAGCTCCTGGATCCAACGTCTTATTGGCCGCTGCGTTTGCAGCGGCCTTTTTTATGGGTGGGTTTTTTATTGGTAATGTTTGCGATTAAAAACTGCAGAAGCACTGAACTAATCACGCCTACATAACCCTCAGAAAACACCTACACGCATATGTAATCACAGAAGGCACTCGAGCAATTAAGGTGAACGACAAGCCCGTCAGCTTCTCATCTTCGACTGACGGTACATTCATTCACTGCGAGTCACTTAATGAAACCCGTCGATTACAAGCAACACCGCTCGAACCGAAGCGTTAACAGTCGTGTACATTTTTTGATCTTTCACTATACGGCCGGTAACTTTTCCAGCTCCATAAATGCGCTGACCGGGCCTAATGTCAGCGCTCATTATTTGATTCCGGACATAACTGACCCCAGTTACTTAAAAGCCAATCATACCGAGCAGGAAGTCTTCAACCTTGTCGATGAAACTCAGCGCGCCTGGCACGCGGGTGTCAGCCAGTGGGGTAACCGCAGCAATTTGAACGACACATCAATCGGCATTGAAATCGTCAACCAGGCCTCGTTCACGGAGGGTGCGTTTACTTTTCCGCCGTACCACTGCGAACAGATTGTCGCGATTGAACAATTGGCGCTGAACATACTCATGCGATACCCGGACATCACCCCCACAAAGGTGTTGGGCCATTCCGATATTGCGGTCGGGCGTAAAAGCGATCCGGGGCCAATGTTTCCTTGGCACGCGCTTTACTTGAAAGGTATTGGAGCGTGGTTCGATGAGGCAACCCGAAACAACTTCCTCCAGCGTTTCAATACCTGCGGCCTTCCGGCCCGGAGCGAATTGCTGCGACTGTTCAAGACATACGGATACGATGTAACGGGGGCGTCGAGCGACAATGGCTTCCAACAACTGGTCCGGGCATTTCAGTTGCACTTTCGTCCGGAAAACTACGACGGGGTGATGGATACGCAAACGGCAGCCAATCTGGCAGCATTGGTGTCCAAGTATTTTCCTGGCTGACCCATGCCGGTCACTCTTCCAGATCGACGTACTCAAAAGCGGCAAGGTCATTCAACACGACCTTGCCCTCGGCGTTAAAGTGAGTACTTCTGCAAGTTCCCCATCATTTCCTTCAGCGCTTCAATGTTGTCTTTCGGGTGCGCCGCGCCTTCGAAGTCGCAGATCTGTTGCCAGTGCGCCGCCACGTCTTCCGGAGAGAAACCGGCCCGAGGATCAAACCCGGCACCGAGGCTGCGTTCCCAGCGGACTTTGCCCATCCAGCCGCCGCCGACTTCGAACAGGCCGGAGGTGTCCTGGCAGTTTTCGCTGGCGAGGTACACCACCAGCGGGCTGACCAGTTCCGGTTTGAGTTGCTCGAACACCTGTGGCGGGATCAGGCCTTCGGTCATACGCGTGCCGCCGGTGGGGGCGATGGCGTTGACCAGGATGTTGTTCTTGCGGCCCTCGATGGCCAGTGTGCGGGTCAGGCCGTAGAGGCCGAGCTTGGCCATGCCGTAGTTGGACTGGCCGAAGTTACCGTAAATACCTGACGTGGACGCGGTGAAGATCACCCGACCGTAGTTTTGCTCGCGCATGTGCGGCCAGGCGGCGCGGGTAACTTTGTAGGCGCCTTCGACGTGGACGCGGTAAACCAGGTCCCAATCGGCGTCGTCCATTTTGTGGAAGGTCTTGTCCCGCAGGATCCCGGCGTTGTTGACCACTACGTCGACACGGCCGAAGACGTTGAGGGCATGCTGGACGATTTTGTCGCCGTCAGTGACCGAGTCGTGGTTGGCTTCGGCAATGCCGCCGGCCTCACGGATTTCCGCCACTACACGGTCAGCGGCCGAAGCGTTGGCGCCTTCACCCTGGGCCGAACCACCGAGATCGTTGACCAGCACTTTGGCGCCCTGTTTGGCGAACAGCAGCGCGTGGGCCCGTCCCAGGCCACCACCGGCACCGGTGATGATCACGACTTTATCTTCGAAACGCACAGACTCATTCATGGGGGGACTCCAGCAGGCCAAGGGACTATGGGGCTGAGTGTCAGGCACGGCGCAGCGGGTCACAATGAACAGGGGCAAGGCTGAATGGTGCGCGATAAGGCTGGGGGATGATGCGGGAGGGTTTTCAAGCGGCCATCAAAAGATCGCACCTTCGGCAGCGCCTGCAGGGTGCATGCCTATCTCCGTAGGAGCTGTCGAAGGCTGCGATCTTTTCAGGAACACGCCACCTTGCGTTCCGCCGAAAGTAATTGATCTCGAAATGCCAGGTAATGCTTGAGCACCAGGCTCGGCGCCTCAATTTGTGGGTAGTGGCCAATCCCGGGCAACAGGACCGTGTCTGCGTCCGGAATCAACTCCCGGTACCGCTCGACCATGTGCGCGCCGGAGATCGGATCGACTTCGCCATCGATCACCCGCATCGGCACTTCACCCCGCTGCATCGCGCCCACCCAGCGGTCGCGACAGACGCGGCGCTCGGGGATATAGCCGATCAGCTTGTGCATGATCCGTGGCCCGTGATGACGCTCGACCAGGCTCCAGAAATCATCCATCTCACTTTCACTGGGACAGGTCTGCGGCCCGAAAATCTGCCGAAAACTTTTCACCAGCCCGTCTCGACTGAAGGCACGACCGATCATCCAGCCCAACGGGCTGAGCAGGAGTTTTTGCATCAGCACCGGACGATGGGTTTCAGGAAACAGGCCACCATTGAGAAACACGCAACTGGCCAGCTGCCCATGCGACTCGTAATGCCGCGCCAGCAGTTCCTGGGCCACGCTGTCGCCGTAGTCGTGAGCCAACAGGTGCACCGGTTGCTCGACACTCAGGTGAGCGAGCAACGCCTGTTGCAGATCCGCCTGCTCCAGCAGGCTGTACTCATGATTGGCCGGTTTGTCCGAATCGCCGAAGCCGAGCATGTCGCAGGCAATCACACGGTAACGCTGGGACAGTGGCTGCCACAGGTAATGCCAGTCCCAACTGGCGGTCGGAAAGCCGTGGATGAGCAACAACGGGTCACCCTGCCCTGCCGTCCAGTAATGGATGCCATGACCACGGAACATGAACGTCTGGCTGCGCTTGCGCCAGACACACAGGGGGATCTCGGTGAGTGCCATTAGAGTTTATAACCCGGGTCCAGTTTATCGAGTTTGCGCAGCAGCGCCGGCCAGGCCAGCGCTCCACCCATTCCTTGAGCACTTCTGGTAACACCCGCGATCATGGCCTTGGCACCGGCCAGGATCTGCGGTTCGATGGCAATCAGTTCAGCGCCGCCGCTCTGCGCCATGACCTGAATGTCGCAGGCACGCTGGAAGATGAACATCATCAGAAACGTGTCGGCGATGGTGCTGCCGCAGGTCAACAGGCCGTGGTTGTGCAGCATCAGGAAGTTGTTTTCTCCGAGGTCGGCTTGCAGTCGCGCTTTCTCGTCGTGATTGATCGCAACGCCTTCGTAGGCGTGGTAAGCGAGGCTGGAAAGGACAAACAATGATTGCTGGCTGATCGGCAAAACGCCTTGTTTCTGCGCCGACACCGCAACGCCTGACGCCGTATGGGTATGCAGCACGCATTCGACGTCGTGGCGAACCTCGTGCACCGCACTGTGGATGGTGTAGCCCGCCGGGTTGATCTCGTAAGGGCTGTCCATCAACTTGTTGCCGGCCTGATCGACCTTGACCAGGCTTGATGCGGTAATTTCGTGAAACATCAGCCCGAACGGGTTGATCAGGAAGTCTTCGGTACCAGGCACTTTGGCCGAGATGTGGGTGAAAACCAGATCGTCCCAGCCATGTTGCGCAACCAGTCGGTAGCAGGCCGCGAGGTCAACACGGGTTTGCCATTCGGCTGCACTGACCCGGTCTTTGACACTGCGTGGCGATTGGGTGGGGGCTATGTTCACGGCGAGGAACCTCGATCTTTTTATTATGGAGTGTTTCCAATAGATCGAGTCTAGTCACCCCACGGGGTTCGTATAGTTGCATTGGCAGCCAGCTTGATGGCCTGACGAGTCACTGCGCTGGCGAAATCATGGCCATGTCAAAGTACCGACGTCAAACATGGCCATACGTGCCGTTTTCAGCGCTCAGTCAGAACACCGTCAAGCGTTCAAGGCGCTGATCAAATCTGCCAGCCAAGGCTCGGCGTCGGTTTCAGGGGTCACGCTTTCGCTGGCATCCAGACGCAGCATCGGCAAGACCTCTCGAACGCCAAGTTCAGCGAACAATTCACGCATTTGCTCGCCACCACCGCAGAACGTGTCGCCATAACTCGCATCGCCCAATCCGATGACCGCACCCGGCAAACCACGCCAGGCGGCCGGCAATTGATCACGAATGGTCGAGTACAGCGGCTGCAGGTTGTCCGGCAATTCGCCCATGCCAGTGGTCGATGTCACGGCCAGAAAAGCTTCGGGGCCGAAAGCCTGAATATCGGCAAGGGTCGCACGTGGGTTGTGCAGCGTTTCGAAACCGGCCTTGTTCAAAATGCTGGCCGCGTGCCGGGCGACTTCTTCAGCCGTGCCGTACACCGAGCCGGAAATGATGGCGACTTTCATCAATCTGATCCTGAATCCGAGTGAAAGGACCGGGATATTAACAGCACGTTCTTGATTGTTCTCTTAGAATGCAATCGACAATCAATCAGCCAGGGACGCTACGATGATTAACGCACAGCTGCTGCAAATGGTGATTAACGCTTCCAACGACGGCATCGTGATCGCCGAGAAAGAAGGCGAGCAGGACAACATCCTGATTTACGTCAACCCGGCGTTCGAACGCCTCACCGGGTACTCCAGCGAAGAAATCCTCTATCAGGATTGCCGCTTTCTCCAGTCCGGCGACCGCGACCAGGAGGCCTTGCCATTGATTCGCACGGCATTGGACAGTCAAGGTTCGTGCCGGGAAATCCTCCGAAACTATCGCAAGGATGGCACTCCCTTCTGGAATGAACTGTCCCTTTCGACAGTAAAAAATCCGCACGATGGCCAGGTTTATTTCGTCGGTGTGCAAAAGGACGTCACGGTCCAGGTCAAGGCACAGCAGCGGGTTGCGCAACTCGAAGCACAGTTGGCCGACGTACAGGCCGAACTGGCTGCACTTAAAGCGACGAACGGCCAAAACAAAACACCGAATTAATGGTCATTAACTACAATCACCAATGCTTTTGTAACTATTTCTTTCGAGTTGGCCATGCAGCGCGACGCACTCCTGACGCAAGATGAGCTGGATTTCATCCAGACCATGCAACACAACCCCCAACTCAATGTGCGGGACGCAACGTCGAGCCTGCTCGTTAATGGCGGATCGCAAATCCGCGACTTGCTCACGCGCCTGGCAGCCCATGAGCAAGTCACCATCCAGGCCAATTTCGAAAATCAGCAAATGACCTTCCCCCTGCATCTGGTGGAAGACGAGTTTCATGCGATGCACCTGCGTCTCGGTGTTCCCAGCATCTATGAAGACGGCCCCATGGTCCGGCCTTGGCGCCTGGTCCTCGAGGAGCCGGTGGCCCTGGAAAATGCCAAAGGCCATCCCGGCACGATGTGGGTTCATGAGGTGTCATGCAAAGGGGTCTTGCTGGAAGTGCGCAACAAGACCAAGCCACCGAAGCATTTCGCGTTGTGGTTCAGCCCGTCAGGCTATGAGCGGATTGCGTTGCGGGGCACTTTCGAGAAAGAAACCGAACAGGGTTTCTACGCCTACGAATTGAATCAGAGTGACTCGGACGAAACCGAGCGCCTGCGCCAGTACATTCTGCAACAGCATCGCCTGACCCATCCCGCGCTGCACCTTTAAGACTCAGGTATCCAGATTACCCGCCAGGAACTGTTTCAGTCGCTGGCGCATGATACTGCCCTCACTTCCCAGACAGCCAATCGATGATTCGGCCAGGCTAGACTGCGCCAGATCGGCCGCATCACCGGCCAACAGCAGCTGACAGTCGAGGCTCATGGCCAGGCGATTCAAATGCCTTGGCAAATCCGACGTCGGCGCGTGATTGGAAAAAAGCACCAACGCCTTAGGCTTGATTCGCTCGCAGATCAGCGTCAACTCATCGAGTGGCTGGCCGATCGCCAGAACCTGAATAGCCGAATCGACACTGCTCAGAAACAATGCGGTGATCAGTAACTCGAGTTCCCGACACTGGTCGAACAGCGCGCAGACAATCACTCGACGAGGTTGCAGGCTCCTTACCAGCAGCAAGCGCTGCAGCACGCGAGATCGGAGAAAGCCATCCAGGAACAGCCACTCACTGGCCTGGCCGAACGTGTCCTGGCGCAGCAGCAATTGTTTCCAAAGCGGGATCAGGATGTCCTGGAACACGACTGTCAGCGGATAACTGGAAAATATCTGCCCATAGACTTGCTCCAGATGAGCTTCGTCGAAAGCACTCACCGCCGCCTGAACCTGTTGCTGCCATTGTGTGTAATCGGCCTGGACCAGGTCGCTCGGGATGAGGTGCGACAACGCTTTGAGGGGAGCTGTTTTTGCGAGGATCTTACCGATCTTGCTGACGGCAACGCCACGCTCGATCCACTCCAGAATACTGCGCACGCGCTCGATATCGGCCATCGAATACAACCGGTGCCCACTGTCGGTGCGGGTTGGCACAATCAGACCATATCGCCGCTCCCATGCTCGAAGCGTGACCGGGTTGACGCCGGTCAGACGTGCCACCTCGCGAATCGGGAACAGCTCTTCCTGTTCAAGAGAGGAGCCCTGCGGTACACCTGAAGCCACATCAGTCAGTACAGGCATCATTTAAAAACGTCCATGTATCGTCCGGATTTCATTCTAACCCCCGCCTCCGTAAAATTTCCGTAAAAACTCAATGCTGCGAATGAGTCGCAAACGTCACAGCTGTTGCGGGAGGCGGGAGAAGGTCGCCGCTAGCGAGAAGACTTCAGTTATGCTGCATGTATTTAGCCCGTGCATAGACCTACTGAAGCTGATCGCACATCCATGAATAGTCCAATACTTGTTACCGGCACCAGCAAGCGCGTCGGCCTCCAACTTGCCACTACTCTGGCAGAGGCCGGCAATATCGTTATCTGCGTCAGCCGCTCCCGTCCTGTTGAGTCACTGCACCCAAATATGTTGCCATTCCAGGCGGACCTTGAACTCCAGAGCGATCGCGAAGCGTTGATTGCCTATATCAGGACCAACTTCGACAGCTTGCGTGCAGTGATCCACAACGCCTCTTTGTGGCTGGACGATGGCCTCGAAAACCTGAACACCATGTTCAAACTCCATGTCGAAGCGCCCTATCATTTGAATCTGGAGTTGGGGGCACATCTGCAACGACTGGAAAGATCCGACATTATCCATATCTGCGATGAAACCTCGTCGCGAGGCAGCAAAAGCCATATTGGGTATGCCGCTACCAAATCGGCCCTGCAAAACATGGTGCTGTCGTTCGCAGAGAAATACGCGCCCACGGTCAGGGTAAACGCCATCCTTCCCGGCTTGCTCATCCTCAAGGAAAACAGCACCGAGGAATACGTTCAACGAACCCTGAAGAAAGCCCTTCTCGAGTTTGAACCCGGCGCGCAACCGTTGATCGACGCCGTCATGTTTTTGCTCAATACCAACTACAGCACTGGAACCAGCGTCGTCATCAATGGCGGGCGCCACATCAAGAAAGGAATCGTCAATGATTGACTCGAAAATGCCTGCGTTATCTGATCAGCAAAACAGAAACGCAGCGGCTTGAAAATCATGCCTCCATCCCTTTAATACACGCACCTTTCCACGACTTTGCCCATAGCGCGCAAGAGAAAACCCATGACCGATCAACAACGCCTGGAACTCGAAGCCGCCGCCTTTCGCCGGCTGGTGGCCCATCTGGACAGCCGCAAGGATGTGCAGAACATCGACCTGATGAACCTTTCGGGTTTCTGCCGCAACTGCCTGTCCAAGTGGTACAAGGCCGCCGCCGACGAACGCCAGATCGAGGTCAGCCTCGATGACGCCCGTGAAGTGGTTTACGGCATGCCGTACGCCGAGTGGAAAGCCCAATATCAGCAAGAAGCCAGCGCCGAACAACAAGCGGCGTTCGCCAAAGGAAAACCCAATGAGTGATTTGAACACCCTGCGCGCCAGCCTCAAGACTGGCGAACATGCTTTCGCCGATACCCTGGCGTTCATTGCCGCCGGTTACGAGTACCAGCCTCAGTCCTTCAACAACGGCGGCGTAGAAAACGCAGCCGGGCAGAACGAAGGCTCTTGCAAGACTTTGGGTCTGGCACTGCTGGAAGGCTTGAGCGATGAAGAAGCGCTGCTGGCCTTCGGTGAACATTACCGCTCCGTGGTGGCGACACCAGAAGGCAGCGATCACGCCAACATCCGCGCATTGATTGCCCACGGTCTGGGCGGTGTGAAATTCACCCAACTGCCACTGACCCGCCGCTGAATCAAATTGTAGGAGCGAGCCTGCTCGCGATAAGCCTGAGAACGCTGCGGGGTATCAGGCTCCCAGCGTTATCGTTCACGTCCATCGCTCGCTCCTACAGGTTAGTGTTTCCAGTATGGAGCGCACATTCCGACTTTTAAGATTGACCCGGCAACTTTATTTCGTTTGCCCCGTACCACTGCTCACGGCTTAGATAAAAAGAAGTCCTCCTTCTTGCGAGCCGGTCCTCCATGCACAGCGAAACCATCAGCCAGTCGATCAACATCGTTCACCCCGTCACGCTCAGCCACGGCAAAAACGCCGAGGTCTGGGACACCGATGGCAAACGCTACATCGACTTTGTCGGCGGCATTGGCGTGCTCAACCTCGGTCACTGCCATCCTCGCATCGTCGAAGCCATTCGCGAGCAAGCCACAAGGCTGACCCACTACGCGTTCAACGCTGCGCCCCACATGCCCTACATCGAACTGATGGATCGCCTGAGCGCGTTCATCCCGGTGGATTACCCGGTCAGTGGAATGCTCACCAACAGCGGCGCGGAAGCGGCGGAAAACGCCCTGAAAATCGTTCGTGGCGCCACCGGACGCAGCGCCGTGATCGCCTTCGACGGCGCGTTCCACGGCCGCACGCTGGCCACGCTCAATCTCAACGGCAAGGTCGCACCCTACAAACAGAAAGTCGGCGTGCTGCCGGGGCCGGTCTTTCATCTGCCGTATCCCAGCAAGGACAATGGCGTGACCTGTGCTGATGCTCTCAAGGCCATGGAGCGTTTGTTCAGTGTTGAAATCGATGTCGATGACGTTGCCTGTTTCATCGTTGAACCGGTGCAAGGTGAAGCCGGGTTTCTCACCATGGACGTCGAGTTCGCCCAGAAGTTACGCACGTTCTGCAACGACAAAGGCATCGTGCTGATCGCCGATGAAATCCAGTCCGGATTCGGCCGCACCGGCCAGCGTTTCGCGTTCTCACGACTGGGCATCGAGCCAGACCTTATCCTGCTGGGTAAAAGCATCGCCGGTGGCGTGCCGCTGGGCGCGGTGGTCGGGCGCAAGTCGCTGCTCGACAACTTGCCCAAGGGCGGGCTTGGCGGCACCTTCTCCGGCAATCCCATCGCCTGCGCAGCCGCACTGGCGACGCTGGATGAAATGAGCGATGCCAACCTGCACGCTTGGGGTGCGCAGCAGGAAGAGGCCATCGTCGGTCACTACGAAAGCTGGTGCGCGAACAAGTTAACGCCGTATCTGGGGCGCCTGACAGGTTTTGGTGCCATGCGCGGCATCGAACTGATCAACGCCGACGGCTCGCCCGCTTCAGCACAATTGACCCAACTGCTGGCCCTGGCCCGAGATGCGGGTCTGCTGCTGATGCCCAGCGGAAAATCGCGCCACATCATTCGCCTGCTGGCGCCGCTGACCATCGAAGCGAAAGTGCTGGAGGAAGGCTTGGACATTCTCGAAGAGTGCCTCGCCAAACTGTCCTGAACCCAATCCCGTAGGAGCCGGCTTGCTGGCGATAGCGGTGTGCCAGGCACCGTCGATACTGGCAGATGTACCGCTATCGCCAGCAAGCCGGCTCCTACAGATTTGTTTTTTTGCCCATGAAAAAACCGGCCGAAGCCGGTTTTTTCATTTCAACGAAGGCAGAATCAAGCGTTCTGCAGGTCGTCGAGGTAACGCTCGGCGTCCAGTGCGGCCATGCAGCCCGCGCCGGCCGAGGTGATCGCCTGACGGTACACGTGGTCAGCCACGTCACCGGCGGCGAAGATGCCTTCCAGGTTGGTCGCCGTGGCGTTGCCTTCACGACCGCCCTGCACCACCAGATAACCGTCTTTCAAGGTCAACTGGCCTTCGAACAACGAGGTGTTCGGGGTGTGGCCGATGGCGATGAACACGCCGTCGACAGTCACTTCGTCGAAGCTGCTGTCGTTGTTCTTCAGGCGGGCACCGGTCACGCCCATGTTGTCGCCCAGGACTTCGTCCAGGGTCGCGTTCAGTTTCAACTCGATCTTGCCTTCGGCCACACGGGCGTTCAGCTTGTCGATCAGGATCTTCTCGGCGCGGAAAGTTTCGCGACGGTGGATCAGGGTCACTTTGCTGGCGATGTTGGCCAGGTACAGGGCTTCTTCAACAGCGGTGTTGCCGCCGCCGACCACAGCCACAGGCTTGTTGCGATAGAAGAAACCGTCGCAAGTCGCGCAGGCCGAAACGCCTTTGCCCATGAACGCCTCTTCGGACGGCAGGCCCAGGTAACGAGCGCTGGCGCCGGTGGCGATGATCAGGGCATCGCAGGTGTAAGTCGCGCTGTCGCCGGTCAGGGTGTACGGCTTGGCAGCGAAGTCCACGGCGTTGATGTGATCGAAAACGATCTCGGTTTCAAAACGCTCGGCGTGCTCTTTCATGCGTTCCATCAGCGCCGGGCCGGTCAGGCCGTGGACGTCGCCCGGCCAGTTGTCGACTTCAGTGGTGGTGGTCAGTTGACCACCGGCCTGCATGCCGGTGATCAGCAGCGGCTTGAGGTTGGCACGGGCGGCATACACCGCGGCGCTGTAACCGGCAGGGCCGGAACCGAGAATAATCACTCGCGAATGACGGACTTCAGACATGACCTGCTCCTGTTGACCGGCCCGAAACACCTGGCGCGGAACGCCGGATTGCCGGCGGGAATAAAAAAGAACGGTTGAAGCGCTTGGGGAAGGCTTGAACACGACCGTCCTGTAAAAAGATTGGGTGCAGCGTATCGAGGGGGCGAAGATTAAGGAAATACGGTTTAACAATCCAGCTCATAGGTGGTCTCTATCCCATTCCCGTGACTATATAGACGTCTTTGTTACAGTGAATGTCGATACCGCTGCCGCGCTTTCGCCCGTCAGGCAAAGTCGGTAAGGTCGGCGCGTTTTCCCTTTGCTCGGAGCACGTTATGCCCGCCCCTGTTCTGTCCGGCCCGCAATACCTGCGTGAAGGCCTCAAGCTGGTGTTGAGCCCCAGTCTGCGATTGTTTGTACTGTTGCCACTGGCGATCAACCTGGTGCTGTTCGTCGGATTGATCTATCTGGCCAGCCACCAGTTCAGTCTGTGGGTCGATACGCTGATGCCATCGCTGCCCGACTGGCTGAGTTTTCTCAGCTACATCCTCTGGCCGATTTTCGTGGTGCTGGTGGTGTTCATGGTGTTCTTTACCTTCACCATGCTCGCCAACGTCATCGCCGCGCCGTTCAACGGTTTTCTCGCGGAGAAAGTCGAAGTGGTGGTACGCGGCACCGACGACTTCCCGGCCTTCAGCTGGGGCGAGCTCATCGCGATGATCCCGCGCACGCTGGTCCGGGAAATGCGCAAGCTCGGCTACTTTCTGCCGCGGGCGATCGGGCTGTTCATTCTGTCCTTCATCCCGGTGGTGAACATCATCGCCGCGCCGCTGTGGCTGTTGTTCGGCGTGTGGATGATGGCGATCCAGTACATCGACTACCCGGCGGACAACCACAAGCTCGGCTGGAACGAGATGCTCGCCTGGCTGCGCGAGAAGCGCTGGCAGAGCATGAGTTTCGGCGGCAGCGTTTATCTGGTGCTGCTGATTCCGGTGGTCAACATCCTGATGATGCCGGCAGCCGTGGCCGGGGCGACGTTGTTCTGGGTGCGCGAGCGCGGTGCCGAGAATCTGGTGACACAACGCTGAGTCGTTCACAAATCCATCATCCCACCGTCACAACGACGACATGGCCCCAGTCGACACTGGGGTCATGACGACAGCTCTGCATATCACCCTGATCACCGAAACCTTCCCCCCGGAAATCAACGGCGTGGCCAACACCCTGGGCCGCTTGTGCGACGGTTTGCGCGCGCGCGGGCATCAGGTGGAATTGGTGCGGCCGCGTCAGGGTTGCGATCAGCAACTGAACAGCGACGATGCGTTGATGCTGTGCCGGGGCTGGCCGCTCCCAGGTTATCCGGGTTTGCAATGGGGTCAGTCGTCGATGCACAAGCTGTTGCGACGCTGGAAGCGCCATCGCCCCGACGTGCTGTACATCGCCACCGAAGGGCCGTTGGGCCTGTCGGCGTTGCGTGCAGCACGGCGCCTGGGGATTTCGGTGGTCAGCGGGTTTCACACCAATTTTCAGCAATACTCCAGTCAGTACGGGCTCGGTCTGCTGACGCGGCTGCTGACCCACTACCTGCGCTGGTTCCATAACCGCTCGACCATGACTCTGGTGCCCAGCGTCAGCCAGCGCATGGAACTGGAGCGACGAAATTTCGAACGCCTGGCGCTGCTGTCTCGAGGGGTCGACAGCCAGTTGTTTCACCCGACCAAACGCTTGAGCGCCCTGCGTGAACAATGGGGATTGGCTGAGGAAGACATTGCGGTCATCCACGTCGGGCGCCTGGCCCCGGAAAAGAATCTTGGTCTGCTCAAGCGTGCCTTCGATAACCTCATGGCGACTTATCCACAGCGCAATCTGAAATTGATCGTGGTCGGTGACGGCCCGCAGCGTCAGGCGCTGGAAAAGGAAATGCCCGAGGCGATTTTCTGTGGCGCACAACGCGGTGAAGCCCTGGCCTGTCACTACGCTTGCGGGGATGTGTTTCTGTTTCCGAGCCTGACCGAAACCTTTGGCAATGTGGTGCTGGAGGCGCTTGCTTCGGGGCTTGGCGTGGTCGCTTACGATCAAGCGGCGGCGGCTCAGCATATTCGTCACGGTTACAACGGCGTGCTGGCGATGCCAGGAGATGAAGAGGCGTTTTGCGATGCCGCGGCGTGGCTGCTGGAAGACCGGGAAACCTTGCGTTGCGTGCGGCTCAATGCGCGCCAGCATGCCAGCCGCCAGGGTTGGGCGACGATTATCGAGCAGTTTGAGGGGCAGTTGCGCGGGGCTTGTGCCGGGGAGATGGTGGTGCCGGATGTACCAACTATTCCTTAATTTTTTGTGATTTTGTGATTTTGAGATCGCCATCGCCAGCAAGCCGGCTCCTACAGATTCTGAGAAGTTGTAGGAGCCGGCTTGCTGGCGATGGCGTCAATGCAGACGCCGCTTAAACCAGCGTCATCAACGCCTCACGGCTGAACGGCAGGATGTCTTCTTCACGACCATCCCGCACTTTCTGCGCCCAGTCCGGATCCACCAGCAACGCACGGCCGACCGCTACCAGGTCGAACTCCTCGTTGTTCAGGCGCTCCAGCAGTTTTTCCAGGCTGGCCGGTTGCGCGACCTTGTCGGTGTTGACCATGAATTGCAGGAACTCGCCATCCAGGCCGACGCTGCCCACGGTGATGGTCGGTTTGCCGGTGAGTTGGCGCGTCCAGCCAGCCAGGTTCAGTTCGGAACCGTCGAATTCCGGCTCCCAGAAGCGACGAGTCGAGCAGTGGAAAATATCCACGCCGGCATCCGATAGCGGCTTGAGGAAATCACCCAGGGCTTCCGGTGTTTGTACCAGGCGCGCGGTGTAATCCTGCTGCTTCCACTGGGAGAAACGGAAGATGATCGGGAAGCCTTCGCCGACCGCTGCCCGCACAGCCTGAATCAACTCGATGGCGAAGCGCGAACGGTTGGCCAGGCTGCCGCCGTACTCGTCGGTACGCTGGTTGCTGCCTTCCCAGAAGAACTGATCGACCAGATAACCGTGGGCACCGTGGATTTCCACCCCGTCCATGCCGATGCTCTGGGCATCCTTGGCCGCTTGGGCGAACGCGGCAATCACGTCCTGGATATCCTGCTTGGTCATGCCGTGCACCACGACCTGACCGTCCTTCACTTTTTCCGACGGCCCGTAACCCGGCACGCTGGCGTCCGGCTCGGTACCGATACGGCGCACGCTGCCCACGTGCCACAGTTGCGGAACGATCTTGCCGCCTTCGGCGTGAACCGCGTCGACGACTTTTTTCCAGCCAGCCAGTGCGGCTTCACCGTAGAAATGCGGAACGTTCGGGTAACCGTTGGAAGCCTGGTGACCGACGGTCGTGCCTTCGGTGATGATCAGGCCGACACCTGCCGCGGCGCGACGACGGTAGTATTCGATCACTTTCGAATTAGGCACGCCACCCGGGGAAAAGGAACGGGTCATCGGCGCCATGACGACGCGGGTCGGCAGTTCGAGGGTGCCGAGGTGGAACGGTTTGAACAGGGCTTTGACAGGCATGGGACGCTCCACGGAAGAATGACTTTATGACGACTATAATATGGAGAGTCCGCCGCGTTGAACAGCACTATTGATTGCAGTGATTTAGCACTAAAAGATCGTCAATAACGTAGGAGCCGGCTTGCTGGCGAATCAGACGACGCGGTGTGTCAGGGACACCGCATTCGCTGGCAAGCCAGCTCCTACAGGGGGGGAGATATCAGCTCAGCGCTTTTTCTATTGCGTGAACGATGGTTGGATCGTCCGGAGCGGTACGTGGCGAGAACCGCGCCAACACACGACCGTCCTTGCCCAGCAGGAATTTTTCGAAGTTCCAGGTAATGTCACCCGGGAATTCCGCGCCCTCGCCCGCCAGCAGGCGATACAACTGATGACGGTCATGCCCGTTGACTTCCAGCTTGCTGGACAGCGGAAACGTCACGCCATAGTTGAGGCTGCAGAAATCCTTGATCTCTTGTTCGCTGCCTGGTTCCTGCCCGGCAAACTGGTTGCACGGCAAGCCCAGGACGCTGAAACCCTTGGCCTTGAATTGCTGGTAGAGGTTTTCCAGCGCTGCGTACTGCGGGGTCAAGCCACATTTGGAGGCGACATTGACCACCAGCACGACTTGCCCTTTGAAAGGCGCCAGCGGTAGCTCCTGTCCATCCAGGGCTGTCAATTTAAGGTCGTGAAAAGCACTCATGACGTACTCCAGATTCCCGTGTTCTTCTCGATACAGCCTCTTGGCGGTGTCGGCCGCAGACTAAAAAGGCGCCCTCGGGCGCCTCTCCAGTTATCTGAGCTTAGCGCAGAAATCAGTGGTGATGGCCACCTTCGCCATGGACGTGACCATGGGCGATTTCTTCCTGGCTGGCATCACGGATGTTGATGATCTTGACCTGGAAGTTCAGGCGCTGACCCGCCAACGGGTGGTTGCCGTCGACAGTCACGTCGTCGCCGTCCAGATCGCGGATGGTCACGATCTGCATCTGGCCGTCTGGCGCGGATGCGTGGAACTGCATGCCCACTTCCAGTTCGTCAACGCCTTCGAACATGCTGCGGCTCAGGGTGCTGACCAGTTCGGCAGCGTATTCGCCGTAAGCGTCTTCAGGTTCTACGGCTACAGTCAGTTCGTCGCCGACTGCTTTGCCTTCCAGGGCTTTTTCCAGGCCCGGGATGATGTTGCCTGCGCCTTGCAGGTAGACCAGCGGCGCGCCGCCGGCGGAGCTGTCGATGACCTCACCAGCGTCGTTGGTCAGGGTATAGTCGATGGAGACAGCCTTATTGGCGGCGATCAGCATGGGGCGAGACCTTTTGCATAAGAATATTGAAAGACCAAGTTTAGCGAAGCAATCGTCCGAAAGCGAACACAACCCGGACAGACGGGATTCGACGATCACCGGCTTCCATCAGGACGAAGACGGCCACTGGGTGGCCGAGCTTTCCTGCGGCCATACCCAACATCTGCGACACCAGCCACCCTGGCAATCCCGGGCCTGGGTGATGGACCCCGCGCAACGCCTGGAAAAAATAGGCCAGTCCTTTGACTGCGGTTGGTGCGCACAAGGCTCGGTTAGCGATAACCTTGGCGACTGAATTTCGGTAGATCGCCAGTTATAGGCTTTCACCATTGCCATGCACCTCCAGAGAATCCGCATGCAAACTTTTTTTATCGCGCCCACCGATTTTGGTGTCGGTCTGACCTCCATCAGCCTCGGGCTGGTGCGCACACTTGAGCGGGCCGGGCTCAAGGTTGGTTTTTTCAAACCCATCGCTCAGCCGCATCCCGGTGATACGGGACCTGAGCGATCCACCGAACTGGTGGCGCGCACCCACGGGTTGAAACCGCCTCAGCCATTGGGCCTGGCCCACGTCGAGCGCATGCTTGGCGACGGTCAGCTGGATGAGTTGCTCGAAGAAATCATCACGCTTTATCAGCAAGCCGCGGTCGGCAAAGACGTGCTGATCGTCGAAGGCATGGTCCCGACCCGCAGCGCCAGTTACGCTGCGCGGGTCAACTTGCACCTGGCCAAGAGCCTGGACGCCGAGGTGATCCTGGTCTCGGCGCCGGAAAACGAAGTGCTGACCGAACTCTCCGGTCGCGTGGAGTTGCAGGCGCAGCTGTTTGGCGGCCCGAAAGACCCGAAAGTGCTCGGCGTGATTCTCAACAAGGTCAAGACTGACGAAAGCATGGAGGCCTTCGCTTCACGCCTCAAAGAGCATTCGCCGTTGCTGCGTAGCGGAGACTTCCGTCTGCTGGGCTGCATCCCGTTCCAGCCGGAACTGAACGCCCCGCGCACCCGCGACGTCGCCGACTTGATGGGCGCACAAGTGCTCAACGCCGGGGACTATGAAACCCGGCGCATGACCAAAATCATCATCTGCGCCCGCACCATGCGCAACACCGTGGAGCTGCTCAAGCCCGGCGTGCTGGTGGTGACCCCCGGCGATCGCGACGACATCATCCTCGCCGTCAGCCTCGCGGCCATGAACGGCGTTCCATTGGCCGGCCTGTTGCTGACCAGTGACACCCTGCCCGACCCGCGCATCATGGACCTTTGCCGTGGCGCCTTGCAGGCCGGTCTGCCGGTGTTGTCGGTAAGCACCGGTTCCTACGACACCGCCAACCAGCTCAATGGCCTGAACAAGGAAATCCCGATTGACGACCGCGAGCGTGCGGAGATCATCACCGATTTCGTCGCCAGCCATCTGGATGCCAACTGGCTGCACCAGCGCTGCGGCACCCCGCGTGAAATGCGTTTGTCGCCGGCGGTGTTCCGCTATCAATTGATCCAGCGTGCCCAGGTCGCGAACAAACGCATCGTGTTGCCCGAAGGCTGCGAGCCGCTGACCGTGCAAGCCGCGGCAATCTGTCAGGCCCGTGGCATCGCGCGTTGCGTGTTGCTGGCCAAACCCGAGGATGTGCAAGCCGTCGCCCGCGCCCAGGGGATCGAGCTGCCGCCAGGCTTGGAAATACTTGATCCGGACCTGATCCGCGAACGCTACGTCGAGCCGATGGTTTCCCTGCGCAAGAGCAAAAGCCTCAACGCGCCAATGGCCGAGCAGCAACTGGAAGACACCGTCGTGATCGGCACCATGATGCTGGCGCTCGATGAAGTCGATGGCCTGGTGTCGGGCGTGATTCACTCCACCGCCAACACCATTCGCCCTGCCCTTCAACTGATTAAGACGGCGCCGGGTTGCACGCTGGTGTCGTCGGTGTTCTTCATGCTGTTTCCAGAGGAAGTGCTGGTCTACGGTGACTGCGTAATGAACCCGCACCCAAGCGCCAGCGAACTGGCCGAGATCGCCCTGCAAAGCGCGGATTCGGCGGCGGCCTTCGGCATCACGCCGCGGGTGGCGATGATCAGCTATTCCAGTGGCGAATCGGCCAGCGGCGAAGAAGTCGAGAAGGTCCGCGAAGCGACCCTCCTCGCCCATGAACAGCAAAGCTCGCTGCTGATCGACGGCCCATTGCAATACGACGCCGCCGCCAACGAAACCGTGGCCCGACAACTGGCGCCGAACAGTCAGGTGGCCGGTCGTGCCACGGTGTTCGTGTTCCCCGACCTCAACACCGGCAACACCACCCACAAAGCCGTGCAGCGCAGCGCCGACTGCGTCAGCCTCGGACCAATGCTGCAAGGCTTGCGCAAACCGGTGAACGATTTGCCGCGCGGTGCGCAAGTCGACGACATCGTCTACACCATCGCGTTGACCGCGATTCAAGCCGCCAACCGACCTATGGATGTGTAAATGCTGGATTTCCTACCTGCTCCGCTACGCGGTGTGATTGCCGCGTTGCTGTTGGCCCTGAACACGATTTTGCTTTGCTCGTTTCTGTTCTGTGTGGCGCTCGTCAAAGTATTGCCGTTTGCCCTCACCCAGCGCCTCGCGGGCTGGCTGATGAGCCATACCCACGAAGCGTGGATCAGCCTCAACAAAGGCTGGATGAACCTGGTGCGGCGTACTCGCTGGCACGTCAGCGGGCTGCAGGGCCTGGACTATCAGCACTCGTATCTGATCACCAGCAACCACCAGAGCTGGGTCGATATCCTGGTGCTGCAATACGTGCTCAATCGGCGCATCCAGCCGCTGAAGTTTTTTCTGAAACAGGAACTGATCTGGGTGCCGGTGATGGGTCTGGCGTGGTGGGCGCTGGGCTTTCCGTTCATGAAGCGCTACTCCAAGGCGTATCTGGAGAAGCACCCGGAGAAGAAAGGCAAAGACCTGGAAACCACACGCAAGACCTGCGCTAAGTTTCGCAACAACCCGGTGGGCATTTTCAACTTTGTTGAAGGCACACGTTTTACCGAGGGCAAACATGCCCAGCAGAAATCACCGCTCCGTTATCTGCTCAAGCCCAAGGCTGGCGGCATCGCTTTTGTGCTGGATGCCATGGGCGAGCAGTTGGAATCGATCGTCAACGTGACCATCCACTATCCGGCCGGGCGCCCAGGTTTCTGGGATTTGCTGTGCGGGAATGTGGCTGATGTCGTGGCGCATTTTGAAGAGCTGAAGATTCCGCCGCAGTTCATTGGCAAGAACTACGACCAGGACGGTGAGTACCGATTGCAGTTCCAGGGCTGGATCAATCAGCTGTGGCTGGACAAGGATGCGTTGCTCGACCAGATGCACCGCGAGTATACCGCCAAGTCTTGAGGTGCCTGTTCCGGCCTCATCGCTGGCAAGCCAGCTCCCACAGTGATTCTCAGTGATCACAAGTGTTGTGTACGACCGGGAAACCTGTGGGAGCTGGCTTGCCAGCGATAGCAATCTCGAGGCAACAAAAAACCCGCCGATGATCACTCATCGGCGGGTTTTTCATTTTGCGGCTAAGGCTTAGATCGCGCCACGTTTGCGCAGCAGATCCAGCACTTGCTTGACGCCTTCATCCAGCGACACGGACTGGGTATCGATCACCAGATCGGCATCCAGCGGCACGTCGTACGGGAAGGATTCGCCCGGGATGTTGTCCCCGGCGGCCGCGTACAGACCTTGCGGATCACGCTCGGCGCATACGGTTGGCGAAGCCTGGACGTAGACCGTCAGCAGACGCTCCTTGCCGATCAGTTCCCGGGCCTGTTCACGACCTTCGGCATTTGGGGCAACAAACGCGGCCAGGGTCAGCAGACCCGCCTCGTTGAACTGACGCGCCACGTGCGCGGCACGACGCCAGTTCTCGGTACGCCCGGCGCGATCCTGTGGCAGACCTTTATTCAGGTCATGGCGCAGGTTCTGGCCATCGAGCACAAACACCGCACGACCCAGGTCGAACAGCTTGCGTTCAACCGCATACGCCAGGGTGCTTTTACCAGCGCCGGACAAGCCGCTGAACAATACGGTGGCCGGTTGCTGGCCGAAGCGCTGGGCGCGTTCTTCGGTGGCGACGTGAGCCAGTTTGCCGTGGTGCGTGCTGGTGCCGTGTGCCAGAGGCTGGGCGACGATCATGCCCGCGCCGACGGTGCCGTTGGTCAAGCGGTCGATGATGATGAACGCGCCGGTGGTGCGGTTGCTGTCGTAACCGTCGAGGGCAATCGGCGCATCGAGCGCGATCTTGACCTTGCCGATTTCGTTCAGCTGCAACGCGCTGGCCGGGCCTTCTTCAAGCGTGTTGACGTCGACCTTGTTGACGATGCTGGCGATGGAGCCCGGCACGTAACTGGTGGCGCGCTTGATGTCGTACTTCTTGCCCGGCAGCATCGGCTCTTCAGCCATCCACACCAGCATCGCTTCGAAGCTGTCGGTCACTGGCGGCACGTTGTCGGCATGCACCAACAGGTCGCCACGGGAGATATCGATTTCGTCTTCCATGGTCAGCGTTACGGCTTGACCAGGACCGGCGTGTTCCAGCTCACCTTCGAAGGTGACGATGGATTTCACGCGGCTGCTCTTGCCCGACGGCAGCACCACAACTTCGTCGCCTTTCTTGACGATGCCGCTGGCCAGCGTGCCGGCGAAGCCACGGAAGTTCAGGTTCGGACGGTTGACGTACTGCACCGGGAAACGCAGGTCGGTGAAATTGCGATCGCCCGCCACTTCCACGGTCTCGAGAATTTCCATCAGCGACTGGCCGGTGTACCACGGCGAGCGCTCGGATTTGTTCACCACGTTGTCGCCCTTCAGCGCCGACATCGGCACGAAGTGCATGCTCGTCGGCTTGAGCTTCAGGCCTTCGGCGAACTGCAGGTAATCAGCCTTGATCGACTCGAACACGCCCTGATCGAAGCCCTTGAGGTCCATCTTGTTGATGGCGACCACGATGTGCTTGATGCCCAGCAACGAGGCGATGAAGCTGTGGCGACGGGTCTGGGTCTGCACGCCGTAACGGGCGTCGACCAGGATGATCGCCAGGTCACAGGTGGACGCACCAGTGGCCATGTTGCGGGTGTACTGCTCATGGCCGGGAGTGTCGGCGATGATGAATTTGCGCTTGGCGGTGGAGAAATAGCGGTACGCAACATCGATGGTGATGCCTTGTTCGCGCTCGGCCTGCAAGCCGTCGACCAGCAACGCCAGGTCGATGTCTTCGCCGGTGGTGCCAACTTTTTTCGAGTCGCGGGTGATCGCTTCCAGGTGATCTTCGTAGATCATCTTGGAGTCGTGCAGCAAGCGCCCGATCAGGGTGCTCTTGCCGTCGTCGACGTTACCGCAGGTCAGAAAGCGCAGCAGCTCTTTACGTTCGTGCTGGCCCAGGTAGGCGAGGATGTCCTCGCTGATCAAATCAGATTGGTGGCTCATTGCATTCAAGCTCCAAGCTGTAAGCTTCAAGCGGCAAGCTTGTCGGCGTACAGCTAGTCAGAAATTTTATTGATCAACCCGCTAAGCATTTTTGAAAGCTCGCGAGATTCTGAAATCCAAAGTGCCGCCAACGGTTCTCTGATGTAACCAATTTCACTGCCAATAATTATCTGTGTCCGTAGCTCCCCGCAGGAGGCTTTAGCTATCGACAGAAATCGACATTTTTCTTTTGCAGTGAAACGTTCCATTCCCTCGGCAATATTGCTGGGAATCGAAAGCCCTGAACGAGTGATCTGACTTTTGAAAGCCACATCACCGCATTCGGCCATTTCCTTGTAGAGGTTGACTGCTAATGCTTTGGCTCTTTGCCAAAAAACCAGTTTCTCGAAATCCATTTCGAAACCCGCTTTTGATTCGCTTGCAGCTTGCCGCTTGAAGCTTGCAACTGCTTCTTAGAAATAACCTTGACGTTTTTTGTCTTCCATCGAGCCTGCGCCATCGTGGTCGATGACACGGCCCTGGCGCTCGGAAGTTCGCGTCAGGAGCATTTCCTGAATGATGTCCGTCAGGCTTTCGGCCTCGGACTCCACCGCGCCCGTCAACGGGTAGCAACCAAGGGTACGGAAACGCACTTTCTTTTTGACGATGCGGGCTTTGTCTTCATCGCTCAGGTGTTCGAGGATGCGCTCGTCGTCGATCATGATCAGTGTGCCGTTCTTCTCGATGACTTCACGCTCGGCGGCGAAGTACAGCGGGACGATCGGGATGCCTTCAAGGTAGATGTACTGCCAGATGTCCAGCTCGGTCCAGTTCGACAACGGGAATACACGAATGGATTCGCCCTTGTTGACCTTGCCGTTGTAGACGTTCCACAACTCCGGGCGCTGGTTTTTCGGGTCCCAGCGGTGCTTGCTGTCGCGGAACGAGTACACGCGCTCTTTGGCGCGGGATTTCTCTTCGTCGCGGCGGGCACCACCAAAAGCGGCGTCGAAACCATACTTGTCGAGAGCCTGTTTCAGGCCTTCGGTCTTCATGATGTCGGTGTGTTTGGCACTGCCGTGGGTGAACGGGTTGATGCCCTGCGCAACGCCTTCCGGGTTGACGTGGGTGATCAGGTCCAGGCCCAGCTCGGCGACCATCTTGTCGCGGAAGCTGTACATCTCCTGGAATTTCCACTGGGTGTCGACGTGCATCACCGGAAACGGCAGCTTGCCAGGGAAGAATGCCTTGCGTGCCAGGTGCAGCATCACGGCGGAGTCTTTACCGATGGAGTACAGCATCACCGGGTTATCGAACTCGGCGGCCACCTCGCGGATGATGTGGATGCTTTCCGCCTCCAGCTGTTTCAGATGCGTCAGTTTGTCGACCATGGCTACTCACGAAATCTTTCTTATGAACGGCCAGCGGGCCGTGTTCGAGCGGGGAATCCTAGCACAGCGACCCCTTCTAATCAGGACGCCAACTAGATCGAAAGAGCATATGAATATGCCTGCTCGTTTGGGCGATACAGAGCTTCTGTAGGAGCGAGCAGGCTCGCGATGGTCGTCAACGATAACGCTGGAAACCTGACACCCGGTGTTGTTCTCAGGTTCATCGCGAGCATGCTCGCTCCTACAGTGTCGCGTTCATCGTCAGATCGGATTCGGGCAGTCGATGAAGATGTGCTCCAGTGCAAAGCGCCGCGCCAGGTAATCCCCCAAGGCCTGGACGCCATAACGCTCGGTAGCATGATGACCGGCGGCGATAAAACTGATGTCATTTTCCCGGGCACTGTGGAAGGTTTGCTCCGACGCTTCGCCACTGAGGTAAAGATCGACACCCGCGAGTACGGCCTGATCGATGTACCCCTGACCGCCGCCCGTGCACCAGCCGACCCGGCGAATCATTTGGCTGCCCTCAATCAACAAGGGTTCACGGCCCATGACTTCCTGCACTCGACGGGCGAAGTCTCGGGCCATCATCGGTTCATTCAACGAGCCGACCAAACCGACGATTTTCAGGTTATCGGGATCGAGCGGGCCTTCGACGGTGATGTCGAGCTGCCGTGCCAACTGCACGTTGTTGCCTACATCCGGATGCAGATCGAGCGGCAAGTGATAGGACAGCAGGCTGATATCGTGCTTGAGCAACGTCTTCAAGCGGCGTTGCTTCATCCCGGTGATGCAAGGATTCTCGCCTTTCCAGAAATAGCCGTGATGCACCAGTACCAGATCGGCATTGGCTTCTACCGCGGCATCCAACAACGCCTGGCTGGCAGTGACGCCGCTGACGATGCGCATCACCTGCGGCCGGCCCTCGACCTGCAGGCCGTTGGGGCAGTAATCGGCAATTTTCGAACTGCCGAGGTAGCGATCGGCTTCTTCGACCAGTGTGCTCAGGGCGACGGCCATAAAAGACTCCTAAATATCCCGTTCAGAGGCACGCGCGGCCTCGTATAATGCGCGTCATTATGAGCGGTCTCATACCGCCTGCAACTCTCTCAGGACGTGCTTAATGCTCAAGGCGCTGCGTTTTTCCGGCTGGCCGCTGTTGGCCGGCGTGCTTGTCGCTCTGTTAATCATCCAGCGTTACCCGCAGTGGGTCGGGCTTCCAAGCCTCGACGTCAACCTGCAACAAGCCCCGCAGACCACCAGCATGCAGCAGGGCCCGGTGTCCTACTCCGACGCGGTGATCATCGCCGCGCCGTCCGTGGTGAACCTGTACACCACCAAAGTCATCAACAAACCCAGCCATCCGCTGTTCGAGGACCCGCAGTTCCGGCGCTTCTTCGGCGATAATTCGCCCAAGCAGAAGCGCATGGAATCGAGCCTCGGCTCCGGCGTGATCATGAGCCCGGAAGGCTACATCCTGACCAACAACCACGTCACCAGCGGTGCCGACCAGATCGTGGTGGCCCTCAAGGACGGACGTGAGACGCTGGCCCGGGTGATCGGCAGCGATCCGGAAACCGATCTCGCGGTACTGAAAATCGACCTCAAAACCCTGCCTTCGATTACTGTCGGTCGCTCCGACAACATCCGCATCGGCGACGTCGCGCTGGCCATCGGCAACCCGTTCGGCGTCGGCCAGACCGTGACCATGGGCATCATCAGCGCCACCGGGCGCAATCAGCTGGGCCTGAACAACTACGAAGACTTCATCCAGACCGACGCCGCCATCAACCCCGGCAACTCCGGTGGTGCGCTGGTGGACGCCAACGGCAACCTGACCGGTATCAACACGGCGATTTTCTCCAAGTCCGGCGGCTCACAAGGCATCGGTTTCGCCATCCCGGTCAAACTGGCCATGGAAGTGATGAAGTCGATCATTGAACACGGCCAGGTGATTCGCGGCTGGCTGGGCATTGAAGTTCAGCCATTGAGCCAGGAACTGGCGGAGTCCTTTGGTTTGTCCGGGCGTCCGGGCATTGTGGTCGCCGGGATCTTCCGCGACGGGCCGGCACAGAAGGCCGGCCTGCAACTGGGCGACGTGATTCTCGCCATCGACGGCGAACCAGCCGGTGACGGTCGTCGCTCGATGAACCAGGTGGCACGGATCAAACCGACCGACAAGGTCACGATCCAGGTGATGCGCAATGGCAAGGAATTGAAGCTCACCGCGGAAATCGGCTTGCGTCCGCCGCCGGCACCTGTGAAAGAGAAAGAAGAAGAGTAAGCAGACGTCACATGTCCTGTGGGAGCGTGGCTTGCCCGCGATAGGAACACCGCGGTGTATCAGCTTTACCGCGTTATCGTTCATCGCGGGCAAGCCACGCTCCCACAAGGGGATAGAAGTGCTTTAGAGATCGCTGAGGCCGTCGATCAACGCCTGATTCTGCTCTGGCGTACCAATCGAGATCCGCAGGAACTGGGCAATCCGCTCCTGCTTGAAGTGCCGCACGATCACGCCTTGCTCGCGCAACTTCGCCGCCAGACCCGCTGCATCGTGCTTCGGGTGACGGGCGAAGATGAAGTTCGCGGCCGACGGCAGGACTTCAAAACCCTTCGCCTGCAATTGCCCGATGACGTTCTCGCGGCTGTCGATGACCAATTGGCAGGTCTTGTCGAAGTACTCACGGTCGTCGAACGCCGCAGCGGCACCGACAATCGCCAGACGATCCAGCGGATAGGAGTTGAAGCTGTTCTTGATCCGTTCCAACGCCTCGATCAGGTCCGGATGCCCCACCGCCAGGCCAACCCGCAGACCAGCCAGGGAGCGGGATTTTGACAGGGTCTGGGTGACCAGCAGATTCGGATAACGGTCCACCAAGGTGATTGCCGTTTCACCGCCGAAATCGATGTAAGCCTCGTCCACCACGACCACCGAATCCGGGCTGGCCTTGAGGATCTGCTCCACCGCTTCCAGCGCCAACAGGCAACCGGTCGGCGCGTTCGGATTCGGGAAGATGATCCCGCCGTTCGGCTTGGCGTAGTCCGCCGGGTTGATCTGGAACTGTTCGTCCAGCGGCACCGCGTCGAATTTGATGCCGTACAACCCGCAGTAGACCGGATAGAAGCTGTAGCTGATGTCCGGGAACAGCAGTGGCTGATCGTGCTGCAGCAAACCGTGAAAGATGTGCGCCAGGACTTCATCGGAACCGTTGCCGAGGAACACCTGATTGCCTTGCACGCCGTAGTACCTGGCGACGGCTTGCTTGAGCACATCGCCGTTCGGGTCCGGATACAGACGCAAGTTGTCGTTCAGTTCGGTCTGCATCGCAGCCAGGGCTTTGGGCGATGGACCGTACGGGTTTTCGTTGGTATTGAGTTTCACCAGTTTCGTCAGCTTCGGTTGTTCGCCCGGTACATAAGGCACCAGATCCTTGACGAACGGGCTCCAGAATTTGCTCATGTTCAGTTTCCCTTTTGTTCGTCGACGATGCGGTATTCGGCACTGCGGGCGTGGGCGGTCAGCGACTCGCCACGGGCCAGCACGGAAGCGGTCTTGCCCAGAACGGATGCGCCCTGCTCGGAGCAGAAGATGATCGACGAGCGTTTCTGGAAGTCATACACACCCAGCGGCGATGAGAACCGCGCGGTGCCGGAGGTTGGCAACACGTGGTTCGGGCCTGCGCAGTAATCGCCCAGCGCTTCAGAGGTGTGACGGCCCATGAAGATTGCACCGGCGTGGCGGATCTGCGGCAGCCAGGCTTGGGGATCGGCCACCGACAATTCCAGATGCTCCGGCGCGATGCGGTTGGCGACTTCGATGGCTTGCTCCATGTCGCGCACCTTGATCAGCGCCCCACGGCCGTTGATCGAGGTCTCGATGATGGCGGCGCGTTCCATGGTCGGCATCAGTTTGCTGATGCTCGCAGCGACCTTGTCGAGGAATTCGGCGTCGGGGCTGACCAGAATTGCCTGGGCGTCTTCGTCGTGCTCGGCCTGGGAAAACAGGTCCATGGCGATCCAGTCCGGATCGGTCTGGCCGTCGCACACCACGAGGATTTCGGACGGGCCGGCGATCATGTCGATACCGACCTGGCCGAACACGTGACGCTTGGCGGTGGCGACATAGATGTTGCCCGGACCGACCACTTTATCGACCTTCGGTACGCTTTCAGTGCCGTAGGCCAACGCCGCAACTGCCTGCGCGCCACCAATGGTGAACACGCGATCGACGCCCGCGATGCAAGCGGCGGCCAGTACCAGCTCATTGATTTCACCACGCGGGGTCGGCACGACCATGACCACTTCGGTCACGCCGGCGACCTTGGCCGGAATCGCATTCATCAATACTGACGACGGATACGACGCCTTGCCGCCCGGCACGTACAAACCTGCACGGTCCAACGGCGTGACTTTCTGGCCCAGCACCGTGCCGTCGGCCTCGGTGTAGCTCCAGGAATCCTGCTTCTGCTTTTCGTGGTAGCTGCGCACGCGGGCGGCGGCGACTTCCAGCGCTTCGCGCTGAGGCACGGTGATGCGGGTCAGTGCCAGTTCCAGACGCTCACGCGGCAGGATCAGGTCGGCCATGGATTTCACGTCCAGCCCGTCGAACTGCCGGGTGAAGTCCACCAGTGCCGCGTCGCCACGTTCACGAACGGCCTTGATGATGTCCAGCACTCGCTGATTGACCGAGTCGTCAGACACACTTTCCCAGCTCAGCAGATGATCCAGATGATGTGCGAAATCCGGGTCAGCAGCGTTGAGTCGGCGAATTGCAGTCGGTGCGGTCATAGCGAGAGCCTCATAGGAATGGCAAAAACTCAGGCGCCCTAACTTAGCAGTCGTTTCCGCTTGGGCACCTGAGATTCTGGCTATGAGGCGGATAGACGGGCGCGACTCAAGGTCGCGCAGGTAAATCAGCCGCGGTGTCGAGACTCCACTGCCTTGCGCAGGGTGTCGATCAACGCCTGGATACGGGCGTGCTGCATTTTCATCGAAGCCTTGTTGACGATCAGACGGGAACTGATGGCCGCGATAAAGTCCTGTGGCTCCAGGCCATTGGCCCGCAGCGTGTTGCCGGTGTCGACCACGTCGATGATCTTGTCCGCCAGACCGATCAGTGGCGCCAGCTCCATCGAGCCGTACAGCTTGATGATGTCGACCTGACGGCCCTGTTCGGCGTAGTAGCGCTTGGCAACGTTGACGAACTTGGTGGCGATACGCAGACGGCCCTTGGGCTCGACGGCGCCGACCTTACCGGCGGTCATCAGCTTGCACTGGGCAATTTGCAGGTCCAGCGGCTCGTACAGGCCCTGGCCGCCGTATTCCATCAGCACATCTTTACCCGCAACACCGAGGTCGGCGGCACCGTGCTCGACGTAAGTCGGCACATCGGTAGCGCGCACGATCAGCAGACGGACATCGTCCTGGGTCGTGGGGATGATCAGCTTGCGGCTCTTGTCCGGATTCTCGGTCGGCACGATGCCCGCTTCAGCCAGAAGCGGCAAAGTATCGTCAAGGATGCGGCCCTTGGACAGTGCGATAGTCAGCATGGGAAACGTCAGCCCTTAATCAGGAATCTTATGCCCGGTCGCAAACGGCGCCGGACACGCATCGAGCCGGAAACCGGCTCGACATACAACAAATCCATTGGGCACGTCCTTGTGCCCGTGCAGCAGAAACTAGCCCGGAACGCGGCGAATCTTGGCGCCCAGCATCTGCAGTTTCTCTTCGATGCACTCGTAGCCACGGTCGATGTGGTAGATGCGGTCGATCAGGGTGTCGCCTTCGGCGATCAGAGCCGAGATCACCAGGCTGGCCGAAGCCCGCAGGTCGGTAGCCATCACTGGCGCGCCCTTGAGTTTTTCGATACCGGTGACAATCGCGGTGTTGCCTTCGACCTGGATGTGAGCCCCCATGCGATGCAGTTCGTAGACGTGCATGAAGCGGTTTTCGAAGATCGTCTCGATCACAGCGCCCGTGCCTTCGGCAATGGCGTTGAGGGAAATGAACTGCGCCTGCATGTCAGTCGGGAATGCCGGGTACGGAGCGGTCCGCACGTTGACGGCTTTTGGCCGCTTGCCGTGCATGTTCAGCTCGATCCAGTCTTCGCCACAGGTGATTTCGGCACCGGCTTCGCGGAGTTTTTCCAGAACGGCTTCGAGAATGGTCGGATCAGTGTCCTTGACCTTCACGCGGCCGCCAGTCACGGCAGCGGCAACCAGGTAGGTACCGGTTTCGATACGGTCTGGCATCACCTTGTAAGTGGTGGTGTGCAGACGCTCGACGCCATCGATGGTGATGGTGTCGGTGCCAGCGCCGGAAACCTTGGCGCCCATGGCGTTCAGGAAGTTCGCCAGGTCGACCACTTCCGGCTCGCGCGCGGCGTTGGCCAGGACGCTGCGGCCCTTGGCCAGAGCGGCTGCCATCATGATGTTTTCGGTACCGGTCACGCTGACGGTATCGAAGAAGAAGTGCGCGCCGCGCAGGCCACCTTCAGGCGCCTTGGCCTTGATGTAGCCGCCTTCGACGTCGATGACCGCGCCCATGGCTTCGAGACCACGAATGTGCAGGTCAACCGGACGCGAACCGATGGCGCAACCGCCAGGCAGAGCGACTTCGGCTTCGCCAAAACGGGCAACCATCGGACCCAGTACCAGGATCGACGCACGCATGGTTTTAACCAGTTCGTACGGCGCGATCAGGGTCTTGATGGTGCGCGGGTCGATTTCGACGGACAGTTTCTCGTCGATCACCGGCTCGATCCCCATGCGACCGAACAGTTCGATCATGGTGGTGATGTCGTGCAGGTGCGGCAGGTTGGCAACGGTCACGGGACCGTCGCACAGCAGCGTGGCCGCCAGGATCGGCAGGGCAGAGTTCTTTGCCCCGGAGATGCGGATTTCGCCGTCAAGACGAGCACCGCCAGTAATAATCAATTTATCCATAAGAATCTCGACGCCCTTGGGCTCAGGTGCGCTCGGCCCAGGCCGCGCTGCTGAAAAATTTCATAGTGACCGCATGGATGCTGCCATCGGTGATCCATGGGTTCAAATGGGCATAGATCTGCTGCTGACGCTTCACCGGGCTCAACGCCGCCAGTTCATCGCTAATCACGTTCAGCTGGAAATTGCAGCCTTCGCCCTCGACTTCTACCAACGTTCCGGGCAGCTTTCCTTCAAGGAAGCTCTTCACTTCTACGGCCTGCATGCTCAACCTCAATCGGCGCCCTGTGCGCGCGGGTCGGACATCATACAAAAAAGCCCCGCGCCTGCGAACCCCGCGGAGCAGGACTCTGACGGGGGGCTTTTTTATCGATGCGGGTTAGGGATGCGTCAACAGCTCGGTCAGCTCACTGACCTGGGCGATTTCACGCATGTCTTCTGGCATCGCACGAATGCTCAGGGCCTTGCCGGCCGCCTGGGCATCACGCATGAAGCACAGCAACAATGACAGGCCGACGCTGCTGGACTTCGTCACAGCCGAACAATCAACCACCAGCGCCGCGGCAGTGCTGGCCTTGATCAGCGCCCGCCCCTGCTCGCGCAGGCCGGGGCCGCTGCGGTAATCCAGCACGCCGCTGAGCCGCAGCTCGCCAGCGTCGTCCATCAGGACGGCCGATTCACTCATTGGGTTTGCTTCTCGGTGGATTCCTTGGCCTTGGCGACTTCACCGGCCCAACCATTGATGGTCTTGTCCAGGTCGTTGCCATTGCGCTGCATCGCATCGGCGAACTGATCACGGAACAGCTTGCCAATGTTGATGCCGTTGATGATGACGTTACGCAGCTTCCACTCGCCATTGATCTTTTCCAGCGTATAGGAAACCGGATAGATCGCGCCGTTGCTGCCCTTGACCGTCATGCCAACGCTGGTGCGGTCGCCCGACTCGTCCTTGGCAGGATCAACGACGATGCCCTGGTTGTTGTATTCCAGCAAGGCATTGCCATAGAACTGGAACAGACCTTTTTTGAAGTTTTCTTCAAAGGTCTTCATTTGCTCCGGTGTAGCTTTGCGCGAGTACTTGACCGTCATGATGCTCTTGGAAATGCCTTCGGCATCCACGACAGGCCCGACAATGCTATTCAGCGCCGCATAGAAATCCTGCGGATCCTGCTTGTACTTCTCTTTGTTGGCCGCCAGGTCGGCGAGCAAACGGGTAGTAGTGTCCTGTACCAGTTCGTGCGCTGAAGGTGCCGCCACGGCATTGGCTACCAATGGCAGCGCCGCGAGCAGTACCAACAGGCCACGTCGCAAGGTAGAGATCATTTAACAGTTCCTCATTTGGCGTCTTTGCTAACGGTATTGAGCAGGAATTTACCGATCAGGTCTTCAAGCACCAGCGACGACTGGGTGTCGTGGATGGTTCCACCGTCCTTGAGCAGGGAATCTTCGCCGCCCACGCTGATACCGATGTACTTCTCGCCCAACAGACCGGCGGTCAGGATAGATGCCGTGGAATCAGCCGGCAGGTTATCGACACGCTTTTCCACTTCCAGGGTCACACGACCGGTAAAGCTGTCGCGATCCAGATCGATCGCGGTGACCTTGCCGATGGTCACACCGGCCATGGTCACTTTGGCTCTGACCGTCAAACCGGCGATATTGTCAAAGTATGCATAAAGTTTATAGGTGTCGGTGCTCGGGCTCGGGGACAGTCCACTGACCCGCAACGCCAACAGCAGCAAAGCCAGGATGCCAGCCAGCAAGAAAAGGCCGACACCGATTTCCAGGGTGCGGTTTTGCATCAGAAATCTCCAAACATCAAGGCAGTCAGAATAAAGTCCAGGCCGAGCACTGCCAACGAGGCATACACAACGGTCTTGGTAGTGGCTCGGCTGATCCCCTCGGAAGTAGGGTCACAGTCATAGCCTTGGAATACGGCGATCCACGTCACGACAAAGGCGAAGACAATGCTTTTGATGATCCCGTTGAGCACATCGTCGGCGAAGGTCACGCTGTTCTGCATGTTCGACCAGTAGGAGCCTTCGTAGACACCCAGCCAGTCGACAGCCACCCACGAACCACCCCAGATGCCCACGACGCTGAAAATCATGGCCAGCACCGGCAGGGAAATGAAGCCGGCCCACAGGCGCGGGGCAATGATGTACTTGAGCGGGTCGACGCCAATCATTTCCAGGCTGGATAACTGCTCGGTGGACTTCATGTTGCCGATTTCGGCCGTCAGCGCCGAACCGGCACGTCCGGCGAACAGCAAGGCAGTCACCACAGGCCCCAGTTCACGCAACAGCGTCAGCGCGACCATTTGCCCGACGGCCTGCTCGGAGCCATAGCTCGACAGGATGTTGAACCCTTGCAGCGCCAGCACCATACCGATGAACACCCCGGAGACCACGATGATCACCAGGGACATCACGCCTACCGAATGCAGTTGCTTGACCAGCAGCCCGAAACCGCCACCGATACCGCCACGGCCCAGCAAAGCGTGGAACAGAAACAGCGCCGAGCGTCCGAACACCGCCAGCACGTCGATACCCGCCTGGCCGAACCGGCGTACGCGCTCTATTAATGAAATTTTGCGCATCAGCGCTTCCCCAGAAGATCTGCGCGGTAATCCGTCGCTGGAAAGTGGTACGGAACCGGGCCATCGGGGTCGCCAGTCATGAACTGACGAATGCGGGGGTCATCCGAATTCATCAACTCGTCAGGCGTGCCCTGCCCCAGCACCTGGCCGTCACCCACGACATAGATATAGTCCGCAATGCTCGCGGTCTCGGCCAGGTCGTGGGAAACCACGATACTGGTGATACCCAGCGCATCGTTGAGCAGGCGGATCAGGCGCACCAGTACGCCCATGGCGATCGGGTCCTGGCCGACAAAGGGTTCGTCGTACATGAGAATCTGCGGATCAAGCGCAATCGCCCGTGCCAGCGCGACACGACGCTTCATACCGCCGGACAATTCGTCGGGCATCAGGTCGATGGCGCCGCGCAAGCCTACCGCCTGCAATTTAAGCAGGACGATGTCGCGGATCATTTCTTCCGGCAGCCCGGTGTGAACGCGCAGCGGAAAAGCCACGTTCTCGAACACATCGAGATCGGTGAACAGTGCGCCACTCTGAAACAGCACACCCATATGCTTGCGGGCATCGAACAGATCGCTGCGCGACAGCTTCGGCAGGTTCTGCCCGTTGACCCAGACTTCGCCCTTGGTAGGGCGCAATTGCGCGCCCATCAAACGCAACAGCGTGGTCTTGCCACACCCGGAAGGCCCCATGATGCCGGTGACCTTACCGCGCGGGATACGGATATCGACGTTATTGAAAATGCTGCGCGCACCGCGCTTGAAGGTCAGTCCCTTCAGCTCGACCGCGTAGGCGTTATCGGCACTCATCTAAACTCCTTGCGATGCAGCCTCTCACTCGGACGCCTGACTTTCTGACGAAAGCACATACCTTCCGGGCAGGCCGAACTGGCGGCGAACTATATCACTGCAACCGCTGCGCGCCCAAGGCCATTGCCGGGTCATCTTCAGCGCGACGCCCGGCAAGACGCTTCTTTCAGAGGGATTAAGTAACAAGGAATGACAATGCGTAACGAACTTGCGTGAGGGTTTCGAACATAAACGCTATAATCGCCGCCTTTTCATCGGGCTATACGATTTCAGACATGAGCCAATCCAGCGACCTGATTCAATCGGCACAACGCACCATCCGCCTCGAGGTAGAAGCCGTACAAGGCCTGCTGCCCCACATCGACGCAGATTTCGTACGCGCTTGCGAGATGATTCTGGCCAGCAAAGGCCGCGTGGTCGTGGTCGGCATGGGCAAGTCAGGGCACATCGGCAACAAGATCGCCGCCACCCTGGCCAGCACCGGCACCACGGCCTTTTTTGTGCACCCGGCCGAAGCCAGTCACGGCGACATGGGCATGATCACCCGTGACGACGTCATCCTGGCACTCTCGAACTCCGGCTCCACCAACGAAATCGTGACTTTGCTGCCACTGATCAAGCGTTTGGGCATTCAGTTGATCAGCATGACCGGCAACCCCGCCTCGCCGCTGGCCAAGGCTGCCGAGGTCAACCTGAACGTGCATGTCGAGCACGAAGCCTGCCCGCTGAACCTGGCACCGACCTCCTCGACCACCGCCGCACTGGTTATGGGCGACGCCTTGGCCGTTGCGTTACTGGAGGCCCGCGGCTTTACCGCCGAAGACTTCGCTTTTTCCCATCCCGGCGGCGCCCTGGGCCGACGCCTGTTGCTGAAAGTGGAAAATGTCATGCACGCCGGGCAGGAGCTGCCGCAAGTTCAGCGCGGCACCCTGCTCAAGGACGCCCTGATGGAAATGACCCGCAAGGGGCTGGGCATGACGGTAGTCCTGGAGGCCGATGGCAAACTGGCAGGGATTTTCACCGACGGTGACTTGCGTCGCACGCTGGACCGCAGCATCGATATCCACAGCACTACGATCGATCAGGTCATGACGGCTCACGGCAAGACTGCCCGAGCCGAAATGCTTGCCGCCGAAGCGCTGAAAATCATGGAAGATCACAAGATCAGCGCGCTGGTCGTGGTCGATAGTGAAGACCGCCCTGTCGGCGCGTTGAACATGCACGACTTGCTGCGCGCGGGAGTAATGTAATGAACACGGACCTGCTGCAACGCGGCAAACAGATCAAGCTGGCGGTTTTCGACGTCGACGGCGTTCTCACCGATGGGCGCCTGTACTTTCTCGAAGACGGCAGCGAATTCAAGACGTTCAACACTCTGGACGGCCAAGGCATCAAGATGCTGATGGCAGCTGGTGTACAGACCGCTATCATCAGCGGCCGAAAGACCCCGGTGGTCGAGCGTCGAGCGAAGAACCTCGGTATCCCGCACCTGTTTCAGGGTCGCGAAGACAAACTGGTCGTTCTCGACGGTCTTCTGGAGCAACTAGGCTTAAGCTATGAACAGGTCGCCTACCTGGGCGATGACCTGCCAGACCTGCCGGTGATCCGTCGCGTTGGTCTGGGCATGGCAGTGGCCAACGCCGCCAGCTTCGTGCGCGAACACGCTCACGGCGTCACCGCTGCCCGCGGTGGCGAAGGCGCCGCTCGCGAATTCTGCGAATTGATCCTGCGTGCCCAGGATCGCCTCGATGCAGCCAACGCTGCATACCTGTGAGCCCTATATGTTGAGCAAAAAGATTCGCAGTATTTTGTTGTTCGGTTGCATCGCGGCGATATTCGCCGCGGTCGGCTACTGGAACATCAGCCCGGAACGCTTCCTCGACAAGCCGGTTGTGCGTGCCAATGAAAGCGAGATCGACTATTACGCCATCAACGCCCACAGCGTACAGTTCCTGCCGGATGGTAAATTGCAGTACGAAATGACCTCCGACAAGGTCGAACACCTGAAAGCGACCGAAGTTACCTTGCTGACCAATCCCGACCTGAACATGTTCCGCGGTACCGAATTCCCGTGGCACGTCCAGAGCGAGAAAGGCGAGGTCAATCCCGATGGCACCGAGGTCGAACTGATCGACTCGGTACGCATCACACGCTTCGACGAAAAAAACCGCAGAACCCTGATCACCACCACTCGCATGACCGTGTTCCCGCAGCAGCAATATGCGCAGACCGAGCAAGACGTTAGAATCGACGGCGCTGGCGGTGTCTCGACTGGCAAGGGAATGAAGGCGTATTTGAAAGAAAGCAGGATACACCTGCTATCGAACGTAAGAGGACAGTATGAGGCTCGTTAAAACACTCCCTATTTTGCTCAGTCTGGGCGCAGCACTGGGAAGCGTGAGCGCCTGGGCTCTGCCGGACGATCAGCAACAGCCTATTCGCATTCAGGCCGACGACGCCCAACTGGACGACAAGAACGGTATTGCTACCTATACGGGCGATGTGATCATCACCCAGGGCTCGATGAAGGTCACCGGCAACAAAGTGACCATGACCCGCACCCCGGCCGGCGATATCGATGTAGTGACCTCCGTGGGCAACCTCGCCTACTTCGAGCAACTGCAAACCGCTGGCGATACGAAACCTGTTCAGGGTTATGGCGTGACCATCCAGTACCACGCCTCGCAAGACCGCGTCGTGCTGATCGACCGCGCCAAAGTCATCGACAAGGATGGCAACATCACCCAAGGCGAAAAAATCGTCTACGACACAAACAAGAAGCTGGCCAGCGCCGGTCGCGCCACCGGCAGCAAAGTCACCGAGTCGCGCCCACGCATCGACATGGTGATTCAGCCGAAAAAGAAAACTGACGAGCAGAAGGCCCAGTAATGGCAACTCTGAAAGCTCAGCACCTGGCCAAGGCCTACAAGAGTCGCCAGGTCGTGCGTGACGTCAGCCTGTCCATCGACAGCGGCCAGATCGTCGGCCTGCTCGGCCCGAACGGCGCCGGCAAGACCACCTGCTTCTACATGATCGTCGGCCTGGTGCAGGCCGACCAGGGTCGCGTTCTGATCGACGACCTGGACGTCAGCCACCAGCCGATGCACGGTCGTGCGAAGGCCGGCATCGGTTATCTGCCGCAAGAAGCGTCGATTTTCCGCAAGCTCTCGGTGGCCGACAACATCATGGCGATCCTCGAGACCCGCAAGGAACTCGACAAGGCAGATCGTCGCAAGGAACTGGAAAGCCTGCTTCAGGAATTCCACATCAGCCACATTCGCGACAACCTGGGCATGAGCCTGTCCGGCGGTGAACGTCGCCGCGTGGAAATCGCCCGCGCACTGGCCACCAATCCGAAATTCATTCTCCTCGATGAACCCTTCGCCGGCGTGGACCCGATCTCGGTGGGCGATATCAAACAGATCATCTATCACCTCAAGGCCAAAGGCATTGGCGTACTGATCACCGACCACAACGTCCGTGAAACCCTGGACATCTGCGAAACGGCCTATATCGTCAATGATGGCCAGCTGATTGCCGAAGGTGACGCAGAAACGATCCTGGCCAACGATCTGGTCAAGGAAGTTTACCTGGGGCACGAATTCCGCCTGTAATGACTGCGCTCGCTGGTTTGCGCACGGGCGCCGACCGACATATCGACAAAGGTTTTCGTTTTTATTGTTACAGCGGTCTAGGCAAAGGCCTCTGATTCAGGCATATAACTTGCTTAAGTTTGGCGCCTCGGCGCCCTGTAGTGGATGGCGCATGTGCGCCGGCGAATAAGGTGTTAAGCCCCTGCCATGAAACCATCGCTAGTCTTGAGAATGGGCCAGCAGCTGACGATGACACCTCAGCTGCAACAGGCCATCCGCCTGCTCCAATTGTCGACCCTGGACCTGCAACAGGAAATCCAGGAGGCCCTGGAGTCCAATCCGATGCTCGAACGCCAGGAAGAAGGCGACGACTTCGACAACGCCGACCCCTTGGCCGACAACACCGAACAAAAGCCCAACACCGATATCCAGGAACCCTCCTACCAGGAGAGCGCACCGACCGTCGATAACCTCGAGGAAGGTGACTGGAACGAACGCATCCCCAACGAACTCCCTGTCGATACCGCCTGGGAAGACGTTTACCAGACCAGCGCCAGCAGCCTGCCCAGCAACGATGATGATGAGTGGGATTTCACTACCCGCACATCGGCCGGCGAAAGCCTGCAAAGCCATTTGCTGTGGCAATTGAACCTGGCGCCGATGTCTGACACCGATCGCCTGATCGCCGTCACCCTGATCGATTGCATCAATAATCAGGGCTATCTGGACGAAACCCTTGAGGAAATCCTCGAAGCGTTCGATCCGGAACTGGACATTGAGCTGGACGAAATCGAAGCGGTCCTGCACCGCATCCAGCAATTCGAACCGGCCGGCATCGGCGCCCGCAACCTGGGCGAATGCCTGCTGCTGCAATTGCGTCAGCTGCCTGCCAAAACACCTTGGCTGGCCGAAGCCAAACGGCTGGTCACCGACTACATCGATTTGCTTGGCGGCCGAGATTACAGCCAGCTCATGCGTCGCATGAAGCTCAAGGAAGACGAACTGCGCCAGGTGATCGAACTGGTCCAGAGCCTTAATCCGCGCCCCGGTTCACAAATCGAGTCCACCGAAGCCGAGTACGTCGTGCCTGACGTCATCGTACGCAAGGACAACGAGCGCTGGCTGGTCGAACTCAATCAGGAGTCGGTACCTCGGCTTCGGGTCAATGCCCAGTACGCAGGCTTCGTACGCCGCGCCGACACCAGCGCCGACAACACCTTCATGCGCAATCAGTTGCAGGAGGCCCGCTGGTTCATCAAGAGCCTGCAGAGCCGCAACGAAACCCTGATGAAAGTCGCTACCCAGATCGTCGAACACCAGCGCGGCTTTCTGGAGTACGGCGACGAAGCCATGAAGCCATTGGTCCTGCATGACATTGCCGAAGCGGTGGGCATGCACGAGTCGACGATTTCACGGGTAACCACCCAGAAATTCATGCATACCCCACGGGGTATCTATGAGCTGAAATACTTTTTCTCCAGCCACGTCAGTACCTCCGAAGGCGGCGAATGCTCGTCTACGGCGATCCGCGCGATCATCAAAAAACTGGTTGCCGCGGAAAATCAGAAAAAGCCGTTGAGTGACAGCAAGATCGCTGGTTTACTGGAGGCACAAGGCATTCAGGTGGCTCGCCGCACCGTCGCCAAGTACCGCGAATCCCTCGGGATCGCGCCTTCGAGCGAACGTAAGCGGTTGATGTAGAGCCACGCCACAGCGTTCCAGTGGTAGATCATCTGATCTACCGCTTTATGCACTGGCAACGAAGGAGAAGCTGTATGCAAGTCAACATCAGTGGACACCAACTGGAAGTGACCGAACCTCTTCGCACCTACATCGGCGAAAAACTCGAACGATTGGAGCGACATTTCGACAAGATCACCAACGTGCAAGTCACGATGACGGTCGAGAAGCTGAAGCAGAAAATCGAAGCCACCCTGCATATTCCCGGCAGTGAAGTGGTCGCAAACGCTGAGCATGACGACATGTATGCGGCGATCGACTCACTCACCGACAAGCTGGATCGCCAACTCAAAAAGCATAAGGAAAAGACCCAGAGCCTCCTTCAGGGCGCAACCGGTCGTTAACACTCCCAACCCATGATCCGACTTGAAAACATCCTGACCCCCGGCCGTTCTTTGGTGAACGTGCCGGGCGGCAGTAAAAAGAAAGCCCTCGAACAAATTGCCAACCTCATCCATCGCGAAGTGCCGGATCTGGAGATGCAAGATGTCTTCGAGGCATTGATTGCCCGTGAAAAACTCGGTTCTACCGGTTTTGGCAACGGCATCGCCATTCCTCACTGCCGCCTCAAAGGTTGCGTGTCGCCCATCAGTGCCTTGATGCACCTGGACGCACCTATTGATTTCGACGCTATTGATGGCGCCCCGGTTGACCTGCTCTTCGTGCTGTTGGTCCCGGAAGCCGCCACCGATGCTCACCTGGAACTGTTACGACAGATCGCCAGCATGCTCGACCGCAAGGAAGTGCGCGAAAAACTGCGCAGCGCCCCGAGTAATGAAGCCTTGTACCAGGTCGTCCTGGACGAGCAAAACGGTCATTAATCATGCGTTTGATCATCGTCAGCGGTCGCTCCGGCTCAGGTAAAAGTACCGCCCTCGCCGTTCTCGAGGACAACGGATACTATTGCATCGACAACCTCCCTGCCGGGTTGTTGCCGGAGCTTGCCGAGCGCGCACTTGTTCATACTGAGCTGTCTCAACCGCTGGTTGCCGTGTCCATTGACGCACGCAACCTGCCCAGTCATCTCTCACGTTTTCCCGATCTCCTCGAAGAAGTCCGCGGCCGGCATATCCAGTGCGATATTTTGTACCTGGACGCCGATGAAGAAACGTTGCTCAAGCGCTTTTCCGAAACCCGTCGACGTCACCCGCTGAGCAACGCCAATCGTTCGCTCGCCGAAGCAATCAACGTTGAAAGCGTCTTGCTCGGCCCCATCGCCGACCTCGCCGACCTCAAGATAAACACCACCAGCCTGAATTTGTATCAACTGCGCGACTCGATCAAATTGCGCCTTTTGAACCAGCCGGAACCCGGCACGGCATTTCTGGTGGAGTCGTTCGGGTTCAAGCGCGGTATGCCGGTAGACGCTGACCTGGTGTTCGACGTACGTTGCCTGCCCAATCCCTACTGGAAGCCGGAACTGAGAGAACAATCCGGCCTCGATCAGCCGGTTGCCGATTATCTGGCGGCACAGCCAGATGTCGAAGAGATGTTCCAGGACATTTCCACATACCTGCTAAAGTGGCTCCCTCGTTTTGCCGCCAGTAACCGCGCCTACGTGACCATTGCCATTGGTTGCACTGGCGGACATCACCGTTCCGTCTACCTGACCGAACGCTTGGGCAAAGCCCTGCAACAAACCCTGAAGAACGTCCAGGTCCGCCACCGCGACCTCAGCTAAAGGATTCACATCGCGATGCCTGCTCTGGAAATCGAAATCATCAACAAGCTGGGTTTGCATGCCCGCGCTTCTGCAAAATTCGTCGGTATTGCTGGCCAGTTCCCTTGCCAGATCAGAGCCGGACGCACCCCCCAATCGATGGTCGACGGCAAAAGTATCATGGCCATGATGATGCTCGCCGCTGGCAAGGGCACCACCATTCATTTGAGCACGGAAGGCGAGCAGGAACAGGAAGCGCTGGACGCGCTGGTGGCATTGATCAACAACTTCTTCGACGAAGGCGAATAACCGCTACCGAATTCTTTCCCGGTGACTTTGTGGCGAGGGAGCTTGCTCCCGCCGGGACGCGAAGCGGCCCCAACGCCTGTCATCGCAATGCACCAGATACTCCGCGCGTGCTGATTTCACGACTACTTCGCAGCCGAACGGGAGCAAGCTCCCTCGCCACACAGCAAATCAAGCCAACGCCGTATCCATCACCATCATCAAACAAAACCCGATCAACAATCCAAGGCTGGCCAGCTTGTCGTGGCCGTGCCTGCGCGATTCGGGAATGATTTCGTGAGTGACCACCAAAAGCATCGCCCCCGCTGCCAGCGCCAACCCCAAAGGCAGCAGCAACTCGGCCAGACTCACCAGCCATGCGCACAACAGTGCGAAAACTGGCTCGACCAGACCTGAAGCAGCGCCGATCAGGAATGCCTTGAACCGCGACATGCCGGCACCGGCCAGAACCAAGGCAATCACCAACCCTTCCGGCACATCCTGCAAGGCAATGCCCATCGCCAGACTGTCGGCATCCGGCATACCACCTCCGGCCGAAACGCCCACCGCCATGCCTTCGGGAATGTTATGGGCAATGATCGCGAACACGAACAACCAGATCCTTGGCGGAATGATCGGATGTTCGACGCTACCATTGAGCATTTCCGGCGATGCCCCTGACACTTTGCGATCCACCAGAAACAGGCCGAATGCGCCGAGCATGATGCCAAGACTGATCAGGCCGCTGGCTGCAAACGGACTCATGCCTAGCTTTTCCGCCGCCGCAATGCCAGGCACGATCAGCGAGAACGCTGTCGCCGCCAGCATGACCCCGGCACCGAAGCCCAGCAATGAATCGCTGAGTGCCAGGGGCATGCGCCGGATCACCAGTACCGGCACCGCCCCAAGCGCTGTGCCGAGGGCGCAGATCGCACCGCCCTGCAACGCCCGCGACAGCTTCGGCTCCAGATCGAGCCATTCCAGCCCGTGCGCAACCAGCAAACTCATGCCGGCCAGCAGTAACAACGATCCAAACGCGTAACGAAACATCCGTCCACTGCCGGTCGCCAATGTTTCAGTGCCCATAGTCAGCCTTGGATAGTTTTATAAAAGACTTAAACCAGTGCGGCCTGATAGCGAGCAGCAACTTCCGGCCAGTTGATCACGTTGTAAAACGCACTGATGTATTCCGGGCGGCGGTTCTGGTACTGCAAGTAATAGGCATGTTCCCAGACATCCAGGCCAAGAATCGGCGTGTTGCCGTTCATCAAGGGGCTGTCCTGGTTGCCACTGCTTTCCACCACCAGCGTCTTTTGCGGGGTCACGCTCAGCCACGCCCAACCGCTTCCGAAGCGAGTCAATGCCGCTTTGGTGAAAGCATCTTTGAAACTGTCCAGGCCGCCCAGTTGCTCTTCGATGGCATTGGCCAGTACACCTTCAGGTTTTCCGCCGCCGTGAGGTGCCATGACTTCCCAGAATAGCGAATGATTGGCATGACCGCCGCCCTGGTTGATCACTGCAGCGCGGAGCTTCTCGGGCAATTGCTGCACCGCAGCCACCAGCTTTTCCACCGGCCATTCGGCGAACTCGGTGCCTTCAACGGCGGCGTTGAGGTTGTTGATGTAGGTCTGGTGATGCTTGGTGTAATGAATTTCCATGGTCTGCGCATCGATGTGCGGTTCCAGGGCGTCATACGCGTACGGCAAGACAGGCAGGGTAAAAGCCATTTCAATGGACTCCATGGTGATGAGGCGCAGGCTTCGCAGCATCGATGTGCAGCAACCGATGTGTGCGTGGGTACTCGCCGTGATCGCTGATGAAATTCAGCAGCTCGACATAAGTCTTGCTGCTCTGGCGCAACGCGGCTTCGCGCAAGGCCGGTGACAAACGCGGATCCTGCAGGGTCTGCAGCAGCCGCTGGTGGATGGCGCAGAGGTATTCGGCGCTTTCCTCCGGCTGGTTGAGGCGCAGATGCAGGTCCGCGAGGTTGTGATGGGAAATCACGCAAGCTGCTACCGCCTCTTCAGCATCCGCCCAGCGCTCGAACAACACCTGGGCCAGGGCCAATGCCTGCAGGTACATCTCGCGGGCATCGACCAGTTCACCCAGCATGAAAAAGCGATTGGCTCTCTCGATCGTGCGTTTCCAGTGCTCCATGGTGTGCCTCCAAAGCGGTAGCGGGGGTTTACACGCCGCCAGCGGTGAGTTTTTCCGGGTTGAGCAGTTCTTCCAGTTGGCTGCGCGACAGGTCGGTGTGCTCCAGCGCGACGTCGATGACCGGTCGACCTTGCTGATAGGCTTGCTTGGCGATTTCGGCAGCTTTCTGGTAACCAATGATCGGATTGAGCGCCGTCACCAGAATCGGGTTGCGCGACAGTGCCTCTTTGATTCGGTCTTCGTTGACCTTGAAGCTGGCTATGGCCTTGTCGCCTAACAAACGACTGGAAGTGGCCAGTAATTCGATGCTGCTCAGCAGATTCTGGGCGATGATCGGCAACATCACGTTCAGCTCGAAATTGCCGGACTGACCGGCAATGGTGATTACCGTGTCATTGCCGATCACCTGGGCGGCAACCATTGCGGTGGCTTCAGGGATCACCGGATTGACCTTGCCGGGCATGATCGAAGAGCCCGGTTGCAAGGCTTGCAGTTCGATTTCGCCGAGACCGGCCAGCGGACCGGAGTTCATCCAGCGCAGGTCGTTGGCGATTTTCATCAACGACACGGCGGTGGCTTTGAGTTGACCGGAGACAGCGACCGCGGTGTCCTGGGAACCGATCAGCGCGAACAGGTCCTTTCCCGGCTGGAATTGAACGTGAGTCAACTGGCTCAATTGCAGGCTGAAACGTGCTGCGAATTCAGGGTGTGCATTGACGCCGGTACCCACCGCCGTGCCGCCCTGTGCCAGAGATTGCAGCGCCGGTTGCAGATCTTGCAGATGACCGATATTGGCCTTTAGCTGTTGCGCCCAGCCATTGAGCACCTGGCTCATGCGCACCGGCATGGCGTCCATCAAGTGGGTGCGTCCGGTTTTGACGTGGTGATGCACCTGTTCGGCCTTGCGCTCGATGACCTGTACCAGGTGCGTCAGCGCCGGCAGCAATAGCTCATGCAATCCCAACGCCGCGCTGACATGAATGGTGGTCGGAATGATGTCGTTGCTGCTCTGCCCGCAGTTGACGTGATCGTTCGGGTTGACCCCTTCGCCAAGCAAACGGCTGGCCAGCGTGGCGATCACTTCGTTGGCGTTCATGTTGGAGCTGGTGCCGGACCCTGTCTGGAAGATATCCACAGGGAAGTGCTGCATGAAATCGCCTTCGAGCAGACCTTGGGCCGCCTCGACGATGGCATTGCCCTGGGTTTCGCTGATCTGCTTGAGCTCGATGTTGGCGCGCGCTGCGGCAGCTTTGGCCAGGATCAGCGCGCGGATGAACTGCACCGGCATGGGTTGGCCGCTGATCGGGAAGTTATCCACTGCACGTTGCGTCTGTGCGCCGTAGAGGGCGTCTTCCGGGACCTGAAGCTCACCCATGCTGTCGCGCTCAATACGTGTCTTGGTCATCTGAAAATCCTTGCACCAGTTCAGTTAGGGGAATTGAAGGCTGCAACTCGCAGGTAGCCAGTTGCCACGTGTAGAGCTGCCAGCGCTTGAGGCTGCATGTGCACAGAGAGAGGCGTTCGAGTTCACGCAAGGGCCGCCAGGCCTGGTCGAGACAGTAGGTGCGCCAGTGCCACGGCAGCGCGACATCGGCGGCAGTGTCGAGCAACAAACGGAAGGAAGTTTCGGCGACGGTCCAGGGTGAGGTGGCCGTGCAACACGCCAGATACCGGCCTTCAGCCAGGTAGTGATCGATCAGGCGAGGCTCGTCGGGGTTCATCGCGCAACGGATCTGGCGACTCATCCAGCGCCAGCTTTCGAGGTACGGCTGCTCGTGCAAGGCAGAACTCATGATCCGGGGGCTCATTCGGTAATGAGATTTATTATTAGATGATAATGAGAACCAAAACAAGCGTGCCGGACTACTCATCGCCTTCTGTAGGAGCCCGGCTTGCCGGCGATGGCGGCTGTGACATCGCCATCGCCGGCAAGCCGGGCTCCTACAGGGATTGGCGTAAACCCAATAAAAAGGCGCGCCACCCAATAGGTGGCGCGCCTTTTTGTGCAGCGGCCGAGGTTTAGCTGCCCGCCACCGTCATCCGCTCGATCAGCACCGAACCGGTGCGAATGTTGCTGCGCAGTTCCAGGTCATTCCCCACCGCAACGATCTGTTTGAACATATCGCGCATGTTGCCGGCAATGGTCACTTCCTGGACCGCGAACTGGATTTCGCCGTTCTCGACCCAGTATCCCGCGGCACCACGGGAGTAATCGCCGGTCACCATGTTGAGGCCCTGCCCCATCAATTCAGTCACCAGCAAGCCACGGCCCATGCGCCGCAGCAACGCCGCCTGGTCTTCATCGCCATGGGTGACAAACAGGTTATGCACGCCACCGGCGTTCGCTGTACTCGGCATACCCAGCTTGCGACCGGAATAAGTGCCAAGGATGTAGGACACCAACTCACCTTTTTCGACGAACGGTTTGGCGTAGGTCGCCAGGCCGTCGCCATCGAACGCCGCGCTGCCCATGGCACGCATCAGGTGCGGACGCTCGTCGATGGTCAGCCATTCCGGAAACAGTTTCTGCCCCAGCGTGCCTTCAAGGAACGAGGATTTACGGTAAAGACTGCCGCCGGAGATCGCCGACAGGAAACTGCCGAACAAGCCGCCCGCCAATTCTGCGGAAAACAACACCGGCACTTCGCACGTCGGCACCGGACGCGCACCCAGTCGGCTGGCCGCTCGTTGCGCGGCACGCTGGCCGATGCTCACCGGGTCGGCCAGCAAATTGCCCTGACGGTTCACGTCGTACCAGTAATCGCGCTGCATCTGGCCATCGGCCTCGGCAATCATCACGCAGCTCAGGCTGTGGCGGGTCGATGCATAACCGCCGACAAAGCCATGGCTGTTACCGTACACGCGGCAGCCCTGATGGGTGCTGAGCGTCGTGCCGTCGGCGTTCTTGATCCGGCTGTCGGCGGCAAACGCCGCGGCTTCGCAGGTCAGGGCCTGTTCGATGGCTTGCTCCGGGGTGATGTCCCATTGGTGGAACAGATCGAAATCCTGAAGATCACGCGCCATCAGCGCGGCATCCGCCAGGCCCGAGGCTTCGTCTTCCGAGGTGTGCTTGGCGATGGCCAATGCAGCCGCCACCGTTTCACGAATGGCGTCCGGTCCACTGGCCGAGGTGCTGGCCGAGCCTTTGCGCTGGCCGACGTACAACGTGATGCCAAACCCTTGGTCACGGTTGAATTCAACGGTTTCGACTTCACGCTGACGCACCGTGGTCGACAGGCCCTGCTCCAGGGAGACCGCCACTTCACAGGCGCTGGCGCCCTGGCGCTTGGCTTCAGCGATGATCTGCTCGACTTGCTCCTGCAGTGCCGGCAACGCTTGCGGGCCGACGCTTTCAACTGCACTCATGCTGTTCTCCACTCAAATTCTGCTTTCGGTAACGGTCATCGAGCGACCGGGCCGGACAAGCGGCCCCCGACTGGTTATCATGGCGGCGTTTCTTTGCGGACGGCCACCATGGTTGATTCTTACGACGACTCCCTCGATACGGGAGAAAAAAGCAAATCCCAGGTCAAACGCGAGCTGCATGCTCTGGTTGACCTCGGCGAGCGCCTTACAACACTCAAGCCTGACTTGCTGGCAAAACTGCCGTTGACCGACGCTATGCGCCGGGCCCTGGCCGATGCGCCCAAGCACACCGCGAACATCGCGCGTAAACGGCACCTTCAGTTCATCGGCAAACTGATGCGCGATCAGGACACTGACGCCATTCTGGTTTTGCTCGATCAACTCGATGCCTCCACTCGCCAGTACAACGAACGCTTCCATAACCTGGAACGTTGGCGCGATCGCCTGATCGCCGGCGACGATGCCGTGCTGGAAAAGTTCGTCGTCGACTACCCGGACGCGGACCGCCAGCAATTGCGTTCCCTGATCCGGCAGGCACAGCACGAGGTTGCGCAAAACAAGCCTCCTGCTTCCAGCCGTAAAATCTTCAAGTACATCCGTGAGCTGGACGAGACTCAACGCGGTCTGCGTTAATTCTCGCCCCCTGTAGGAGCTGCCGCAGGCTGCGATTTTTTGATCTTTTTCTATTGAAAAGCAAAGATCGCAGCCTGCGGCAGCTCCTACGGGAGCATTACATCCTTACGAGCCCGTGCCACCCACGGTGATCGCATCAATCTTCAGCGTTGGCTGGCCGACACCCACCGGCACCGACTGCCCATCCTTGCCGCACGTCCCCACACCACTGTCCAGCGACAGATCGTTACCGACCATCGACACTTTGCTCATGGCTTCCGGCCCGTTGCCGATCAGGGTCGCACCTTTGACCGGTGCGGTAATCTTGCCGTCTTCGATCAGGTACGCCTCGCTGGTGGAGAACACGAACTTGCCGCTGGTGATGTCGACCTGGCCCCCGCCCAGGTTGGCGCAGTAGATACCGCGTTTCACCGAGGCGATGATTTCTGCCGGGTCGCTTTCGCCGGCGAGCATGTAGGTGTTAGTCATGCGCGGTATCGGCAGGTGTGCGTAGGATTCGCGACGACCGTTACCAGTGCGGGCCACGCCCATCAGGCGCGCATTGAGCTTGTCCTGCATGTAGCCCTTGAGTACGCCGTTCTCGATCAGCGTGGTGCACTCGGTCGGCGTGCCCTCGTCATCGACGCTCAGGGAGCCGCGACGACCGGCCAGGGTGCCGTCATCGACGATGGTGCACAGCTTCGACGCAACCATTTCACCCATGCGCCCGCTATAGGCCGAACTGCCCTTGCGGTTGAAGTCGCCTTCCAGACCATGGCCGACCGCTTCGTGCAGCAGCACGCCCGACCAACCGGAACCGAGCACCACCGGCAATGTGCCAGCCGGTGCCGGGATGGCTTCCAGATTGACCAGCGCCTGGCGCAACGCTTCACGGGCATAACCCATGGCGCGGTCTTCGGCGAGGAAATAGCGGTAGTCGGTACGACCGCCACCGCCATGGCCACCGCGCTCGCGACGGCCGTTCTGCTCGACGATCACACTGACGTTGAAACGCACCAGCGGCCGCACGTCCGCCGCCAGGCCGCCGTCGGTGGAGGCCACCAGAATCCGTTCCCAGACGCCGGCCATGCTCACGGTGACCTGCTGAATACGTGGATCAAGGGCACGGGTCGCAGCGTCGATGCGCTTGAGCAAATCGACTTTCTCGGCGCGGCTCAGCACTTCCAGCGGATTGTCCGGACCGTACAACTGCGCGACGTCTTGCGTGGTGAACGCCTGCACCGTGCCATTCTGCCCGGCGCGGGAAATCGAACGGGCGGCACGGGCGGCGGCGCCCAACGCTTCCAGGGTGATGGCGTTGCTATAGGCAAAACCGGTTTTTTCACCCGATTGCGCCCGTACGCCCACACCTTGATCGAGGTTGAAACTGCCTTCCTTGACGATGCCGTCTTCCAACGCCCAAGACTCGGAAATCTGTCCCTGGAAATACAGGTCGGCGGCATCGATGCCCGGGCCGGCGAGATCGCCGAGCACACCTTGCAGGCTCTCGATCGTCACGCCGCCAGGCGCCAGGAGGTGTTCACTGACTGAGGACAACAACTCGCTCATATGTTTTACGCCTTAAATTCGTCGTTCTGATGCAGGTCGCCGGGCGCCCTGCGAGAAAAAGCGCCGGTGACTGGACACCGGCATCCGCGCCCGGATGGACGCCTGTTCGCTGCTATCGCGTTCGGCCAGCAGCACGGCCTCGCCCTGGTCCTGTTGCGCCAGCACTCGACCCCACGGGTCGATGATGGCGGCGTGACCGAAGGTCTCCCGCGGCCCCGGATGCGTCCCACCCTGGGCAGCCGCGAGCACATAACATTGGGTCTCGATGGCCCGCGCGCGAATCAGCACATCCCAGTGCGCGGCGCCCGTCACCGCAGTGAAGGCCGATGGAGCGGTGATCAATTCCGCGCCGGCTGCACGCAACTCGCTGTACAGCTCAGGGAAGCGCAAGTCATAACAGACCGTCAGGCCAACCCGGCCGACCGGCGTGTCCGCCACCACGACACCATTGCCATAAGCATAGTCATCGGATTCTCGATAACGCCCACGATTGTCCGCTACGTCCACGTCGAACAAATGCAATTTGTCGTAGCGCGCCACCGTTTCGCCCTGGTCATCGACCAGCAGCGAACAGGCATGCACCTTGGCCGTCGGCTGATCTGCCGGCGGCAACGGTAATGTGCCAGCCACTATCCATAACTTGAGGTCACGTGCTGTCTGTTTCAACCATGGCAGGATCGGGCCTTCACCCAATGCTTCGGCGCGACCGATGTCGGCGATGTCGCGGCGGCCCATGGCGGCGAAGTTTTCCGGCAGTACGGCAAGCTTCGCACCGCCAGCAGCCGCTTGCTCAAGCAAGCGACGGACCTGTGCCAGATTGGCCAGCACATCGCTCTGGCTGACCATTTGAATCACCGCGACAGACATGGCCTTATCCTTTCTGAAATCACTTCATACCCTGTAGGAGCTGCCGAAGGCTGCGCCTTCGGCCATGCTACTCCATAGGCCCGGAAAGCGGGTTTCAAAAAGGTTTTTCGAAGGTGATTTTCGGCTCTTTCCACGGCCCTTTGACGGTGTACTTGACGCTGGCGAAACGCGAAACGCGGTCGCCGATCAGCTTGTCCATCAAGAACAGTGCCCCACCGATCGCGGGCGCACCGACAATCAGCGCGGCAATCGGCAAGTTGTTGGTCACCGGCAAGGTCACCAGCAGTTTCGCATCGATCTGGTCCGCCACCATATTCAAGGTGCCGTCGAGTTCGATGGTGCTCGACGGGCCAGTCAGACGGATCGGTTCACGGGTGACATACACCCCGTTGGACGCCACCAGCAAGCCTTTGACCCGGTCGTAACTCAGGCCTTTGCCGAACAGGTCGGAGAAATCCAGGCGCAAGCGACGGCCAATGGAGTTGAAGTTGAGCAGGCCAAACACGCGCAATGCCTGGGCACTGCCCTCGACCTCGACAAACTGGCCTTCATTGAGCGACGCATCGAGGCTACCGGAGAACCGCTTCGTCGCCACCCAGGCTGGCGAGCCCGGCCAGCGGCCATCGACATCCATATGAAAGTCCTGGCTGGTGACGCTCGGTGCAAAGCCCCAACCCTTGAGCACATCCGCTAGGTTCTTGCCGCTGATTCGCCCCTTGTACCAGCTGTTACTGGCCCCCGGCGTGCCTTCCCAACCACCGCTGCCCTGCAACAGCATGCCCTTGAGCCCCATATCCAGCGAGTTGAAGGCGATGCCTTTGGCCGTCGGTCGAATTTTCAGCGACCACGCACCGACCAGATCCTTGCCCTGATACAGCTGATTGATGGTGATATCTATCGCCGGGATTTTCGTCGGGTCCACCGTTGCCAGCGGGTCGGGTGAGTTTTCGTCCGCCAGCACAGTCGGATCCGGCGCTGGCAGACGCACGGTTTGCAGATTGATCACAATCGGCACGCCTTTCGCGTCGGGAATGCTGGCGCTGCCCTTGACCTGCTGACTGTCGAGCTGTGCCGCCCAAGAGGCCGGTTTACGCGTCAACTGCACCGATGCCTGATCCAGTGTCGTGCCAATGCCACTGAGTTTGCCCACTTTGAAATCGGCACCGCTGAGCAACTGTTTGGCGCTGCCGCTCGGGTCCTGACCGGCATACTTGTCCACCAGCGCCTTCCACGGACCGACATCCAGCTCCGAAAGTACACCCCGTATCCGCAGGCCTTTGGCGCCGGGCAACACGGCATCGCCGCCACCGAGAAACAATTCACCGCGTCCGTCGGCAAAACTGCCGGTCGGCGCTGCAAATGTAAAATTCGCCAGGTTTCCGTAGTTGACCCAGTAGCGCCGTTCGGCGCCTTGCAGGGTCATGCGCAACGTTGTATCGCGCCCGACGTCGGCGGGCATGCCGAACGGTGCCGGCAAATCGACCGCCACACCTTTAAGGCTGGAATTGACCATCAGTTGGCTGTCGGCGCCGTCCAGGGTCAGTTGCAGTTTGTAAGGGATCACGCCACTGACCGGCAGCGGCTGCGTCACCTTCAGCCAGTCAGTGAGTTTCTTGACCTCGACATGCCCCGAGGCGACGACGCGGGTATTGAGCTTGCCCCCGCGTCCATCGGCAAAAATCTGGGCAGTCACCGGTTTGTCGAAGGCTCTTGCGCTGATGTTCTGGCCACTCAACCCCTTGCCGCTGTCAAACCGGAAATCACCTTTGAGATGAGTCAGCTCCAGCGAAGGCTCGGCGAGTTTCAACCGCGCCTTGTCAGTTTTGAAATCGACGAGAATTTTCGGCTGCTCGCCTTTGGCCAGCGGGATATCCAGTTTCAGCTTGCCCTGCAATTCGCCCTCGCCTTCCCACCCGGCAAAGGTGTCGGCGGTGCCGATCGGTGCTTGCTGAAGGATTTTCAGGCCATCGCCCAAACCACCGGCAAATTTGCCGTCGAGAAACAGGCGGGAGGTTTGCCCCGCTGGAACGTGAGGGATATTGACGTCAACATCGCTGACCTGAGTGTCGAGCAACTGCCCCTTGCTGGCCAGAACCCGCACGCCACTGTCCTCGACAAACACATCGCCCGTGACCTTGCTGACATGCGGCCAGCCCGGCTGAAATGCCAGTTCGGCATCGTGAACCTTGAAGAACAGGCTGATGCTGCGATCCGTGTCCTTGGCATCGCGGCTCAGTGAGCCCTGATACTGGAAGAAACCCTCGTCGACCGCACCTTTGAGGATGGCGGTGCGCAACCATTCATCCAGCGCCGGGCCGAGGAGCTTCGGCAGGTACTTGGCGGTATAACGACCGTCGCCGTCCACCAGGCCCACACGCAGGTCCATGTAGTCTTCCTGTACGGGATCGAAATACAGCCGAATCAGGAAGTCACCGGCAATCTTGCCTTCTTCACCCAACACCTTCAGGTACGGCGCAACGAGGGTGAAGCTGTCTTTATCAAGTTTCCAGGTCAACCGCGCGTTGGCCTGAATGTATTGCCATGGCTTGGCGAAGATCGGGTCCAGGTGCAGCATGAAATCCTTGCTGTCCATGCGCAGTTCACCGTGCCCCAGGTCGCCGCTGATACTGCCGCTGACATTGCGTGCCGCCGGCGCGCCGTAATACGCGTCGAAGCCGACCCGGTCGAGGTTGGCGGCGAACTCGAATTTTTTGTCGCCCGTGGCATTGGGCCGGATATCGATCAGCACATTACGCAAACCGCCCGTGACCTTGAGCCGCTCCACTACCGTGGCAACCCCCTGGGGCAGTGGCCCGAGAGCATTGATCAGCGGCGTGAGCGGCGTGAGATCGACGCGATCAGCCTGCAGGTGCCAGAGCTCTTCGGCGGTGTCAGTGGTCACCGTTTGTTTGACCTGCAAGCGCGTTTCCCAGCGCGTCTCGTCCAGGTTCATGGCCAGCGAATCCACGGTCACCAGCATGCCCTCGGCACCGCGCTGGAAATAACCGTTCAGGGCCAGATTGTTGATCTGGATCGGCTTGCGCTCGGCATAAGCCCCCTTGAGCTGTGGCGCGTTCAAGCGCACGGCAACGCTTTGCACAACGCCCTTGCCCCAATTTACCCACAGCTCGCCACCGGCCTTGATCTCGGTGAAATTCCATTGCTGGGTCAGTTGCTCGGGCAACCATTTCGACCAGTCGCTTTGCGGCAGGCTCAGATAGACTTCTGCCTCGCCGTCCTTCCACTCACTGGCGCGAAGGCGGGTGCGTAGACTCATGGCCATCGGCTGGCCGTCGGGAAGTGTCAATCGAGCGTCGAGGCGCTGACGAGTGGGGCCGACCTTCAGATTCATGCCGACATAGGTCAAGGTCAGCGGCGACTCGCCAAACGGTTGCAGGGTGACCTGACTGTCGAGCACCGACAGTTGCCTGATCATCTGCATTTGGTTGAGCAACTGCTCTGGATCGAGGGGTTGATCGCCTTTCACCGGCAAACCTTCCAGCGCCCACTGGCCGTCCTCGCCTTGCTTGAGGCTGATTTTCAGGCCATTGAGCTCCAGATGTGCGATACGCAGTTGGCGCGCCAGCACGCTGGCCCAGAGGTCCGGCACCGCCCGCACCTGATCCAGATGCAAGGCATTGGCGCCCTCGCCGAACGTCACATCGTGAGCCAGCAAAATCGGTGCGAAGCCGCTCCAGCTGCCTTCCAGCTCACCGATCTGCAACGGCATGCCCAAAGCTTCGGTGGCTTTGCTTTCGACTTCGGCACGGTACTCGGCCACCAACGGTGACAGCTCACGGCCAAGGCTGACATAGAGCGCCAGCAACACCAAAACCAACGCGCAAAGGCCCAGCCCCCAGCGGGTCAGCGTGGCCAAAATGCGTGTCAGACGATCCATGTCAGTTGGCTCCCATGGCAAAAGTCTTGCAAAAAGCTGAGGCCAGCCGCTCTGGTACTACTGAAGCGTAAAGATTCAGAGCAACACCACGTCGTACTGTTCCTGGGAATACATGGTTTCGACCTGGAACCGAATCGTGCGACCGATAAAGCCTTCAAGCTCAGCGACATTGCCCGACTCTTCGTCCAGCAGACGATCGACAACTTTCTGGTTCGCCAATACACGATAGCCTTCCGCCTGATAGGCGCGAGCCTCACGAAGGATTTCGCGGAAGATTTCGTAGCAAACGGTTTCCGGTGTCTTCAGCTTGCCGCGCCCCTGACAGCAGGTGCACGGCTCACACAATACTTGTTCGAGGCTTTCGCGGGTGCGCTTGCGGGTCATCTGCACCAGGCCCAACTCGGTGATACCGATGATGTTGGTCTTGGCGTGATCGCGCTCCAGTTGTTTCTCGAGCGTGCGCAGCACCTGGCGCTGGTGCTCTTCATCTTCCATGTCGATGAAATCGATGATGATGATGCCGCCCAGATTGCGCAGGCGCAGCTGACGAGCAATGGCAGTCGCGGCTTCCAGGTTGGTCTTGAAGATGGTTTCTTCGAGATTGCGATGACCGACGAACGCCCCGGTATTGACGTCGATGGTGCTCATGGCTTCCGCCGGATCGACCACCAGATAGCCGCCGGACTTCAGCGGGACTTTGCGCTCAAGGGCTTTCTGGATTTCGTCTTCGACACCATACAAATCGAAAATCGGCCGCTCGCCGGGGTAGTGCTCCAGGCGATCAGCGATCTCCGGCATCAGTTCGGCGACGAACTGCGTGGTTTTCTGGAAAGTCTCCCGGGAATCGATACGGATTTTCTCGATCTTCGGGCTCACCAGATCGCGCAGCGTGCGCAACGCCAGGCCGAGGTCTTCGTAGATCACGCTTGGCGCGCCGATGGTCTTGATCTGTTCGTTGATCTGATCCCAGAGCCGACGCAGGTAGCGGATGTCCATCAGGATCTCATCCGCCCCGGCACCTTCGGCGGCCGTGCGCAGGATGAAACCGCCGGCTTCCTTGATGCCTTCCTTGGCCACGCAATCGGTGACCACTTGCTTGAGGCGATCGCGCTCGGCTTCGTCTTCGATCTTCAGGGAAATGCCAACGTGGGCCGTGCGCGGCATGTACACCAGGTAACGCGAAGGAATCGACAGTTGCGTGGTCAGGCGCGCACCCTTGGAACCGATCGGGTCCTTTGTGACTTGCACCACCAGGCTCTGGCCTTCATGCACAAGGGCACTGATGCTTTCGACTGCTGGACCTTCGCGCAGGGAAATTTCCGAAGCATGAATGAACGCGGCACGATCCAGGCCGATGTCTACGAAAGCGGCCTGCATCCCCGGCAATACCCGCACGACTTTGCCTTTATAGATGTTGCCGACGATGCCGCGCTTTTGCGTGCGCTCGACGTGAACCTCTTGCAGGACACCGTTTTCGACCACCGCCACGCGCGATTCCATCGGCGTGATGTTGATCAGAATCTCTTCACTCATGGCAGGATCTCGTTCTGGCGTATTCACGATAATGGCCGCATTTGTTCAGTACGACGCTTAGCGCGCGTGGTGGGTTTGCCAACAGGGTATGCCGAAATGGCCGAGCAGTTCCGCGGTTTCGCACAGCGGCAGTCCGACCACCGCCGAGTAACTTCCATTGAGCCCGGCGACGAACACCGCACCCAGTCCTTGAATGCCGTATCCACCCGCCTTGTCCCGTGGTTCACCGCTGGCCCAGTAGGCCACGGCTTCTTCACGACTGATATCCCGAAAACGCACGCGACTGGTAACAACCCGGGATTCGCAACGCTCACCATCGAGCACGGCAATAGCGGTCAAGACCTGATGCTCGTGTCCGGACAACATCTTCAGCATGGCGCACGCGTCGGCTTCATCGACGGGTTTGCCGAGAATTTTTCCGTCGAGCACCACGGCGGTATCGGCGCCGAGAACACAGAACGGATCTTCAGACACGACCGAACCGCGCCCGGCCTCGGCTTTGCCGCGCGCCAGGCGCTCGACATAAGCCGACGGGGATTCTCGATCCAAAGGAGTTTCATCGATTTGTGCACTGATGGCGGTGAACGGCACGCCGATCTGCGTGAGCAGCTCACGCCGACGCGGCGAGCCAGAGGCGAGGTACAACCGTTTCATCAAGACCTCTCCCTGTCCAATGCCTGAGCGAATTAATTGATTTTGTAGCGTCGACGCAATCCGCGCAAACCGAAGCTTATCCACGGCCAGAGCAATGCGCTGACCAGTGCCGGCAACACCAACGCCAGGGTTGGCTGGCGATTGCCGGTCAGGGCGCTGAGCCAGAGTTGAACAAGCTGCGCGAGGCCGAAGATCACCAGGATGACCAGGCTCTGTTGCCACATCGGGAACATCCGCAAGCGTTGTTGCAGCGCCAGCACCAGGTAGGTGATGAGCGTCAGGATCAATGCGTTCTGTCCCAGCAACGTGCCGTACAGCACGTCTTCAGCCAGGCCCAGGCAAAACGCCGTCACCATCCCGACGGTCTGCGGCAGGTTCAACGCCCAGAATGCCAGCAACAAGGCGAGCCAAAGCGGGCGCAGGATTTCCATGAATTGTGGCAACGGCGAAACGCTCAGCAGCAGACCGATGGCGAAGGTCAACCAGACAATCCAGCCGTTTCGCGAAGCTTTTACACCGGCCATTATTCTCGTCCCCCAGTGGTAGCCGGTGCAGAGACAGGCGGTTTGGCAGCAGGTTTCACGGTGGCGGGTTGAGTCGCGGGTGGCTTGGCAACAGGATGAGCAACAGGCTTGGCTGGCGTGGCAGCAGGCAATGCGCTCGCCGCCGCTGCCGGAGTGGCCGGAGCAACCGGTGCCGCAGCAGCCGCCGGGACAATGGCCGGTTTCGGCACGGTTGCCGGGATGATTGGCCCACCACCCTGCGCATCCAGCGACTCCTGCGCCTGGGCGGCGTCATTGGCACGCTCTTCAGGGGTACGGGTGTCGCTGAACACCAGCAGCAGATAACGGCTGCGGTTCAACGCAGCGGTCGGCACGGCGCGAACAATGGCAAACGGCTGGCCGGAGTCGTGAATCACTTCCTTGACCGTCGCCACCGGATAACCCGCCGGGAAGCGCTGACCGAGACCGGAACTGACCAGCAGGTCGCCTTCCTTGATGTCGGCGGTATCGGCCACGTGACGCAGCTCCAGGCGTTCCGGGTTGCCGGTGCCGCTGGCAATCGCCCGCAGGCCATTGCGGTTCACCTGCACTGGAATGCTGTGGGTGGTGTCGGTCAACAACAGCACACGGGACGTGTACGGCATCAACTCGACCACCTGGCCCATCAGGCCACGGGCATCGAGCACCGGCTGACCGAGGACCACACCGTCACGCTCACCTTTGTTGATGATGATGCGATGGGTGAAGGGGTTAGGGTCCATGCCGATCAACTCGGCCACTTCGACCTTCTCGTTGACCAGTGCCGAAGAGTTGAGCAACTCGCGCAGGCGAACGTTCTGCTCGGTCAGGGCGGCAAGCTTTTGCATGCGACCCTGCAGCAGCAGGTTTTCGGTCTTGAGTTTTTCGTTTTCGGCGACGAGCTCGGTGCGGCTGCCAAACTGGCTGGCAACACCCTGCCACAGCCGCTGCGGCAGGTCAGTGATCCAGTAAGACTGCATCAGCGCCAGCGACATTTGGCTACGCACTGGCTTGAGCAGTGTGAAGCGGGCATCGACCACCATCAGCGCGACCGATAGCACGACCAGCACCAACAAGCGCACGCCCAGTGAGGGGCCTTTGGTGAAAAGCGGTTTAATAAGCCGCTCCTCCCAGGCAAATGTTCTCTTTATTCATACGGCAGCGATCCGGCCTGGATGCAGACTGACAGAAGATAAACGCGAACAGGCAGCACTGCAAAGTGCCGCCTGCGCGCTAAACAGCATAGAGGCAATCCGGCGACTTATTCGCTGGAAAGCAGGTCCATGGTGTGTTTATCCATCATTTCCAATGCACGGCCACCGCCGCGAGCAACGCAGGTCAGCGGGTCTTCGGCAACGATCACCGGCAAACCCGTTTCCTGGGCCAGCAACTTGTCGAGGTCACGCAGCAAGGCGCCACCACCGGTCAGTACCAGACCACGCTCGGCGATGTCGGAAGCCAGTTCCGGCGGCGATTGCTCCAAAGCACTTTTCACGGCCTGAACGATGGTTGCCAGGGACTCTTGCAGAGCCTCGAGCACTTCGTTGGAGTTCAGGGTGAATGCACGTGGAACGCCTTCGGCCAGGTTACGACCGCGAACGTCGACTTCGCGAACTTCGCCGCCCGGGTAGGCCGTACCGATTTCCTGCTTGATGCGCTCGGCAGTGGATTCACCGATCAGGCTGCCGTAGTTGCGACGCACGTAAGTGATGATCGCTTCGTCGAAACGGTCGCCGCCCACACGTACGGATTCAGCGTAAACCACACCGTTCAGGGAAATCAGCGCGATTTCAGTGGTACCACCACCGATATCCACGACCATCGAACCGCGAGCTTCTTCTACCGGCAGGCCGGCACCGATCGCAGCAGCCATTGGCTCTTCGATCAGGAACACTTCACGGGCACCGGCACCGAGGGCCGATTCACGGATGGCACGACGCTCAACCTGGGTGGATTTGCACGGAACGCAGATCAACACGCGAGGGCTAGGCTGCAGGAAGCTGTTTTCGTGAACCTTGTTGATGAAGTACTGCAGCATTTTTTCGCAAACGCTGAAGTCGGCGATCACGCCGTCTTTCATCGGACGAATGGCAGCAATGTTGCCCGGCGTTCGGCCCAGCATGCGCTTGGCTTCGGTGCCGACAGCAACGACACTTTTCTGGTTACCGTGTGTCCGAATGGCCACAACCGATGGCTCATTCAGGACGATACCGCGCTCGCGCACGTAAATAAGGGTGTTGGCAGTGCCCAGGTCAATGGAAAGATCGCTGGAAAACATGCCACGCAGTTTCTTGAACATGGGAAAGGGACCCTAGGCAACGCGTGGGTAAAAAAGTGCGGCAAACTCTAACAACGACAGGGATTTTGGGCAAGGCGCCAATATGTTAAATTGGCCGCTTTTCTGTGCACCAAGCCCCACAATCGCGGCCTTATGACCGTAGAAGTGCGGTAGTGTTCCGACAATCTAACACACGGACGCCGTCCGTTTTGTTTTCCACTGGAGAATCCCAATGGCGCTTGAACGCTCCGACGTGGAAAAAATCGCTCATTTGGCCTGCCTTGGCCTCAATGATGCCGATCTTCCACACATCACTTCGGCCCTTAATAGCATTCTCGGGCTGGTCGACGAAATGCAGGCGGTCAATACCGACGGTATCGAACCGCTCGCCCACCCACTGGAAGCCAGCCAGCGCCTGCGCGCAGACGTCGTGACCGAAACCAATCACCGCGAGGCTTACCAGTCCATCGCACCAGCGGTCGAAAACGGCCTGTACCTGGTTCCGAAAGTCATCGACTAAAGGGAAAGAGCCTGCAATGCATCAATTGACTCTGGCCGAGATCGCCCGCGGACTCGCCGATAAAAAGTTTTCCTCCGAAGAGCTGACCAAAGTCCTGCTGGCGCGCATCGCCCAGCTCGATCCGCAGCTCAACAGTTTCATCAGCCTCACCGAAGACCTGGCGCTGACGCAGGCGAAAGCCGCGGACGCCCGCCGGGCCGATGGTGAGAGCGGCGCCCTGCTCGGCGCGCCGATCGCCCACAAAGACCTGTTCTGCACCCAGGGCATTCGCACCAGCTGCGGCTCGAAGATGCTCGACAACTTTAAAGCACCGTACGACGCCACTGTCGTCGCCAAGCTCGCCGCTGCCGGGGCCGTGACCCTGGGCAAGACCAACATGGACGAATTCGCCATGGGTTCGGCCAACGAGTCGAGCTACTACGGCGCGGTGAAAAACCCGTGGAACCTGGAACACGTACCGGGCGGTTCGTCGGGTGGCTCTGCCGCCGCCGTCGCCGCTCGTCTGCTGCCAGCAGCCACCGGCACCGACACCGGTGGCTCCATTCGTCAGCCAGCAGCCCTGACCAACCTCACTGGCCTGAAACCGACGTACGGTCGCGTTTCGCGCTGGGGCATGATCGCCTACGCGTCCAGCCTCGATCAGGGCGGCCCGATGGCGCGCACTGCCGAAGACTGCGCAATTTTGTTGCAAGGCATGGCCGGCTTCGATCCAAACGATTCCACCAGCATCGATGAGCCCGTGCCGGACTACAGCGCCAGCCTCAACGGCTCGCTGCAAGGCCTGCGCATCGGCGTGCCGAAAGAGTATTTCAGCGCCGGTCTCGACCCGCGCATCGCCGAGCTGATCCACAACAGCGTCAAGGAGCTGGAAAAGCTCGGCGCCGTGATCAAGGAAATCAGCCTGCCGAACATGCAGCACGCGATCCCTGCATACTATGTGATCGCCCCGGCGGAAGCCTCGTCCAACCTGTCGCGTTTCGACGGCGTGCGCTTCGGCTACCGCTGCGAAAACCCGGTCAACCTGATCGACCTATACAAACGCTCCCGTGGCGAGGGCTTCGGTCCTGAAGTGCAGCGCCGGATCATGGTCGGTGCCTACGCGCTGTCGGCCGGTTACTACGACGCTTACTACCTGAAGGCGCAGAAGATCCGTCGCTTGATCAAGAACGACTTCATGGCGGCCTTCAATGAGGTCGACATCATCCTCGGCCCAACCACGCCGAACCCGGCCTGGAAGCTCGGCGCCAAGAACAGCGACCCGGTCGCTGCGTACCTGGAAGACGTCTACACCATCACCGCCAACCTCGCGGGCCTGCCTGGCCTGTCGATGCCGGCCGGTTTTGTCGACGGTCTGCCGGTCGGCGTGCAATTGCTCGCTCCGTATTTCCAGGAAGGTCGCCTGTTGAACGTTGCCCACCAGTATCAGCTCAACACTGACTGGCACACCCGCACCCCAACCGGCTTCTGAGGAGACACACATGCAATGGGAAGTCGTGATCGGGCTGGAGATTCACACCCAGCTCACCACCCGGTCGAAAATTTTTTCCGGTAGTTCCACCACGTTCGGTTCCGAGCCGAACACCCAGGCCAGCCTCGTAGACCTGGGCATGCCCGGCGTGCTGCCGGTGCTGAACCAGGAAGCGGTGCGCATGGCGGTGATGTTCGGTCTGGCGATTGACGCCGAGATCGGCCAACACAACGTGTTCGCCCGTAAAAACTACTTCTATCCGGACCTGCCGAAGGGCTACCAGATCAGCCAGATGGAATTGCCGATCGTCGGCAAGGGCCACCTGGACATCGCCATGGAAGACGGCACGATCAAACGTGTCGGCGTTACCCGTGCGCACCTGGAAGAAGACGCCGGTAAAAGCCTGCACGAAGAGTTCAACGGTGCCACCGGCATCGACCTGAACCGTGCCGGCACGCCGCTGCTGGAAATCGTTTCCGAGCCGGACATGCGCAGCGCCAAGGAGGCCGTGGCTTACGTCAAGACCATCCACGCGCTGGTACGTTACCTGGGTATTTGCGACGGCAACATGGCCGAAGGTTCGCTGCGCTGCGACTGCAACGTGTCGATCCGTCCGAAAGGCCAGGTCGAGTTCGGCACCCGCTGCGAGATCAAGAACGTCAACTCGTTCCGTTTCATCGAGAAGGCGATCAACAGCGAAATCCAGCGTCAGATCGAACTGATCGAAGACGGCGGCAAAGTCATCCAGCAGACTCGCCTGTACGATCCGAACAAGGACGAAACCCGTCCGATGCGCAGCAAAGAGGAGGCCAACGACTACCGTTACTTCCCCGATCCGGACCTGCTGCCCGTCGTGATCGAGAACTCGTTCCTCGACGACGTGCGCGCCACCCTGCCGGAATTGCCACCGCAGAAGCGCGAGCGCTTCCAGGAGCAGTTCGGCCTGTCGGTCTACGACGCCAGCGTGCTGGCCACCAGCCGCGAACAAGCCGATTACTTCGAGAAAGTCGCGAGCATCGGCGGCGACGCCAAGCTGGCGGCGAACTGGGTGATGGTCGAGTTGGGCAGCCTGCTCAACAAGCAAGGCCTGGACATCGAACAGTCGCCGGTTTCCGCCGAGCTTCTGGGCGGCATGCTGCTGCGCATCAAGGACAACACCATCTCCGGCAAGATCGCCAAGGTGGTGTTTGAAGCGATGGCCAATGGCGAAGGCAGCGCGGACGAGATCATCGACAAGCGCGGCCTCAAGCAAGTGACCGACACCGGCGCCATCTCGGCGGTGCTGGACGAAATGCTCGCGGCCAATGCCGAGCAAGTCGAGCAATACCGCGCGGCAGACGAAGCCAAGCGCGGCAAGATGTTCGGCTTCTTCGTCGGCCAGGCCATGAAAGCCTCCAAAGGCAAGGCCAACCCGCAACAGGTGAACGAATTGCTGAAAAGCAAACTCGAAGGCTGATGAAAATGGAGCCAGCCTTCAAATCTGGCTCCACTCCTTGTGGGAGCCAGCCTGCTGGCTCCCACATTTGTTTTCGGGAAACCTTCAATGAAGCATCTGCTCAGCCTTTGCGCCCTGCTCTCTTTCTTGGCCGGTTGCGCCAGCACCGACACCGTCGATCCGCATGGCTACGACAAAACCGGTGTGGCTTCTTACTACGGCGCCAAACACCAAGGCAAACGCACCGCCAACGGCGAGCGTTTCAACATGAATTCCATGACCGCCGCCCATCGCCAGCTACCCTTTGGTACACGGGTGAAGGTCACCAATCTGAATAACGACAAATCCTGCGTGGTACGCATCAATGATCGCGGGCCGCACACCCGTGGCCGCCTGATCGACCTGTCCCGGGAAGCCGCCGAGCGCCTGGGCATGCTGCGCAGCGGCACTGCGAAGGTTCGCGTGCAAGTCCTCGACGACTGACGGATGGAGTCCCGACCATTTTCGGATTAGCCGATTTACCCCTGATCAGTGTGATCGAACTGTTCAGCGGGCTGCTGCTGTTGATTGTCGGCGCCGAACTGATGGTCCGCGCCGCCGTGCGCCTGGCCGCGCGCCTGCATGTCCGGCCCCTGATCATCGGCCTGACCATCGTCGCCCTCGGCAGCAGCGCACCGCAGATGGCGGTGAGCCTGCAAGCGACCCTGACGAACAACGCCGACATCGCCGTCGGCAGCGTGATCGGCAGCAGCATTTTCAACATCCTCGTCACTCTTGGACTGTCCGCGCTGATCATTCCCTTGCGGGTTTCCCGGCAACTGGTGCGCCTGGACATCCCGCTGATGATCGGTGCCAGTTTGCTGGTGTCGGTCCTGGCGTGGAACGAAGAACTGACCCGCACGGACGGCGTGATATTGCTGATGGCGCTGGCGCTGTACCTCGGCCTGTTGCTGCGCCAATCGCGACACTCAGCGCGCCCGGTTTCAAGCCATGACCACAAGGCACAGGCGCCTTGGATCAGCAGCTTGCTGATGATTGTCAGCGGGTTGGCAATGCTGGTTTACGCAGGACATCTGCTACTGGGCGCGGCCGTCGCGGTCGCCACTGACCTGGGGTTTTCAGAGCGGATCATCGGTCTGACTATCGTTGCCGTCTGCACATCCTTACCCGAGCTGGCCACCTCGCTGATCGCCGCGATTCGCGGCGAGCGTGACATCGCTGTAGGTAACGTTATCGGCAGCAACCTGTTCAACCTCTTGGGGGTGCTCGGCGTTACGGTACTGGTGGCGCCGTCGCCACTGTCGGTGTCGCCCAACGCGCTGGATTTTGACTTGCCAGTGATGCTCGGTGTCGCCGTGCTTTGCCTGCCGCTGTTCTATACCGGCTACCGCGTGACCCGCGCCGAAGGCCTGCTGTTTTTGGGTTTGTACCTGGCATATGGACTGCACGTGGTGTCGTTCACCACCGGCATGCCGCTGGCGGGCAAGCTTGAACACCTGATGCTGTTTTTCGTCCTGCCGGCGCTGGTGGCGTATTTGCTGTTCACGTCACTGCGCGCCTGGCGTCGCCAACACCACAAGAGAGAATTGCCATGAGCGAGAATAAAAAAAGCGGCGTTGAAGTGCGTCGCCAAGTAATGGGGGACGCCTTTGTCGACCGCGCACTGGGCAATGCCACCGAATTCACCCAGCCGCTGCAGGATTTCGTCAACGAACACGCCTGGGGCGGTGTGTGGAATCGCGAAGGCCTGCCGCTGAAAACCCGCAGCCTGATCACCCTCGCCGCGCTGACGGCACTCAAGTGCCCGCAGGAATTGAAAGGTCACGTGCGCGGCGCGCTGAACAATGGCTGCACAGTGGAAGAGATTCGTGAAGCCCTGCTGCATTGCGCGGTGTATGCCGGTGTGCCGGCGGCGATTGATGCGTTTCGGGCAGCGCAGGAAGTGATCGACAGTTATCAGAAGCCGGAATAATTTTGTTGCTTTGAAAAGATCGCAGCCTGCGGCAGCGCCTACACCGCAGGCTGCGATCTTTTGACCTTTGCCTTTAGATCCACCCACCCCACTGCAAAACGAAGATCCCGAGATTGGTGGTGACCGCCGCCATCAACGTGGTGATCACGATAATCGCCGCCGCCAGCTCATGGTTGCCATTAGCCGCCCGGGCCATGACAAAACTGGCCGCTGCGGTCGGGCTGCCGAAGTACAAAAACAAAATCCCCAACTCCGCGCCACGAAAGCCCCACAACCAGGCACCCAGGGTCGCCAGTACCGGCAGGCCGATCATCTTCACCAGACTCGAACTCAGCGCCATGTTGCCGCTCTTGCGCAGCGCCGCCAGCGACAACGTACCGCCGATGCAGATCAGCGCCAACGGCAACGTGGTTTGCGCCAGATACTGTCCGGAAGTTTCCAGCCAACCCGGCAACCCGATCTTGAAATAGGCAAATGGCGCCGCCGCAATCACGCTGATGATCAACGGATTGCTGAACACGCTTTTGCAGATGCTCCACGGATCGGACTTGATCACCGGGCTGTACACCGCCAGCACAATGGTCGACAGCGTGTTGTAGAACAGAATCACCAGCGCCGCGAGAATCGCCCCAAGGGAAATCCCGTAGTCGCCATACATGCTCGCGGCCAGCGCGAGGCCAATGACGCCGTTGTTGCCGCGAAACGCGCCCTGGGTGTAAATCCCCCGGTCTTCACGCGGGCACTTGAAGATCGCCCACCCCCAGGCAATGGCAAAACACACCAGGGTCGCGAGGGAGAAGTAGATCAGCAGCGCCGGTTGCAGTGCGGCGTGCAGGTCGGCATGCAGGATGCCCAGAAACAGCAACGCCGGCATGGTGACGTTGAACACCAGGGCCGACGCGGTGTGGATGAAGTTGTCATTGATCCAGCCGACGCGCTTGAGCAACACCCCCAGAAACAGCATGGCGAACACCGGTGCGGTGATGTTCAGGGTTTCGAGGAAAATTGCCAGCATGCCGGGGGTAACCTTGGTGGGCGTCGTTAGGTGGCTAATGATAAGCCACCGCAGACGTTGGCGTCTGGTAGATCGCTATCGCTGGCAAGCCAGCTCCTAAAGGTTCAGCGCAATCCTTGTAGGAGCTGGCTTGCCAGCGATGCAGGCGACGCGGTCTTACGTGATCGGCGCCGGGTTGAACAAGGTGATGTCGTTATGCAGTTTGTGCTGCTCCGCCCACGTCTGCTTCTTGCCGCTGGCCACGTCCAGATAGTAGTGGAACAACTCCCAACCGAGGTCTTCGATGGAAGCGCGTCCAGTAGCGATCCGTCCGGCGTCAATGTCGATCAGGTCCGGCCAGCGCTGGGCCAGTTCCGTCCGGGTCGAGACCTTCACCACCGGCGCCATCGCCAAACCGTACGGCGTACCACGACCGGTCGTGAACACGTGCAGGTTCATCCCTGCCGCCAGCTGCAACGTCCCGCAGACAAAGTCACTGGCCGGGGTCGCGCAGAAGATCAGGCCTTTTTCCTTGAAGCGCTCGCCAGGGCCAAGCACGCCAGTGATCGCGCTGCTGCCGGACTTGACGATCGACCCCAGGGACTTCTCGACAATGTTCGACAACCCGCCCTTCTTGTTGCCCGGCGTAGTGTTGGCGCTGCGGTCCGCCTCGCCCTTGGCCAGGTAACGGTCGTACCAGTCCATTTCGCGCACCAGTTCCTGCGCGACTTCCTTGGTTTGCGCCCGAGAAGTCAGCAGATAAATCGCATCGCGCACTTCGGTGACTTCGGAAAACATCACCGTCGCGCCAGCCCGCAGCAACAAGTCCGAGGCATAGCCCAATGCGGGGTTAGCGGTGATGCCGGAAAACGCATCACTGCCGCCGCACTGCATGCCAAGAATCAGCTCGGACGCCGGCACGGTTTCCCGGCGGCGCTGATCGAGCTTCTTCAAACGCGTCTCGGCCAGCTCCATGATCTGCTCGATCATCTCGGTGAAGCCGTGACTGGAATCCTGTAGCCGATACAACCACGGCTCGCTGAGATCCACCGAACTGTCGTTCTCGTGCATCACCTGCCCGGCCTGCAATTTCTCGCAACCCAGGCTGATCACCAAGGCTTCGCCACCCAGGTTCGGGTTGCGCGCCAGGTTGCGCACGGTACGAATCGGGATGTAGGCGTCGGTGGCTGTGATGGCCACGCCACAGCCGTAACTGTGGGTCAGCGCCACCACGTCATCGACGTGCGGATACTTGGGCAGCAACTCGTCCTTGATGCGTTTTACCGCATGGTCTAGCACACCCGTTACGCACTGAACCGTGGTGGTGATACCGAGGATGTTACGCGTGCCGACGGTGCCGTCGGCGTTGCGATAACCCTCGAAAGTAAACCCTTCCAGCGGTGCCTGCGCGGCCGGCACTTCGGTGGACAGCGGCAGGCTGTCCAGCGGTGGCGCGGTCGGCATGCGCAGTTGATCTTCCTTGACCCAACTGCCGCGCGGAATCGGCTGCAAGGCGTAGCCAATGACCTGGCCGTAACGAATCACCTGGCCACCCGAGGGAATGTCTTCCAGAGTGACCTTATGGCTCTGCGGCACGAAGTCCACGGTAACCAGGCCATCGGCAAACTCGGTGCCGGCCGGTACACCCTGATCATTGACCACGATCACCACGTTGTCCCGCTCGTGCAGACGGATGTAGCGCGGCGAATCGGAATGTTCAATCAACTGCATGACGCCGCTCCTCAGGAATGCGCTTGAGACAATTTGCCAGGGGCTTCAGTACCGTTCGCAGGCGGCTCTTTGAGCACCACACGTTTGATCGGGCCCACGATCACCAGATAGCTGAACACCGCGACCAGTGCGTTGCAACCAACAAACACCAGCGCCCATTTGAACGAACCGGTGGAGCTGATGATGTAGCCGATCACGATTGGCGTGGTGATCGAAGCAATGTTGCCGAAGGTGTTGAACAAGCCACCGCTGAGACCGGCGATCTGCTTCGGCGAGGTGTCGGACACCACCGCCCAGCCCAATGCGCCCACGCCTTTGCCGAAGAATGCCAGGGCCATGAAGCCGACGACCATCCATTCAACGTCCACGTAGTTGCACGCCACGATGCTGCTGGAAACCAACAGGCCAGCGATAATCGGCGCCTTGCGGGCGAAGGTCAGGGAATGACCTTTACGCAGCAGGTAATCGGAAATCACCCCGCCGAGTACACCACCAATGAAGCCGCAGATCGCCGGCAAGGACGCGATGAAACCGGCCTTGAGGATGGTCATGCCGCGCTCCTGCACCAGGTACACCGGGAACCAGGTCAGGAAGAAGTAGGTGATGCCGTTGATGCAGTACTGGCCCAGATACACGCCGAGCATCATGCGGTTGGTCAACAGTTGGCGTATGTAGTCCCACTTCGGACCGTCGCCCTTTTTGCCTTTGCCCTTGTCCTGGTCCATGTCGACCATGCCGCCGTTGTCGGCGATGTGCTTGAACTCGGCCTCGTTGATCAGCGGGTGCTGGCGCGGGCTGTAGATCACTTTCAGCCAGATCCCGGAGAAGATGATGCCGATCACGCCCATGACGATGAACACGTGCTGCCAGCCGAAGCTGTAGACGATCCAGCCCATCAGCGGTGCAAACAACACGGTGGCAAAGTATTGCGCCGAGTTGAAAATCGCCGAGGCGGTGCCGCGTTCAGCGGTCGGGAACCAGGCGGCCACGATGCGTGCGTTGCCGGGGAAGGATGGCGCTTCAGCCAGGCCCACCAAAAAGCGCAGCATGAACAGCGCAACCACTGCGGTGGACATGCCGAACTCGCCGACATAACCCTGCAGCACGGTGAACAGCGACCAGGTGAAGATGCTCAGTGCGTAGATTTTTTTCGAACCGAAACGGTCCAGCAGCCAGCCACCGGGGATTTGCCCGGCCACATAGGCCCAACCGAATGCGGAGAAGATATAGCCGAGGGTGACCGCGTCAATGCCGAGGTCTTTTTGCAGGCTGGAGCCGGCGATTGCGATGGTAGCCCGGTCGGCGTAGTTGATCGTGGTCACGATGAAAAGCATGAGCAGAATCAAATAGCGGACGTGAGTCGGCTTCTGGGTCGATTGCATGTAGATGTACTCCCACTGATTATTTTTATGCGCGGGTGAATCTGTTGTTTCTCCCCTGTAGGAGCGAGCTTGCTCGCGATGGTGGTCAACGATGACGCGGGGCATCAGGTTGAGCGCCGCGTACTCAAGACCATCGCGAGCAAGCTCGCTCCTACAGGGGTATTGCGTTTACGAACCGATGTAGCTGGTCTTCACGACCGTGTAGAACTCTTGCGCATAGCGACCTTGCTCACGTGATCCATAGGATGAACCTTTACGCCCACCGAAAGGAACGTGGTAATCCACACCGGCGGTCGGCAGGTTGACCATCACCATCCCGGCCTGGGAGTGGCGCTTGAAGTGGTTGGCGTATTTCAGCGACGTGGTGGCAATGCCCGCCGACAGACCGAATTCGGTGTCGTTGGCCATGGCCAGCGCAGCTTCGTAATCAGCCACACGGACGATGTTGGCCACTGGGCCGAAGATCTCTTCACGGCTGATGCGCATCGACGCTTCGCTGTCGGCAAACAGCGTTGGCGCGAGGAAGTAACCCTCGGTGTCGCACGTCACCAGACCACCGCCGCTGACCAGACGCGCACCTTCGGATTGGCCGATGTCGATGTACTTCATGTCCTGTTCAAGCTGGGCTTGCGAGACCACCGGGCCGATGTCGGTGCCGGCTTTCAGTGCGTGGCCGACTTTGATCGACTTCATGCGCTCGGCCATGGCTTCGACGAACTGGTCGTGGATGCCAGCGGTGACGATAAAGCGGCTCGAGGCCGTGCAACGCTGGCCAGTGGAGTAGAACGCGCTCTGCACCGACAGCTCGACCGCTTGCTTGAGGTCGGCGTCGTCGAGAATGATCTGCGGGTTCTTGCCGCCCATTTCCAACTGGACCTTGGCTTGGCGCGATACGCAGCTGACCGCGATCTGACGACCGACGCCCACGGAACCGGTGAAGCTGATGCCGTCGACTTTCGGGCTGTGGACCAGTGCATCGCCCACCACGCGACCGCTGCCCATCACCAGGTTGAACACACCGGCCGGGAAGCCTGCGCGGGAGATGATTTCGGCCAGCGCCCAGGCGCAACCCGGAACCAGGTCAGCAGGCTTGAGCACGACGCAGTTGCCGTAGGCCAGGGCCGGGGCGATTTTCCACGCCGGAATGGCAATCGGGAAGTTCCACGGGGTGATCAGACCGACCACGCCCAAGGCTTCGCGAGTGACTTCAACGTTGACGCCCGGACGCACCGACGGCAAGTAGTCGCCGGACAAGCGCAGACATTCACCGGCGAAGAACTTGAAGATGTTACCGGCGCGAGTCACTTCGCCGATGGCCTCAGGCAGGGTCTTGCCCTCTTCCCGGGCCAGCAGGTTGCCGAGCTCTTCGCGCCGGGCGAGGATTTCGGTACCGACTTTATCGAGAGAATCGTGACGTGCCTGAATGCCGGACGTGGACCAGGCCGGGAACGCGGCGCGGGCGGCGTCGATGGCGGCGTGGACTTGAGTCAGGTCAGCCTTGGCGTAATCGCCGATGGCATCGCTCAGTTCGGACGGGTTGATGTTGGTCGAATAATCGCCACCGGCAACCCATTCGCCGTTGATGTAGTTATCAAAACGCTTTGCATCTGCCACTTGAGATCTCCTCACGCAAAAGGCCGCTGATTGCTCAGCGGCCTTACTTAATCGGATGTGTTACTGCGCACCCTGCTTGTCGATCAGCGCGGCGAGCATTTCGTACTCTTCGCCCGTCAGATCGGTCAGCGGTGCACGCACAGGACCTGCGTCATAGCCGGCAATTTTTGCCCCGGCCTTGACGATGCTCACGGCGTAACCGGACTTGCGGTTACGGATGTCCAGATACGGCAGGAAGAAGTCATCGATGATCTTGCCAACGGTGGCGTGATCTTCACGAGTGATCGCGTGGTAGAAATCCATCGCGGTTTTCGGGATGAAGTTGAACACCGCCGAGGAGTAGACCGGCACGCCGAGAGCCTTGTAGGCAGCGGCGTAGACTTCGGCGGTCGGCAGACCACCCAGGTAGGTGAAGCGATCACCGAGGCGGCGACGGATCGACACCATCAACTCGATATCGCCCAGGCCATCCTTGTAGCCGATCAGGTTCGGGCAGCGCTCGGCCAGACGTTCCAGCAGCGGTGCGGTCAGGCGGCAGACGTTACGGTTGTAGACCACGACGCCGATGTTGACCGATTTGCACACGGCTTCAACGTGGGCGGCAACGCCGTCCTGGCTGGCTTCGGTCAGGTAGTGCGGCAGCAGCAACAGACCTTTGGCGCCCAGACGCTCGGCTTCCTGAGCGTACTCGATGGCCTGGCGGGTCGAACCACCGACACCGGCCAGAATCGGCACGCTGGTAGCGCAGGTGTCGACGGCAGTCTTGATGATTTCCGAATATTCGCTGGCCGCCAGAGAGAAGAACTCACCGGTGCCGCCCGCGGCGAACAGAGCCGAGGCGCCGTATGGGGCCAGCCATTCCAGACGTTTGATGTAGCCAGCGCGGTTGAAATCGCCCTGGGCATTGAAATCGGTGACCGGGAAAGACAGCAGACCGGAAGAGAGGATGGACTTCAGTTCTTGTGGATTCATTATTCGAACACCCTGGATTGCGACGTTGTGTGTGAGAAAACCGTTCAGCCTGCGCCGAAGTTGTAGGTCATCGTACAACTTAAAAGATAATCGTCAACTGCATTTCATCGCGACGGGGGGAAATTGTTCGACAAAATAAGCTACGAGCTAGATTTTTAGAGGGATTCAACGGAGGGAGGACAGTTGCGAGCGCCGTGATGAACGGTCGTTTGAGAGATACGTTGTCGGAAGATTTTAGGCACGGGTTTTATTTTATGGCTTGCGGCCCTATCGCGAGCAGGCTCGCTCCTACAGGGGTCCGGTACACAAAACACGGTGGGAGTGAGCCTGCTCGCGATGACGGCTTATCAGGCGATGAGTCGCTGGCAGAGGTTTTAACCCCGCTGCGCCTCAGCCTCTTCATGCGCATGACGCAACCGCTCACGGCTGTTGGTCAGGTGCAGGCGCATGGCGGCCCGTGCCGCATCGGAATCCTGACGGGCAATGGCATCGTAGATTTCTTCGTGCTCGCGGCTCAGGCGACTCATGTAGTGCTGCTGGTCATCGTGGGCCAGTCGCGCGGAGTTGAGCCGGGTGCGGGGAATGATGCTGGTGCCCAGATGGGTCATGATGTCGGTGAAATAGCGGTTACCGGTGGACAAGGCGATTTCAAGGTGAAAGGCGAAGTCCGACGCCACCGCGTCACTGGCGTGGGCCGCGCTTTCGTTCAAAGCATCCAGAGCGGCACGCATGGTCGCCAGTTGTTCCGGGCTGCGGCGTTGCGCGGCCAGGCCGGCGGATTCCACTTCCAGGCTGATGCGCAATTCAAGAATCGCCAGCACGTCACGCAAGGTCACCACGGTCGCCGGGTCGATACGAAAACCGCTCGGGCTCGGCGTGTCGAGCACGAAGGTGCCGATGCCATGCCGGGTTTCGACCTGCCCCGCCGCCTGCAAACGGGAAATCGCTTCGCGCACCACGGTGCGGCTGACGCCATGGGCATCCATGATCGCCGACTCGGTGGGCAATTTGTCGCCACGCTTGAGCTGACCGTCGCGGATCTGCTCGGACAGCACCGTCACCAGTTCCTGAGCGAGGCTGCGCCGCTTGCGAGGGAGACGTGGTGTGGCGTTCGGGTTTTCCATGGTGAACATCTGTCTCGAAAAGATTCGGCTGTTGAAAGCGCATCATAGCGCAACGCGGTTGTACGATCACCCCGCCCTCTGTAGGAGCTGGCTTGCCAGCGATGGCCATCACGCGGTCCGTCTGTGAAACTGCGTTATCGTTCATCGCTGGCAAGCCAGCTCCTACAGGGGCGTGGTGTTCAGGCGGTCACAGTCTGGTCCACCAGGTGGCCATTCTCGATACGAATGTGCCGCGGATGGAAGCGCTTGAGGCTGCTGCGATGGCCGACGCTGACGATGCTCAACCCCGGCAACTCATCGATCAACGCCTGATACAACGACGCCTCGTCCTCTTCATCCATCGCCGATGTCGCTTCGTCCATGTACAGCCATTGCGGCGCGTAAAGCAGAGCGCGGGCAAAGGCCAGGCGCTGTTGTTCACCCGGCGATAACAGGCGCTGCCAGTGGTTGGCTTCATCCAGACGCGCCACCAGATGCGGCAGACGGCAAGTTTCCAGCACGTGCACGTAGCGCTCGTTGGGATAGGTGTCGGCGACCTGTGGATAACTCAGCGCCTCACGCAACGTGCCAATCGGCAGATAGGGTTTCTGCGGCAGGAACAGATAGCGCGCCGACGGCAAACGAATGCTGCCGTGCCCCGTTGGCCACAGGTGCCCCATCGCCCGCAGCAAGGTCGACTTGCCGCTGCCGGAACGACCGCTGAGCATCACGCGCTCGCCTTCCTCCACGATCATGTCGGCACTGGTCAACAAATGACGACCGTCTGCCAGATCGAGGCCGAGGTCGTGCACCTTCAACGCGGAGCCCGTGGTTTGCACATCGATGGCCGGCGCGCGTTGTTCGTTGTCGGTCATGGCCTGACGGAAGCTGAGCAGACGATCGCAGGTGGCGCGCCACGAGGCGAGGCTCTGGTATGCAGTGATGAACCAGCTGAAACTGTCCTGGACATTGCCGAATGCCGAGCTGATTTGCATCAGCTCGCCCAATTCGATCTTGCCGGAGAGGTAACGTGGTGCGGCGACAATGAAAGGGAAAATGATTGCCGCTTGCTCGTAACCGGACGTGAAGAAGGTCAGGCGCTTGGACACCTTCATGATGTCCCAGAAGTTGTGCCAGACCATCGAAAAGCGACTGCTCAGGCGGCGGTTTTCGTTGGGCTCGCCGTTGTACAACGCAATACTTTCGGCATTCTCGCGAACCCGCACCATGGAGAAACGCAGGTCGGCTTCGAAGCGCTGTTGCCGGTTGTTCAGGCCGATCAGGCGACGACCGATCAAATGCGTCAGCCAGCTACCCACCACGGCGTAAACCAGCACGCACCAGAACATGTAGCCGGGAATGGTCACACCGAACACTTCGATGCTGCCCGACACGCCCCACAGGATGATCGAGAACGACACCAGGCTGACGACATTGCGCAGCAAGCCAATGCCCAGGCTCAAGGTATCGGAGGTGAAGTTGTTGAGGTCTTCGGAAATCCGCTGGTCCGGGTTATCGGTGTAGCCACCCTGCTCCAGCTTGTAGTAATTCTTGTCGGCGAGCCAACGCGAGAAATGCTTTTCGGTGAGCCAGGCGCGCCAGCGGATCGTCAGCATCTGGGTCAGGTAGAGTCGGTACACCGCGCCGATAATCGCCACGGTGGCAATCGCACAGAAGTACAGAATCAACCGCCAGAACGCGGCTTCATCCTTCTGTTGCAAGGCGTTGTAGAAATCCTTGTACCAGGTGTTGAACCACACCGAGATCCCCACGCTGATCAGCGACAGCGCGATCACCGCGATCAGTAGCGTCCAGGCCTTGGCCTTCTCTTCACTGCGCCAGTAAGGCGTGATCATCGCCCACACTTTGCGAAAAAACTGCCTGCGCACAGCATCATTGACCGCGGAGTACTCAGCGTTCTGATTCATGGAAAAGGCTCGATAAAGAAATGAACACGTTCGAACCGATCATAGATGATCGGTTCGGTTTGTCGCGAGGAGCGGCCCGCATTCGTTCAGCGCAGGTTCAGCGACGAACGGGACGCTTCTGCAGTTTGCGCTGCAGCGTGCGGCGGTGCATGCCCAGGGCGCGGGCAGTGGCGGAAATGTTGCCTTCGTGCTCGGTCAGCACGCGTTGGATGTGTTCCCACTGCAAGCGGTCCACGGACATCGGGTTTTCCGGCACCAGGCTGTCGAGGTCGGCATGCTCGGACAGCAACGCTGCCAGCACGTCGTCGGCGTCGGCCGGTTTGCACAGGTAGTTGCAGGCGCCACGCTTGATCGCTTCGACCGCCGTGGCAATGCTCGAGTAACCGGTGAGGATCACCACGCGCATTTCCGGGTCCAGCTCCAGCAACTTCGGCAACAGCACCAGACCCGAGTCGCCGTCCATTTTCAGGTCCAGGGCGGCGTAATCCGGCAGGTCGGCCTGGGCGATGGTCAGGCCTTCTTCAGCAGAGCCAGCAGTGCTGACGCGAAAACCACGGCGGGCCATGGCGCGGGCCATGACGCGGGTAAACGTTGCATCGTCATCGACCAGCAACAAATGCGGCAGTTCTTCGCCTTCGACTTGGATCTCTTCACTCATGTTCGTTTCCTCGGGCGACACGGGGCAGGCGCAGCTCGGTGAGCGTGCCACCTTCCTCATGACTGTAGAGTTTCACTGAGCCGCCAGCGCGTGTCACGCTCGCCTTACTCAAAAACAGGCCCAGACCGAAGCCTTTGCCCTTGGTGGTAAAAAACGGTTTGCCGATCTGTTCGGCAATGGCCAGCGGCACACCGGCGCCGTGGTCGCGAATGCTGATGGTCAGGTTTTCCCAATCCCAGTCCAGGGTCACTTGCAGACCTTCGGGACAGGCATCGGCGGCGTTGTTCAGCAAATTCAGCAGCGCCTGGGTCAGGTCCGGCGGCGGCGCCATGCGCGGCACCGCGCCCTGGCCGAGGCGCTGGAAGCGATAACTGGCTTCGGGGCGCATCAGGTGCCAGCGATTGAGGGCTTCGTCGAGCCAATCGGTGACGTCCTGCATCTCCACCGCCAAACGGCGATTGGCCTCCGCTGCCCGAACAAGCTGCTGCAAGGTTTCCTTGCACAGCTTGACCTGATCCTGCAGCACGCTCAGGTCGTCTTGCAGCATCGGGTCGTGATGGTCCTGACGCATTTCCTTGAGCAGCACGCTCATGGTCGCCAGCGGCGTGCCCAACTCATGGGCAGCGCCCGCGGCCTGGGTGGCGACGGCCAGTAACTGCTGATCGCGCAGGCCTTCTTCGCGGCGGATAGCGCGCAATTCTTCCTGGCGTCGCAGCTCTTCAGCCATGCGTGCGGCGAAGAACGTGATGACCGCCGCAGCGAGGGCGAAGCTCAGCCACATCCCGTACACCTGCAGGTTTTCCCGGGCAATCGGGAAGGTCTGCAATGGGTAGAACTGCGCCAGCAACAACGTGTACATCGTCAGCGCGATACCCGACAGAATCACCGAATAACGCCATGGCAGCGTCACCGCAGCGATGGTCAGCGGCACCAGGTAATAAGAGACGAAGGGGTTGGTCGAACCGCCGGAGAAATACAGCAACGCGCTGTGGATAAAAAGGTCGCAAGCCAGTTGCACGGCGTACTCAAGCTCGGTCACCGGCCACGAAGTGCGCAGGCGAATGGCCGTGAACACGCACAGCAGCATTGAACACGCGAGCGTCGCGGCCAGCTGGAACCAGGGCAGCGGCAGCAATTCGAACCAGTAGGCCAGGCCCACGGAACCGGCCTGGGCGGCCAGCACCAACGTGCGGATGAACGTCAGCCGCCAGAGGTTCTGGCGAGTGGCGGAAGTGATTTGAACGGGGGCGAGCATGAGCTCTCCTGATGAGCGCTCCAGGCGGATCACCGGGAGTATAACCAAGCGCGGGGGCTGACAGGCAAAAGTGCGGCAAACGGCCACAGTGAAGCAGCTGCAAGCTATAAGCTTCAAGCTGCAAGCTTTTACTTGTGGCTTGCAGCTTGAAACTTGCGGCTGCTCCATAGAGTCTGATGGTTTCACGCAGGCCCGGACCATACACCTGCGCACCTTTCAAGGAGCCTTCATGCACACATTCCGCCGCAGCGCCGCCCTTCTCGCCCTGAGTGCCGGCACCCTCGCCAGCCTCCCGGCCCTGGCCGCCGACGAGCTTCATTACAACCAGATTTCCCTGCGCGCCGAAGTCAGTCAGGAAGTGGCCCGCGATCTGATGATCGTGACGCTCTACACCGAAGCACAGAACACCGACCCGGCCAAACTCGCCGCCGAGGTCAGCACCACCATGAACAAGGCACTGGCCCAGGCCAAGCAGGTCAAGGACATTTCCCTGCGCCAGGGCAGCCGCAACAGCTATCCGATCTACGACACCAAGGGCCAGAAGATCACCGGCTGGCGTGAACGCGCCGAGTTGCGCCTGGAAAGCTCGGACTTCGCCGCGCTGTCGAAGCTGACCGGCGAATTGCTCACCGACATGAAAATGGGCGGCATGGACTTCGCCATCGCCACGCCGACCCGCAAGGCCAGCGAAGACGCCCTGCTAAAAGACGCCGTGACCGCGTTCAAGGCCCGCGCCCAACTGGCCACCGATGCGCTGGGCGGCAAGGGCTACAAGATCGTCAACCTGAACCTCAACAGCAATGGTTATCCACAACCGTACATGCGCGCGCCGATGATGATGAAAGCAGCGGCCATGGACAGTGCACCGGTCACGCCGGAAGTCGAAGCCGGAACCAGCCAGGTGAGCATGACCGCAGACGGGTCGATTGAAGTGCTGATGCCTTGATTCGATAACCCGACAACAAAAACGGCGATCATTAAAAATGATCGCCGTTTTTTATTGGCAGTTTTCAGGCATGAGCTATAAATGGTAGGTCTACCCGAAAAAGCGGTCGATTGGCCACTATCGGTGCAACAATAACCACTCTTATTCACGCCATACCCACCCTTAAAATCGGGGTATGAATAAGTAACACCCCGCCCTGACCGGGTGCAACCCAAGCACCGGGCGCACCGTCAAAGTGCGGCATTTGCACCGAAAAAACGTCGCGCAAACGGTCAAATGCGCCAGAAGTTACACCGATGCGACATTAAGGTACGTTCGTGCCACCGTTTAAGGCTTGTAGTCACTCTGGATCTTGCATTGGGTATGGCCCCTGCATAAGTATCCGCAGGAACGACTCACGAGGTCGTCCTCACATTCCAAAAATGACAACAAATCATGAGGCCACCATGCTTAAAAACGCGGTCATTCCGTTCTTAGTTGGCGCAAGCTTGTTAGCCAGCGCACCATTCGCCCAAGCAGCGACCAACCTGGTGTTCTGCTCCGAAGGGAGCCCGGCCGGTTTCGATCCAGGTCAATACACCACCGGAACCGACTTCGACGCCTCTGCAGAAACCATGTTCAACCGCCTGACCCAGTTCGAGCGCGGCGGCACCGCCGTGATTCCTGGCCTGGCGACCAGCTGGGACGTATCCGATGACGGCCTGACTTACACCTTCCACCTGCGTGAAGGCGTCAAGTTCCACACCACCCCGTACTTCAAGCCAACTCGTGAGTTCAACGCCGACGACGTGCTGTTCACCTTTAATCGCATGATTAACAAGGATGACCCGTTCCGCAAAGCGTACCCGACCGAATTCCCGTACTTCACCGACATGGGGATGGATACCAACATCACCAAGATCGATAAAGTCGACGATCACACCGTCAAGTTCACCCTCAAAGACGTCGATGCCGCGTTCATCCAGAACATGGCAATGAGTTTCGCCTCGGTCCAGTCCGCCGAGTACGCTGCCCAGCTGCTCAAGGACGGCAAGGCTGCCGACATCAACCAGAAACCGGTCGGCACCGGGCCGTTCGTGTTCAAGAGCTACCAGAAAGACTCCAACATCCGCTACACCGGGAACAAGGACTACTGGAAGCCGGATGACGTGAAGATCGACAACCTGATCTTCGCCATCACCACCGACCCGTCGGTACGTATCCAGAAGCTGAAGAAGAACGAGTGCCAGGTCACCCTGTTCCCTCGTCCGGCCGACCTGAAGGCGCTCAAGGAAGATAAATCCCTGAAGATGCCTGAGCAGGCGGGCTTCAACCTGGGCTACATCGCCTACAACGTGATGGACAAGATCAAGGGCGACGACAAGCCGAACCCGATGTCGCAGTTGAAAGTGCGCCAGGCGATGGACATGGCCGTCAACAAGCAGCAGATCATTGACTCCGTGTACCAGGGCGCCGGCCAACTGGCGGTCAACGCCATGCCGCCGACCCAGTGGTCCTACGACACCACCATCAAGGACGCCAAGTACGATCCTGAGAAAGCCAAAGAGCTGCTCAAGGAAGCCGGCGTCAAGGAAGGTACCGAGATCGTCCTGTGGGCGATGCCGGTTCAGCGTCCGTACAACCCGAACGCCAAGCTGATGGCTGAAATGCTGCAGTCCGACTGGGCGAAGATCGGCCTCAAGGTCAAGATCCAGAGCTACGAGTGGGGCGAGTACATCAAGCGCTCCAAGGGCGGCGAGAACGGCGCGATGCTGATTGGCTGGAGCGGCGACAACGGTGACCCGGACAACTGGCTCAACGTGCTGTTCGGTTGCGACTCCCTGGAAGGCAACAACTTCTCCAAGTGGTGCGACAAGAAGTTCGACGACATCGTCAAACAAGCCAAGCGCACTTCGGACCAAGGCAAGCGCACTGAGCTGTACAAACAAGCGCAACACGTCCTCAAAGACGCCGTCCCGATGACACCTATCGCTCACTCGACGGTGTTCCAACCCATGCGCGCCAACGTGCAGGACTTCAAGATCAGCCCATTTGGCTTGAACTCCTTCTACGGCGTCAGCGTCAGCAAGTAAGGTGTTGCAACGGCGACGTTTCTGACGTCGCCGTTGCTTTATCTACCGAGAAAGCAGGAATTTGCCTACATCCGAATCCGAAGCTGACTACAGCATTCGAGTCGGACGCGTTGCCATTTCCTACGAGTCTTTAGGACTCTACGCATTTACTGCCGGTCCCACGGTCCCTACCGTCGGGTACCGACCCGTGCATCTGTGGCTGATCGGTTTTGCTGCCTGTATGGCTTGAACTCAGTGCTGCCGCCACGTCCTGGACGAGATGGCGACTCATTGACCACACTTTGAGAAAAGGGAGCGTTATGCGCCATACCTTGGTTTTATCCGCATTGCTGGGCAGCGGCCTGTTGGCCGCCACCTCCATGAGCCAGGCCGCCAGCAGCCTGGTGTTCTGCTCCGAGGGCAGCCCCGCCGGTTTCGACACGGCGCAGTACACCACGGCGACCGACAATGACGCCGCCGAGCCGCTGTACAACCGTTTGGCAGAGTTCGAAAAAGGCGCGACCAATGTCGTACCGGGCCTGGCCACTAGCTGGGATATTTCCGAGGACGGCCTCACTTACACCTTTCACCTGCGCGAAGGGGTGAAATTTCATACAACGAAGTACTTCACGCCGACCCGTGATTTCAACGCCGATGACGTGCTGTTCACGTTCAATCGCATGCTCGACCCGCAACAACCTTTCCGTAAGGCTTATCCGACCGAGTTCCCATACTTCAACGGCATGAGCCTGAACAAGAACATCGCCAAGGTCGAAAAGACCGGGCCGCTGACCGTGGTCATGACGCTCAACAGCGTGGACGCCGCGTTCATCCAGAACATCGCCATGAGCTTCGCCGCCATCCTGTCCGCCGAGTACGCCGACAAACTGCTGGCCGAAGGCAAACCGAGCGACATCAACCAGAAGCCGATCGGCACCGGGCCGTTCGTGTTCAAGAGCTACCAGAAAGACTCGAACATCCGCTACACCGGTAACAAGCAATACTGGGACCCGAGCCGCGTGAAGCTCGACAACCTGATTTTCGCCATCAACACCGATGCGTCGGTGCGGGTGCAGAAACTCAAGGCCAACGAATGCCAGATCACGCTGCACCCTCGCCCTGCCGATGTGCCCGCGCTGAAGAATGACCCGAAACTGCAACTGATCGAGAAGCCCGGTTTCAACCTCGGCTACATCGCCTACAACGTGCGCCACAAACCCTTCGACCAGCTCGAAGTGCGCCAGGCGCTGGACATGGCGGTGAACAAGCAAGGCATTCTCAATGCCGTTTACCAGGGTGCGGGGCAACTGGCCGTCAACGCCATGCCGCCAACCCAATGGTCCTACGATGAAACCATCAAGGACGCCGCCTACAACCCGGAAAAAGCCAAGGAATTGCTCAAGGCGGCCGGTGTGAAGGAAGGCACCGAAATCACCCTGTGGGCCATGCCTGTGCAGCGCCCGTACAACCCCAACGCCAAGTTGATGGCCGAGATGCTCCAGGCCGACTGGGCGAAGATCGGCCTCAAGGTCAAGATCGTCAGCTATGAATGGGGCGAGTACATCAAGCGCACCAAGAATGGCGAGCACGACATCAGCCTGATCGGCTGGACCGGTGACAACGGTGATCCGGACAACTGGCTGGGCACGCTGTACAGCTGTGACGCCATTGGCGGCAACAACTACTCGATGTGGTGTGATCCGGCTTACGACAAGTTGATCAAGCAGGCCAAGGTCGTCACCGACCGCGACCAGCGCACCGTGCTCTACAAACAGGCGCAGCAGTTGCTCAAACAGCAGGTGCCGATCACGCCAGTCGCCCACTCAACGGTCAACCAACCGCTGAGCACCAAAATCGAAGGGTTCAAAGTAAGCCCCTTCGGCCGCAACGTGTTCTCGGGTGTCGGCCTAGAAAAATAACCGATTAGCCAAAAACGCCAGGGGGTGGATTTTCCATCCCCACGCAGGCGTGTTGCCTTTTTTCGCCATCCTGGCATCAAGCAAACGTTTGCGATGACGTAAATGAGTTCCAAACCAAACCGGATCACAGAAAAAAGACCGGTCATAAAAATAGAAAGCAAGGAGCTTTACCCATGAAACTGAGCAGCACAACGATACTGGCCTTGGCCATCAGCAGCGTAACCGCCACGGCGTACGCTGAAACCCAGAGCCAGGCTTTCACGCCCGTGACCGTGAAAGAGAAAAGTGCCCAGAGCGAAGCCAGCGGCTTTGTCGAAGGCCAGTCGATCGGCGGGACCACGCGCAACTGGTACGCCAACGAACAACTGAAACGTGGTGCCCATTTCAAGTACAACAAGAACGGTGTACTGACCAACACGGACCGCCGCATCAACTGGGTACAAGGCACCATCATCAAGTACAACTCGGGCTTCACCGAGGGCACCGTCGGTTTCAGCACTGAAGTCGCTGCCTACAACGCCGTCGCCCTTGAGCGTGATCGCAAGAACCTCGCCTCTGCCAATGGCGGAGCACCGCTCAATGGCGTTCCCGGTCTGGGTAACAACCGGACCCTGACTGAAAACGGCGGCGAGGCGGAAGACCAGTGGAGCAAACTGGGTCTGGCTAACGTCAAGGCTCGTCTCTCCAACACCACACTGACCGCCGGCCGCCAGAACTTCAGCAGCCCGATGGTCGACGTGATCGGCAACCGTGCCCTGCCCTCGAGTTTCCAGGGTGTGAGCCTGCACAGCGAAGAGCTGGAAAACCTGTCATTCGACCTGGCCACGTTCGATCGCAACTCACCGCGAACCGAAGAAAGCCTGCGTAAATTCCGCGCCGAATACGCCGACACGGTCATCGAAGCCGACCACGTGAACACTGCGGGGATCACCTACCAGCCGTTCGCCAGCCTGACCACCAGTTTGTGGGGTACCCAGGCCGAAGACCTGTGGAACCAGTACTACTTCGGCGCGAGTCACGTGCTGGGGGACAGCTCGGTACTGAGCCTGACCACCGGACTGAACTACTACAAGACGGTCGACGAAGGCAAAAAACTGCTGGGCGACATCGACAACGACACCTATTCCCTGTCGTTCGGATTGACCCATCAGGCCCATACCCTGACCTTCTCGTACCAGGAAGTGAACGGCAACGAGTACTTCGATTACCTGCACGAAACCAACGGCATCTACCTGGCCAACTCCCTGCTGTCGGACTTCAACGGCCCGAACGAGAAATCCTTCCAGGTGGCCTATGGCCTGAACATGGCCGAATACGGTGTGCCGGGGCTGAAGTTCAACATCTATCAGGCCCGCGGCTGGGGCATCGACGGTACTCATAACAATGGCGGCGCTTACGCCAGCGTGCAGTCCATGGACGGTGAACACCACTATGAATACGGCATCGGTACCACATACGCCGTGCAGAGCGGTCCGCTCAAGGCCACCACGATCCGTGGCACCTACACCGCTCACCGCGCCAGCGAAAACCAGGCTGATGGCAGCATCAACGAGTTCCGTCTCGTGACCACCATCCCGTTCAACATTTTGTAATGCACCTGCCGAACGGCTGATTCAGCAATGAACCGGCCGTTCGGCTTTTGTCCTTCCAATCGATTGCAGAGGGTTATAGATGAAAATGCTTCCCCTACGTGCGGCCATCGCAGCCGCCTTGCTGAGTGTCGCTGTCGGTGTCTCGGCCAAGCCGCTGGTGGTCTGCACCGAAGCCAGCCCCGAAGGCTTCGACATGGTCCAGTACACGACTGCAGTCACCGCCGACGCCGTGGCCGAAACCATCTTCAATCGCCTGGCAGACTTCAAGCCCGGCACCACTGACGTGATTCCGGCCCTGGCCGACTCCTGGGACATCAGCGAAGACGGTTTGAGCTACACCTTTCACCTGCGCAAAGGCGTCAAGTTTCACACCACCGATTACTTCAAGCCGACCCGCGACATGAATGCCGACGACGTGGTCTGGAGCTTCCAGCGTCAGCTGGACCCGAATCACCCGTGGCACAAGCTGTCGAGCGTGGGCTTCCCGTACTTTGAAAGCATGGGTTTCAAGGAACTGCTAAAAAGCGTCGAGAAAGTCGACGACAACACGGTCAAGTTCACCCTGACCCGTCGCGAAGCGCCGTTCCTGGCCGACATCGCCATGGCCTTCTCGTCGATCTACTCCGCCGAGTACGCTGACCAGTTGCTCAAGGCCAACAAGACTGGCGATCTGAACAACAAGCCGATCGGCACCGGTCCGTTCGTGTTCCAGCGTTACAACAAGGACGCCCAGGTCCGCTTCAAGGCCAACCCGGATTATTTCCGTGGCAAGCCACCGGCCGAAGCGCTGATCCTGGCCATCGCCACCGACAACAACGTGCGCCTGCAAAAGCTCAAGGCCAACGAATGTCAGGTGGCGCTGTATCCGAAGCCGGACGATATCCCGAGCATCAAGAAAGACCCGAACCTGAAAGTCGACGAACTGAACGCGATGACCGTGTCCTACGTCGCGATGAACACTACGCACAAATACATGAGTGATGTGCGGGTGCGCAAAGCCATCGACATCGCGTTCGACAAGGAAGCCTACGTCAATGCCCTGTTCGGCAAAGGCAATGCGACAGCAGCGGTCAACCCGTACCCGGACACCCTGCTGGGTTACAACCACAGCCTGAAGAACCCCGTCCGTGACCTCGACAAGGCCCGTGCCCTGCTCAAGGAAGCCGGCGTACCGGAAGGCACCACGTTCACCCTGTTCACCCGCAACGGTGGCGGTCCGACCAACCCCAACCCGATGCTCGGCGCGCAGATGATGCAGGCCGACCTGGCCAAGGTCGGGATCAAGATCGACATCCGCGTGATGGAATGGGGCGAAATGCTCAAGCGCGCCAAAAACGGCGAGCACGACATGGTTTCCGCCGGATGGGCGGGCGATAACGGCGACCCGGATAACTTCCTGACGCCTATGCTCAGTTGCGAAGCCGCCAAGAACGGCGAAAACTATGCACGCTGGTGCAATGACAAGTTCCAGGCGCTGCTCGATCAGGCCCGGGAAAAGACCGATCCGGCCGAACGCGCAGCACTCTACGAGCAGGCCCAGGTTATTTTTAATCAGGACCAGCCTTGGATCAGCATGGCACACACTAGAATGTTCACCGCAATGCGCAACAACGTAGAGGGCTATCACATTAGCCCCCTCACCACGAATAACTTCGCCACCACCCAGGTGAAGTAAATAAGAAAACTCCCGGCATACCCGACCCAGGCATGCCGGGCACGCCTAACCGGCTGATGAGGTACACCTTACGATGTTTAGTTTTATTGCCCGCCGACTGGGGTTACTGATCCCCACGTTCTTCGGCATCACCTTGCTGACCTTCGCGTTGATTCGCATGATCCCTGGCGACCCCGTGGAAGTCATGATGGGCGAACGCAGAGTCGACCCGGAAATGCACGCTCAGGCAATGGAACGCCTAGGTCTGAACAAACCCCTGTATGCCCAGTACCTGGATTACATCGGCAAGCTGGTCCACGGCGACCTCGGCGAGTCCTTGCGCACCCGTGAAAGCGTGTGGACCGAGTTCACCTCCCTGTTCCCCGCGACCCTGGAACTGTCCATGGCCGCGCTGCTGTTCGCCGGCATCCTGGGCCTGCTGGCCGGGGTGATCGCGGCCCTCAAGCGAGGGTCCTTGTTCGACCATGGGGTGATGGGCATCTCCCTGGCGGGATACTCGATGCCGATCTTCTGGTGGGGCCTGATCCTGATCATGTTCTTCTCGGTGAGCCTGGGCTGGACCCCGGTGTCCGGGCGGATCGACCTGCTGTACGACATCGAGCCGCGCACCGGTTTCATGCTGATCGATACGCTGCTGGCCGATGACGTCGGCGCGTTCCTCGATGCCCTGCATCACCTGATCCTGCCGGCCATCGTGCTGGGTACCATTCCGCTGGCGGTGATTGCGCGGATGACCCGTTCCTCGATGCTCGAAGTGCTGCGCGAGGACTACATCCGTACCGCCCGCGCCAAAGGCCTGTCGCCGTCGCGCGTGGTGTTCGTGCACGGCCTGCGCAACGCGCTGATTCCGGTGCTGACCGTGGTCGGCCTGCAAGTCGGCACCCTGCTGGCCGGTGCGGTCCTGACCGAAACCATCTTCTCCTGGCCCGGCATCGGCAAATGGCTGATCGAAGCCATTGGCGCCCGGGACTACCCGGTCGTACAAAACGGCATCCTGTTAATCGCCTGCCTGGTGATTCTGGTCAATTTCGTGGTGGACATCCTCTACGGCTTTGCCAACCCACGCATCCGTCATCAGCGCTGAGGTCAATACCATGAGCACTCCAACATCCTCAGTAGCCACCGCCACGCCCGTCGTGGATCAGAGCCTGCTGTACCCGTCGCCGTACAAAGAATTCTGGCAAGCGTTCTCCAAGAACAAGGGCGCCGTCGCCGGCCTGATGTTCATGCTGCTGGTGATTTTCTGCGCCATCTTCGCCCCGTGGGTTGCGCCCCATGATCCGAGCGAGCAATACCGCGACTTCCTGCTGACCCCGCCGGCCTGGCTGGAAGGTGGGCAGATCCAGTTCCTGCTCGGCACCGATGAGCTGGGCCGCGATTTGCTGTCGCGCCTGATCCAGGGTTCGCGGTTGTCCTTGATGATCGGCTTGTCCTCGGTGGTCATGTCGCTGATCCCGGGCATCCTGATGGGCTTGCTCGCCGGGTTCTTCCCGCGCGTACTCGGCCCGACCATCATGCGTTTGATGGACATCATGCTGGCCCTGCCCTCCTTGCTGCTGGCTGTGGCGATCGTCGCCATCCTCGGCCCTGGCCTGATCAACACCGTAATCGCCATCGCCGTGGTGTCCCTGCCGTCCTACGTTCGTCTGACCCGCGCGGCGGTGATGGGCGAACTGAACCGCGACTACGTGACTGCCGCCCGCTTGGCCGGTGCCGGTCTGCCGCGCCTGATGTTCATCACCGTGCTGCCCAACTGCATGGCACCGCTGATCGTTCAAGCGACCCTGAGCTTCTCCTCGGCGATTCTCGATGCCGCCGCCCTGGGCTTCCTCGGCCTTGGCGTACAACCGCCAACCCCTGAGTGGGGCACCATGCTGGCTTCGGCCCGCGACTACATCGAACGCGCGTGGTGGGTCGTGAGCCTGCCGGGTTTGACCATTTTGCTCAGCGTGCTGGCAATCAACTTGATGGGTGACGGCCTGCGCGATGCGCTGGACCCGAAACTCAAGAACGCCGCCTGAGGAGATTCCCATGTCACTGCTAGAAATCAAGAATCTCAACGTTCGCTTCGGCGACAAGAACGCCGTGCCGGTGGTCGACGGTCTCGACCTGAAAGTGGACAAGGGCGAAGTGCTGGCCATCGTTGGCGAGTCGGGTTCGGGCAAGTCCGTGACCATGATGGCGCTGATGGGCCTGATCGAGCATCCCGGCATCGTCACCGCCGACTCGCTCAGCTTTGACGGCAAGGACATGCTCAAGTTGAGCAACCGTCAGCGTCGGCAAATCGTCGGCAAAGACCTGTCGATGGTTTTCCAGGACCCGATGACCGCGCTGAACCCGAGCTACACCGTGGGTTTCCAGATCGAAGAAGTGCTGCGCCTGCACCTGAAAATGTCCGGCAAGGCCGCCCGCAAACGCGCCATCGAACTGCTGGAAAAAGTTGAAATCCCGGGTGCCGCGAGCCGCATGGACGCTTACCCGCATCAACTCTCCGGCGGTATGAGCCAGCGTGTCGCCATTGCCATGGCGATTGCCGGTGAACCGAAACTGCTGATCGCCGACGAACCGACCACCGCCCTCGACGTGACCATCCAGGCGCAGATCATGGACCTGCTGCTGGCGTTGCAGAAAGAGCAGGACATGGGCCTGGTGCTGATCACCCACGACCTCGCCGTCGTGGCTGAAACCGCCCAGCGCGTGTGTGTGATGTACGCCGGTCAAGCCGTCGAAGTCGGCCAGGTGCCGCAACTGTTCGACATCCCGGCACACCCGTACAGCGAAGCGCTGCTCAAGGCGATTCCGGAACACAGCCTCGGCGCCGCGCGCTTGTCGACGTTGCCAGGCATCGTGCCCGGTCGCTACGACCGTCCGCAGGGTTGCCTGCTGTCGCCGCGCTGCCCGTATGTGCAGGACAACTGCCGTGCGCAGCGTCCGAGCCTTGATCCGAAAAGCCACAGCCTCGCCCGCTGCTTCTACCCGCTGAACCAGGAGGTGGCGTAATGGCCGTCGTTCTTACCGCCCGCGACCTGACCCGTCACTACGAAGTGTCCCGTGGCCTGTTCAAGGGACACGCGACCGTACGCGCCCTCAACGGTGTGTCGTTCGAACTGGAAGCCGGCAAGACCCTCGCCGTCGTCGGTGAATCGGGCTGCGGCAAGTCCACCCTCGCCCGTGCCCTGACCCTGATCGAAGAGCCGTCCTCCGGTTCCTTGAAAATCGCCGGACAGGAAGTCGCCGGCGCCGATAAGGCCCAGCGCAAGCAACTGCGCAAAGACGTGCAGATGGTGTTCCAGAGCCCGTACGCCTCGTTGAACCCGCGGCAGAAAGTCGGTGATCAATTGGCCGAGCCATTGCTGATCAACACCAACCTCAGCGCCTCGGAACGCCGCGACAAAGTCCAGGCGATGATGAAGCAGGTGGGTTTGCGGCCTGAGCATTACCAGCGCTATCCGCACATGTTCTCCGGCGGTCAGCGCCAGCGGATTGCGCTCGCCCGGGCGATGATGCTGCAACCGAAAGTGCTGGTGGCGGACGAACCGACCTCGGCGCTCGACGTGTCGATTCAGGCACAGGTGCTGAACCTGTTCATGGATTTGCAGCAGGAATTCAACACGGCCTACGTGTTCATCTCGCACAACCTGGCGGTGGTGCGTCACGTCGCCGATCACGTGATGGTGATGTACCTCGGCCGCCCCGTGGAAATGGGCCCGAAAGAGGACATCTACACCCGCCCTCTGCACCCGTACACCCAAGCCCTGTTGTCGGCCACGCCGACCATCCACCCGGATCCGGACAAGCCGAAAATCAAGATCGTCGGCGAACTGCCCAACCCGCTGAACCCACCGTCCGGCTGTGCTTTCCACAAGCGCTGCCCGTACGCCACCGAGCGTTGCAGCACTGAAGAACCGGCCCTGCGCCTGCTCGACAGCCGGCAGGTGGCTTGCCATTACGCCGAGCAATTCCTCGACGGCGCGGCGTAAAAAATGCGGGAGCTAGCCTGCTAGCGATTGCGGTGTGCCAGTAACCACAAATGTTGACTGGTATGCCGCTATCGCCAGCAGGCTAGCTCCCACAGGGTTTCTGTTGACCAAACCCCTTCCACTTCACTGGAAGGGGTTTTATTTTGTCTGTGATTTACGTCTGGCTGTCGCCCTCTTCCTCTTCATCGGAGTCCGGCTCGTCGGTGGTCGAATCGTCATCGCTCGCAGCACCACCCTGCCCCTGATCGCCCGGTTCGGACTCGGACTTGGCGATCATCAGCTCGCCATGCGCCCCCTGCCCGCTCGATGCCTGTGTCTCGTGCTCCTCACACTCAGCCCAAACCGCCGAACTGCCCAAGGTCAACATCACCAGCACCTTCAACATCAATAAAACGCGTAGCCATCTGTTCATAGTCGAATCCCTCCTTCATAGAGTGCCTTTCTGGCGCTGATTAAAATCTAGTTCCGATCAGCCGGGTTCTCCAGATAGGACGCTAACAGATGAGAGAAAATGCCAATGCCTGGCAGATTGGTTTTGAATAATAGTTATGCCGAAAAGGTCAAAGCGTGTTCCGCCTTCCAGAACGCTTGTGCACCCACAGAATCCCTCGCAGGATTCGCGGGATTCGCGGGATGTACGCAGGACAGGACTTCCCGTGATCGACACGTTTAATCAAAGGACACAGCATGATCAGCAACGCCTTCGCACCGATGCAATCACTCGCCACCACCCTGCTACCTCACGCCCTGGAACCCTCGGAAGACGGCGCTCACGACCTTTCGCACCTGCAACGGGTTTGGCACAACGCCCACTTGATTCAGGCACAGGAAGGTGGCGATCTAGAGGTGCTGCTGGCGGCGGTGTTGTTGCATGATTGTGTAGCAGTGGAAAAGAACTCGCCGTTGCGCTCGCAGGCATCGCAATTGGCAGCGCGCAAAGCGTCAGGGGTATTGGCGAAGTTGGATTGGCGCGAGACAAAAATCGCCGCCGTCGCCCACGCCATCGAAGCCCATAGCTTTTCCGCCAACATCTCGCCGACCTCGCTGGAAGCGAAAATCGTGCAGGACGCCGACCGCCTCGACTCCCTGGGTATGCTCGGCGTCGCCCGCACCTTTTACGTTGCCGGGCGCATGGGCAGCGCCCTCTACGACCCGCAGGACCCGCAGGCCAATGACCGCGACTATGACGACACTCGCTTCTGCATCGACCATTTCCAGACCAAGCTGCTGCACTTGGCAGACGGCTTCCAGACTGCGACAGGGCAACGTCTGGCACAGGTTCGTCATGAGCGTTTGAAGGGGTTTCTGGAACAGTTCAAGGAAGAGATCGGGATTGGCTGATACGCCAGGAGCACTGAACCGGCATAACTCAGGAAAGGACAAGCGCCATGGATCTGTCGCAAACACTGCTGCAACTTGAACGACGCCTCCTGTCACACACGACTCGACGGAATGCTGAAGAAATCTCACGCCTACTCGCGGATGACTTTATCGAGTTCAGCGCCAGTGGCGGCATCTGGAGCAAGGCCGAAGTGGTCGAGCAGTTGCCCCATGAGTCGTTTATCCAACGGAGCATCAGCCACTTTGCCATCAAGCCATTGTCAGAAGAGACCGCCTTGGTGACTTATCATTGTTACGTCGACAGCCACGACCATCCCGGCGCAGTCCACAGTCTGCGCAGTTCCATCTGGCGTAATCGGGGCGAGCAGTGGCAGATGGTTTTCCACCAGGGGACATTGATTCCCAGTGAACAATGACGCAGGCATTCATGGCGAATCCGGATCCCTCGCGAGCAAGCTCGCTCCTACAGTGCCCGCGGCGAGTCAGAGAATGTTGTGAACGTCCCGGATTACTGTAGGAGCGAGCCTGCTCGCGATGGACGTCAACGATGACGTGCGCAGCCTGGATAAACGCGGTGCGCTTGAAATCACCGTCGGAACGCCGCCCGGAGCAGGCTCGCGCCTACAGAGGGTTGCGTCAGGCAACAAAAAACCCCGCAGCTTTCGCGACGGGGTTTCTGGCCTTTCAGCTCAGCGCTTAATGATGCTCACGCGTCGCACGGAATTTCACGTCCGGCCAGCGCTCTTCCATCAGTGCCAGGTTGACCCGCGTAGGCGCGAGGTAGGTCAGGTGACCACCGCCGTCCAGTGCCAGGTTTTCCACAGCCTTGTTGGAGAATTCCTCAAGCTTCTTCTTGTCGCCGCATTCGATCCAGCGTGCCGAATACACAGTGATCGGCTCGTAGGAGCACTCGACCTTGTATTCCTCTTTCAGGCGGCTGGCGACCACATCGAACTGCAGCACACCAACGGCGCCGAGGATGATGTCGTTGCTGCGTTCCGGGAAGAACACCTGGGTCGCGCCTTCTTCGGCGAGCTGTTGCAGGCCCTGACGCAGTTGCTTGGATTTCAGCGGATCCTTCAGGCGAACGCGGCGGAACAGTTCCGGGGCGAAGTGCGGGATACCGGTGAAGCCCAGGACTTCGCCTTCGGTGAAGGTGTCGCCGATCTGGATGGTGCCGTGGTTGTGCAGACCGATGATGTCGCCAGCGAAGGCTTCTTCCAGTTGCTCACGTTCGGAGGAGAAGAAGGTCAGCGCGTCGCCGATTCGCACGTCCTTACCGGTGCGCACGTGGCGCATCTTCATGCCTTTTTCGTACTTGCCGGAGCAGATACGCATGAAGGCGATGCGGTCGCGGTGTTTCGGGTCCATGTTTGCCTGGATCTTGAAGATGAAGCCCGAGAACTTCTCTTCCACCGGCTCCACGGTGCGCTCGTTGGCCACGCGGGCCAGTGGGCGCGGTGCCCAATCGACGACGGCGTCGAGCACGTGATCGACACCGAAGTTGCCCAGTGCCGTACCGAAGAACACCGGGGTCAGCTGACCGTCGAGGAACTCCTGCTGATTGAACTCGTGGCAGGCGCCCTGCACCAGTTCCAGCTGTTCGATGAAGCGCTCGTACTCGTCGCCCAGGTGCGCACGCGCCTCATCGGAATCGAGCTTCTCGATGATCTTGGTTTCGGTGCGCTCGTGGCCGTGACCGGCGGTGTACACGATGATGTAGTCATCGGCGAGGTGATACACGCCTTTGAAATCACGGTAGCAACCAATCGGCCAGGTGATCGGCGCTGCCTTGATCTTCAGGACGGCTTCGATTTCGTCGAGCAGTTCGATCGGGTCGCGGATGTCACGGTCGAGTTTGTTGATGAAGCTGACAATCGGCGTGTCACGCAGACGGCAGACGTCCATCAGGGCGATGGTCCGTGGCTCTACACCCTTACCGCCATCGAGGACCATCAAGGCCGAGTCGACCGCCGTCAGGGTACGGTAGGTATCTTCGGAGAAGTCTTCGTGGCCCGGGGTGTCGAGCAGGTTGATCATGTGCTCGCGATACGGGAACTGCATGACCGACGTGGTAATGGAAATACCACGCTGCTTTTCCATTTCCATCCAGTCGGAGGTGGCATGGCGGTCGGATTTACGCGATTTCACCGTGCCGGCCACCGCAATCGCCTTGCCCATCAGCAAGAGCTTTTCGGTGATGGTGGTCTTACCGGCATCGGGGTGGGAAATAATGGCGAAAGTGCGGCGTTTCGCGACTTCGGCGGCCTGTTTGGTCATGGGAAATCGCCTGGCAGGTGATTCAAAAAAGGGCGGCGAGTATAGCTTAAAAAGTAACCGACGGACCACCGTCCGTAGGGGGTGAGCACCTGCAGGAACTGCCGAAGGCTGCGATATTTTGGCGATTCAAACCACGCCAAAGATCAAAGGATCGCAGCCTTCGGCAGCTCCTACGGGTGGCAAAATGGTGTCGAACGTGGGAACCTTTTAAAGCACGGAGACGTCCACTCCCCCGTTACGACCACTCGTCGGGGGCCAGAAACACCTGCAAATCGGCCTGACGAGGCTGTGCTCATGGCTCGATTGCTGCGCGCCTAACCCCTGTAGGAGCGAGCCTGCTCGCGATGGACGTCAACAATAACGCTGGGTACCTGAAGGTACGCGTTGTCTGGACGTTTTTCGCGAGCAGGCTCGCTCCTACAGTGGAACGCGCTCGGCATGAGCTGCTTATCGCGATCATTTTTTCGGCAGCCAGGAATGGCGTTGCCACACGAGAAAGTGTTCGCCGACTGAAAAAAGGAGTCCGCCTGTGGCTATCCACTATGGCAAAGGGCTGATAGGAGGCGCGCTGGTAATCGCCCTTCTGGCCCTGCTGATCCACTGGATCGGCATCAATACGATCGAACTTTACCGCGACGATTTATTGTTTTACCTGCAAGCTCATCTGATTCTCGTCCTCGCTTCCATGCTGGCCGCCCTTGTCGTGGGCATTCCTGCCGGTATCCTCCTCAGCCGCCCGTCCATGGTCGGCCGCGCCGAACGCTTCATGCAGTTCTTCAACATCGGCAACACCGTTCCGCCCCTCGCCGTCCTGGCCATCGCCCTCGGCTTCCTCGGCATCGGCAGCGGCCCTGCCATCTTCGCCCTGTTCCTCGCCTCGCTGCTGCCCATCGTGCGCAACACCTACGAAGGCCTGAAAAACGTTCAGGGCTCGCTCAAGGAAGCCGCCGTCGGCATCGGCATGACCCCGCGCCAGGTGCTGTGGAAAGTCGAGTTGCCCAACGCCGTGCCGATCATCATCGGCGGTGTGCGCGTGGCCCTGGCGATCAATGTCGGGACGGCGCCGCTGGCGTTCCTGATCGGCGCCAACAGTCTCGGCAGCCTGATCTTCCCCGGCATCGCCTTGAACAATCAGCCGCAATTGCTGCTCGGCGCCGCTTGCACCGCCCTGCTGGCCTTGTTGCTCGACGGCCTGGTGACACTCGCCAGCCGCCTCTGGCTCGAACGCGGCTTGCGCCCGTCTTAAGCCTCGGCAAAGGAATCGTCATGAAAACTTCTAGCTTTTTACTAGGCTGCGTCCTGCTGTTCGCAGGATTTGCCCAAGCCGCGGAAAAACCCTTGATCCGCATCGGCGCCCGGGTGTTCACCGAACAAACCCTGCTCGCGGAAATCACCGCTCAATACCTGCGCACCAAAGGCTACGACGCCAAGGTCACCGGTGGCTTGGGCAGTAACCTGGCCCGTAGTGCCCAGGAAAGCGGACAACTGGACATGGTCTGGGAGTACACCGGCGTATCGCTGGTTTCCTACAACCACGTCACGGAAAAACTCGACAGCCAGCAGTCACTGGCACGAGTCACCGAGCTGGATGCGAAGAAAGGCCTGACCTGGCTCTCACCGTCGAAATTCAGCAACACCTACGCCTTGGCACTGCCGGAAAAAATCGCAGCCAAGTACCCGCAGATCCAAACCATCAGTGACCTTGACCGGGCCTTGCGCGACGAAGCCAAAGACAATCCACTGGTGGCGCTGGACACCGAGTTCGCCAACCGTTCCGACGGCCTGGCCGGCATGGTCAAGCTCTACGACATGGACCTGACCCGCCGCAATATCCGTCAAATGGACGCGGGACTGGTCTACACCGCCCTGCGCAATGGCCAGGTGTTTGCCGGTCTGGTCTACACAACCGACGGACGCTTGAGCGCCTTCAAGCTCAAGTTGCTGGAAGACGACAAACACTACTTCCCCGACTACACCGCCGCACCGGTGGTGCGCCAAGAGTATCTCGACGCGCACCCGCAACTGGCCGCGCAACTCAAGCCGCTAGCCGACCTGTTCGATGACGAAACCATGCGCCAGCTCAATGCACGGGTCGATGTCGATCACCAAAGTCCTTCATCCGTTGCCGCCGATTTCCTGCGCCAACACCCACTGAACTGAGAAGGAGACGACATGGATTTTCTCAATGCCTTTTCCCATCTCGACTGGGCCCAAGTGCTTCACCTGACCTGGCAACACATCACGCTGGTCGGTGTCGCCGTGACCCTGGCGATTCTGGTTGGCGTGCCGCTGGGTATCCTGATGACACGCTTCCCGAGCCTCGCCGGTCCGTTGCAAGCCAGCGCCACCGTATTGCTGACCGTGCCGTCGATTGCCCTGTTCGGCCTGCTGCTGCCGCTCTACTCCAAGTTCGGCCAGGGTCTGGGGCCGATGCCGGCGATTACTGCGGTGTTCCTGTACTCGCTGCTGCCGATCATGCGTAACACCTACCTGGCGCTGACCAACGTCGAACCGGGCATTCGCGAAGCCGCACGCGGTATCGGCATGACCTTCGGCCAGCGCCTGCGCATGGTCGAGTTGCCCATCGCCGTACCGGTGATCCTCGCCGGCGTGCGCACCGCCGTGGTGATGAACATCGGCGTCATGACCATCGCCGCCACCATCGGCGCCGGTGGCCTCGGTGTGCTCATCCTCGCTTCCGTCAGCCGCAGCGACATGTCGATGCTGATCGTCGGCGCTGTGGTGGTCAGTGTGCTGGCCATCTTCGCCGACCTGCTTTTGCAATGGCTGCAACGTTCGCTGACTCCAAAAGGATTACTCAAATGATCGAACTTCAAAACCTCAGCAAGACCTTCCAAAGCAACGGCAAAGACGTCAAAGCCGTGGACTCGGTAAGCCTGACCGTCAATGAAGGCGAAATCTGCGTGTTCCTCGGGCCATCGGGTTGCGGCAAAAGCACCACGCTGAAAATGATCAACCGCCTGATCAAACCGACCTCGGGCAAGATCCTGATCAACGGCGAAGACACCACCGAGCTCGACGAAGTGACCCTGCGTCGCAACATTGGCTACGTCATCCAGCAGATCGGCCTGTTCCCCAACATGACCATCGAAGAGAACATCGTGGTCGTACCGAAACTGCTCGGCTGGGACAAGCAGAAATGCCACGACCGTGCCCGCGAATTGATGAGCATGATCAAGCTTGAACCCAAGCAATACCTGCATCGTTATCCACGGGAATTGTCCGGTGGCCAACAACAGCGGATCGGCGTAATTCGCGCACTCGCGGCGGATGCGCCGTTGCTGCTGATGGACGAACCCTTCGGCGCGGTCGACCCGATCAACCGCGAAATGATCCAGAACGAATTTTTCGAAATGCAGCGGGCGCTGAACAAGACGGTGATCATGGTCAGCCACGACATCGACGAGGCGATCAAGCTCGGCGACAAGATCGCGATCTTCCGCGCCGGCAAGCTGTTGCAGATCGATCACCCGGACACGTTGCTCGCGCACCCGGCGGATGAGTTTGTCAGCAACTTCGTCGGCCAGGACAGCACGCTCAAGCGTCTGCTGCTGGTGAAGGCCGAAGATGCAGCGGACAACGCGCCATCCGCAAGCCCGGAAACGTCGGTGGCCGATGCGCTGGAATTGATGGACGAGCATGACCGCCGCTATGTGGTGGTCACTTGTACCGAGAATAAAGCCCTGGGTTATGTAAGACGTCGCGACCTGCACCGTCAGACCGGCACCTGCGCGCAGTACCTTCGCGAGTTCAACGCCACCGCGGCGTACGACGAGCATTTGCGTATCCTGCTGTCGCGGATGTACGAGTTCAACCGGGCGTGGCTGCCGGTGATGGATGCCGAGCGGGTGTTTCTGGGCGAGGTGACGCAGGAGTCGATTGCGGCTTATTTGAGTTCGGGTCGTTCGCGGGGGATGAAGACCAGCATCGTTTCGCCTGCCGAGGCAGTGGTCGCCTGATCACACCAATCGCCCGGTAAAAACGCAAAACCCTGTGGCAGCTAGCCTGCTAGCGATAGGGAAATACCAGTCAACACTGTGGTGATGATGAAATTGTCATCGCCAGCAGGCTGGCTCCCACAGGTTCGGTGCGAAAGCTGAATACTTTCAAGGCCGGAAAAAAATATCAACAGCTGCGCCTGTAACAGCGCCTCAAAAACACCTACTGCAACAGCCAAAATCCCCCACAACAAACCTTTTCGCAGCCAACGTCGCCGATGTTGACGCTATCGTACTTCCAAGGGACTTGGCGCACAAAAGCGTCGAACGTGCAGGTATTTTTAACACTTCAAAATTTCAAGGGAACATCTGTCCGTCATCTCGGTCGGCTACAAAGAGTGATGCGCACGACGCACGTCAGAAGCGTGCAAAAACGCGACATTTTTTGTTGATCTCAAGCCCCTCACGCCCTAAAGTTCGCGCCGAACGTCCATGCTGGAAACGATCCATCCGGCTCAAGTACTGACGACGAGACAGCAAGGCCAAGGGAAAAGCAGCACTTCCCATGGCCTTTTTGCTTTCGGCGACATGCCTTGGGAAGTAGGCGAACCAAAGTGGGGATACGGAGGACGTTCATTTGCACCCATTGATTAACGACGTTTGCCACTAGGAGTCCCAAGTATGTCGATTCAGGTCGAAGATTATTTCGCGCGCGCCACTTTTGACAAAATGAAGGCGTTCGCCGACAAGCACGAAACCCCGTTCGTGGTGATCGACACCGCGATGATCAGCCAGGCCTACGACGACCTGCGCGCCGGTTTCGAATTCGCCAAGGTCTACTACGCGGTCAAGGCCAACCCGGCCGTTGAAATCATCGACCTGCTCAAAGAGAAAGGCTCGAGCTTCGACATCGCCTCGATCTATGAGCTGGACAAAGTAATGGATCGCGGCGTCAGCGCCGACCGTATCAGCTACGGCAACACCATCAAGAAATCCAAGGACATTCGCTACTTCTACGAGAAGGGCGTGCGCCTGTTTTCCACCGACTCCGAAGCCGACCTGCGCAACATCGCCAAGGCCGCGCCGGGCTCGAAAGTCTACGTGCGCATCCTGACCGAAGGCTCGACCACCGCTGACTGGCCGTTGTCGCGCAAATTCGGTTGCCAGACCGACATGGCCATGGACCTGCTGATCCTCGCCCGCGACCTGGGCCTGGTGCCTTACGGCATCTCGTTCCACGTTGGCTCGCAGCAGCGCGACATCAGCGTCTGGGACGCGGCGATTGCCAAGGTCAAAGTGATCTTCGAACGCCTGAAGGAAGAAGACGGCATCCACCTGAAGCTGATCAACATGGGCGGCGGCTTCCCGGCCAACTACATCACCCGCACCAACAGCCTGGAAACCTACGCCGAAGAAATCATCCGCTTCCTCAAGGAAGACTTCGGTGACGACCTGCCGGAAATCATCCTGGAACCAGGCCGTTCGCTGATCGCCAACGCCGGCATCCTGGTCAGCGAAGTGGTACTGGTTGCACGTAAATCCCGTACGGCCGTCGAGCGTTGGGTGTACACGGATGTGGGCAAGTTCTCCGGCCTGATCGAAACCATGGACGAAGCCATCAAGTTCCCGATCTGGACCGAGAAGAAAGGCGAGATGGAAGAAGTGGTCATCGCCGGCCCGACCTGCGACAGCGCCGACATCATGTACGAAAACTACAAGTACGGCCTGCCGCTGAACCTGGCCATCGGTGATCGCCTGTACTGGCTGTCGACCGGTGCCTACACCACCAGCTACAGCGCTGTTGAATTCAACGGCTTCCCGCCGCTGAAGTCGTTCTACGTGTAAAAACTGCGTAGAAAACAAAAAGCCCATGACCTGTCATGGGCTTTTTTGTGGGTGACCCTGTAGGAGCCGGTTTGCTGGCGATCCAGGCACCGCCGTTAACCAGATGCACCGCGCCGCGTGACCGTTAATCGCCAGCAAGCCGGCACCTACAGAGGTTTGATGCCCTGTTCGAGTTCGGCGGAGCGCTGGGCGTACGCCGGTGCCAACGCTCGAATTTGCGGATCGGTTGCGTTTAACAACGCTTTGCTCGCGACCCGCAGGAAATTCAGATTGCCGCCGGTCAGCGCCCTGCGCAGCCATTGCAATGCCTCGTCGATATTCCCTTGATCCGCCAACACTGCTGCAAAACTGAACTGGCCACGAAAGTCACCACCCTCGGCCGAACGCCGATACCAGTCATGCGCGGCTTTCAAATCCTTCGGGCAGACCCGCCCTTCTTCCAGATACCGTCCCAACAGATTCATCGATTTTGCATGGCCCAACTCGGCAGCGCGGCGATAGAGACTCAGCGCTTGAAGCTGATCCTCAACCACCCCGCGCCCGGTCGCCAGCAGATTGGCGTAGTTGTACATCGCCCAATCCAGCCCGGCGGTGACGGCCAGTCGATAATGCCTGGCCGCTGACGATACATCAGCCGCACAGCCCCAACCATGCTCATGACAACGGCCGAGCATGTTGCGCGCCATCACATGCCCACGACGCGCAGCGATGTCGAACCAGCGCACCGCCAGCGGCTGATCCTGAGCGATGCCCTGCCCGTCCAGCAGAATCTGCCCGAGCAGCGCCTGGGCATCGAGGACGTCTTCGCGAGCCGCGATCAGAATCGCCTGGGCTGCACGCGCCGGGCTTTCGTCGAGCATGGATTTGAGCCGCTCACCGTCGAGCACTTCCTCGCGGCGTAACCGAAAGTCCGCCACTTACACCTCGACCCAGCGACGCAACAGGTTGTGATAAGTGCCGGTGAGGCGGATCAGCGAGGGGTGATCCGGCAGGTCCCGGGTCAGTTGCTGGATCGCGCCGTCCATCTCGAACAACAGTGCACGCTGGCTGTCTTCACGCACCAGGCTTTGGGTCCAGAAGAACGAGGCGTATCGCGTTCCGTGCGTGACGGCATTGACCTTGTGCAGACTGGTGCCGGGGTACAGAACCATGTCACCCGCCGGCAACTTCACCCGCTGGGTGCCGAAAGTGTCCTGGATTTCCAGTTCGCCGCCGTCGTAGTCCTCGGGCTCGCTGAAGAACAACGTGGCCGAGAGGTCGGTGCGCACCCGCTCCATACTGCCCTTGGGCTGACGCACGGCGTTATCGATGTGGAAGTCGAAACTGCCGCCGGCTGTGTAACAGTTCAGCAACGGAGGAAAGACTTTGTGTGGCAGCGCCGCTGACATGAACAGCGGACTTTTCCACAGCCGCTCCAGCATGGCCGCACCGATTTCCTTGGCCAGAGGGTGGTTTTCCGGCAACTGGAGATTGTGCTTGGCCTTGGCCGACTGAAAGCCCGCCGTGATCTTGCCATCCGCCCAATCAGCCTGCTCCAGCGCTTCGCGAATGCGCTGTACTTCGTCTTTTTCGAACAGGCCGGGTATGTGCAGCAACATGACAACGACACCAGATGGCAAAGGGACGGCAATGGTATTGATTCTTATTGCCCGTGTAAAACCCGCCAGACGAATGAAGTAGTAAAAACCGTAAGGGTAAATTGTAAAGAATGTAAATTCAGTACGAATAGTAATGTTTCGCAATTGATACAAATACGTGTTTACCCTATATTCCGCCGCCTCAAATCCTTGGGGAGGGGAAGTCCAAATGTCACGTTCACAACCACAAGTACCGGTCAGTTCACCACGTTTGCTCGCATCGGCCATCGGCATGGCAATTACTGCCGGTTCGGCGGGACACATGGTTTTCGCGGCGGAAAAGGCCGACGAAAAAGCTCCGGATAACGTGATTTCCCTGGGCGCTACCGCCATCACCGGCGAAGCTCAGGACGAGACTTCCTACAACGTTGAGAAAGCCTCCTCGCCCAAGTACACCGCACCGCTGGTGGACACACCGCGCTCGGTCACTGTCATTCCGCAACAAGTGTTGAAAGACACCGGCGCCATGAACATGCAGGACGCCCTGCGCACCATTCCAGGCATCACCTTCGGCGCCGGTGAAGGCGGTAACCCACAGGGCGACCGTCCGTTCATTCGCGGCTTCGACGCCCAGGGCGATACTTATCTGGACGGCGTGCGCGATACCGGTTCGCAGAGCCGCGAGATCTTCGCCGTGGAATCGATCGAAGTCAGCAAAGGCCCGAACTCCGCTATCGGCGGTCGTGGCGCTGCTGGCGGCAGCATCAACCTGGTGAGCAAAAAAGCGCACCTGGGCGATTCGCTTGACGGTGGCTTCACCTGGGGTTCCGACCAGACCCAGCGCTACACCTTCGACGGCAACTACCAGTTCACCGACACCGCCGCTGGCCGTCTGAACCTGATGAGCCACGAAAGCAACGTCGCCGGCCGTGAAAGCGTCGATTACGACCGCTGGGGCATCGCGCCATCCCTGGCCTTCGGCCTGGGCACCGCCACCCGCGTCAACCTCGATTACTACCATCTCGAGAGCAACGACACCCCGGACTCGGGCATTCCGTACTCGATCCCGACTGCAGGTTCGGCAGCGCGCACCAAGTCCAACCCGGACAAGCCGAACGACGGTGGCGACAGCAGCAACTTCTACGGCTTGAACGACCGCGATTTCCGCAAGGGCCGCACCGACACCGCGACCATCGCCGTCGAGCACGACCTGAACGACGCGCTGACCGTCAAGAACACCCTGCGTCACGGCAACAGCATGCAGGACTACATCCTGACCCAGCCGGACGACAGCAAGGGCAACGTCAACAACGGCAGCGTCTGGCGCCGGGCCAACACCCGTGTCAGCAACACCGAAACGACGACCAACCAGACCGACCTGTTTGGTGACGTCTACATCGCCGGGTTCAAGAACAGCTTCGCCACCGGTATCGAGTTGAGCCGCGAGGAAAGCCAGAAGTCTTCGTACACCGTCAACACCGACACCACGCCAAGAACCGCTGCGGCGACCAATACCTGCAATCCGGCGCAGATCGGTGCGCCAAGCGGTTACAACTGCACCTCGCTGTCCAACCCGAACCCGAACGACCCATGGAACGGTTCGATTACACGCAACTACGCCGGCACCGACACCACGGGTAAAACCTACGCGCTGTACGTGTTCGACACCCTGACCTTGTCCGAACAGTGGCTGGTGAACATGGGCCTGCGCTACGACCATTTCGACACCGACTACAAGACCTACAACGCCGCAGGCACCACGACCTCCAAGGGCGATGACGTCAGCGAGTTCGTCACCGGTCAATTCGGTGTGGTCTACAAACCAGCCGAAAACGGCAGCATCTATGCGTCCTACGCGACGTCGGCAACGCCACCGGGCGCAACCCTCGGCGAAGGCCAGGACGGCAACCCGCTGGGCGGCACCCCTGATCGCAACGGCAACTTGCTGGGCAGCGACATGGAGCCGGAAACCACCAAGAACTACGAAATCGGTACCAAGTGGGATCTGCTGAATGATCGTCTGTCGCTGACCGCTGACATCTTCCGCACCGAGAAAGACAACGCTCGTGTGCAAACCAACACCACCACGTACGAAAACGTCGGCAAAACCCGCGTTCAAGGTTTCGAACTGTCGGCCAGCGGCAAGCTCACCGACAAATGGCAGGTCTTCGCCGGTTACGCCTACATGGACAGCGAGCAAGTTGACGGCGGCGACATGCCGGCCAACAAAGCCAACGACGGTAACGAACTGCCGAACACACCGAAAAACAGCGCCAGCCTGTGGACGACTTATCAAGTCACGCCGAAGCTGACCCTCGGTGGCGGTGCGTTCTATGTCGACGACGTATTCGGCAGTGCCGCCAACACCACCATGGTCGAATCCTACGTTCGCTACGACGCGATGGCGGCTTACAAGCTGACCAAAAACGTCGACCTGCAACTGAACGTGCAGAACCTGACCGACGAAACCTACTACGACAAGGCGTTCTCGACTCACTTCGCCAACCAGGCGGCCGGTCGTACCGCGCTGCTGAGCACCAACTTCCACTTCTGATCAATGTAGGAGCGAGCCTGCTCGCGATGGTCGTCAACGATAACGCGCCTAGCCTGACACCCCGCGTCGTTCTCGAGTTTTTCGCGAGCAAGCTCGCTCCTACATAGTTGGTGTTGGACCAGGCCCCGTTCATCCAGATGAGCGGGGCTTTTGTACGTAAAAAAGAATGCTTCTCGACAACCCCACGGCATAATGCGCGCCGTGATGACAATTTCGAACGAACAAGGCGAGTGACGTGTTGAAGAAAACCCTGTTCCAGTTGCACTGGTTTTTCGGCATCAGCGCCGGGTTGGTCCTGGCCCTGATGGGTATCACCGGGGCGAGCGTGTCGTTTCAGGATGAAATCCTGAGCGTACTCAACCCCTCTGTGTTGCAGGTCGAAAAAACGGTGGCTGGCGTACTGCCGCCCGCCGAACTGGTAGAGAGAATCGAAGCCGCCTCCGGCAAGAAAGTCTCGATGCTCACGGTGGAAACCGACAGTGGCAATGCCGCCAAAGTGTTCTTCACCCCGCCACCGGGTGAACGCCGCGGCGAGATGCGCTACTTCAACCCGTACACCGCCGAGTTCCTGGGCGATGCCACCGGCCAGGACTTCTTCGGCCTGATGCTGCGCCTGCACCGCTTCCTCGCCATGGGTGACACCGGGCGGCAGATCACCGGTGCCTGCACGCTGATTCTGGTGTTTTTCTGCCTGTCCGGTCTCTACCTGCGCTGGCCGCGCCAGTGGAAAAGCTGGCGCACCTGGCTGACCCTGGACTGGAAGAAAAAGGGCCGCAGCTTCAACTGGGACCTGCACTCGGTCGCCGGTACGTGGTGCCTGGTGTTTTACCTTCTGGCGGCGCTGACCGGGTTGACCTGGTCTTATGAGTGGTACAACAAGGGCCTGACCCGCTTGCTCTCCGATTCGCCGCAGAACGAACGCGTTCGCGGCGGACGCGGTCCCGGGCCAAGCGGTCCGGCACCGACCGCCGATTACGCAGCAATGTGGAGCAGCATCTACAGCGCCGCCGGTCCGCAACTCAGTTCCTACAACGTGCGCATGCCACCCGTGGCCGGCCAACCTGCGACGGTTTACTACCTGCTGAGCACTTCGCCTCATGACCGTGCGCTCAACCAGATCACCCTCGACCCGGCCACCGGCGTGGTCAAGCGAGTGGAGCGCTACAGCGACAAGAGTTTCAAGGCACAACTGCTGACCAGCATCTACGCGCTGCACGTCGGCAGCTACTTCGGCATTGTCGGGCGCATCCTCCTGATGATCACCTCCCTGACCATGCCGCTGTTCTTCGTCACTGGCTGGCTGTTGTACCTCGATCGCCGCCGCAAGAAACGCCAGATCAAGGACGCTCGCAGCGGTCTCGTGCAAACGGGCAGCGATGGGCCGGCCTGGCTGATCGGTTTCGCCAGCCAGAGCGGTTTTGCCGAACAACTGGCGTGGCAAACCGCCGGGCAATTGCAGGCCGCCGGTTTACCGGTGAAGGTGCAGCCACTGGCCGACATCAGCGAGCAGGATTTGCATGATTCGGACAATGCGCTGTTCGTGGTCAGCACCTTCGGCGACGGCGAAGCACCGGACAGCGCCCGCGGGTTCGAACGCAAAGTGCTGGGCCGCACGCCTAGCCTTGGCCGCCTTAACTATGCCGTCCTCGGACTGGGCGACCGTCAATATCAGCACTTCTGCGGTTTCGCCAAACGCTTGCACAGCTGGCTCGGTGAACACGGCGGCAAGACGCTGTTCGCCCCGGTGGAAGTCGACAGCGGCGATCCTTACGCCCTGCGTCACTGGCAGCAGCAACTGGGCCAACTGACCGGTCAGGCACCGGTGGATACCTGGCAAGCGCCAAGCTACGACAACTGGACCCTGACCCGCCGCGATCTGCTCAACCCGGACAGCAGTGGTTCGCCGGTGTACCTGCTGGGCCTCAAACCGCCCTCCACCAGCAGCTGGCTGGCGGGCGACCTCGTCGAAGTGATGCCGCGCAATTGCCTGTGGGCCATCGAGCACTTCCTTGATGGTCTGGGCATTCACGGTGAAACCAAGGTGCGGATCAACGGCCTGGAGGAAACCCTCGAACAGGCTCTGGCCAGTCGCCAACTGCCGGAAAACCGCACCCATCTGGTCGGCCTGCACGCGCAAGCGCTGGCCGATGCCCTGGTGCCGCTGGCCATGCGCGAATACTCAATCGCCTCGATCCCGGCCGATGGTGTGCTGGAGTTGATCGTGCGTCAGGAAGTGCATGCCGATGGCAACCTCGGCGTCGGCTCGGGCTGGCTGACCGAACACGCTCCGGTAGGCAGCGCGATCAGCCTGCGCGTGCGCCGCAACAGCGGCTTCCATCTGCCGGCCGAACCGGTGCCGATGATTCTGCTGGGCAATGGCACCGGACTCGCCGGGTTGCGCAGCCTGCTCAAGGCGCGGATTGCCGATGGTCAGCAGCGCCAGTGGCTGCTGTTTGGAGAGCGCCATCGCGAACACGATTACCTGTGCCGCGATGAGCTGGAAGAATGGTTGATTGCCGGGGACATCGAACGCCTCGACCTGGCGTTTTCCCGCGACCAGGCCGAAAAAATCTACGTACAGGATCGCCTGCGCGAGTCGGCCGACGAGTTGAAACAATGGCTGGCGGACGGTGCGGTGATCTACATCTGCGGCAGCCTTCAGGGCATGGCGTCAGGCGTGGATCAGGTGCTCAACGACCTACTTGGCGCCGCCGAAGTCGAACGGCTGATAGAACAAGGCCGCTACCGCCGCGACGTCTACTGATTCACCGCATCCCACTGTAGGAGCGAGCCTGCTCGCGAAAGCGGAATGTCAGCAACGATGATGTTGACTGACACGACGCCTTCGCGAGCAGGCTCGCGCCTACAGGGATTCAAGGGTTAATCAAACCGGTTGTAGCTTCTGCTCGAACACCGACACCCCATCCAGATCCCGCAACACCACACTCAACTCCCCTGTTTGCCCGTCAATGTTCACCTCGCCAAAAAACTGAAACCCGGCAAACGGCGAGGCGTTTTGCACTGGCGCCGCCTTCTCGAACACGACCTCCGGGCCGAAGGTTTTATCCAGCGCATCAGGCCCGAAACTGCCGGCATTCAGCGGTCCGGCAACGAACTCCCAGAACGGTTCGAAATCCTGAAACGCGGCCCTGTCCGGATGGTAATGATGCGCCGCGCAGTAATGCACATCCGCCGTAATGAACACAAAATTGCGCACTTGCTGCGCCCGCAGAAAACCGAGCAGTTCAGCGACCTCCAGCTCTCGTCCCTGGGCCGGTCCGGGATCACCATTGGCCACCGCTTCCCAGCGCGGCACACCGGGGCTGACTTCTCCGTCGCCCACACCCAGGCCAATCGGCATGTCGGCGGCGATGATTTTCCATTGGGCTTTCGACGCTTTGAGCGACGTCTTCAGCCAGTCCAGTTGCTCGCGCCCAAGGAACGGTTTTGCAGCACCGAGATTGTCGTCATTGGCACCGCGATAACTGCGCATGTCGAGCACGAACACATCAAGCAGCGGCCCGTAACCGAGCTGACGATACATCCGCCCGCCACCATCGGCACTCTGCAACCGCATCGGTGCATATTCGAGCCAGGCCTGACGTGCACGGCCCACCAGGCTGTGGATATCTTTACTCAGGTAGCGCGCGTCCAGTTGTTTTCCCGGCGACCAGTTGTTCACCACTTCATGGTCATCCCACTGCCAGATCTGCGGGACCTCGGCGTTGAAACGACGGATGTTTTCGTCCATCAGGTTGTAGCGATAATTGCCACGGTAATCATCCACGGTCTCAGCCACTTTGCTCTTGGCCTCGGTGGTGATGTTGCGCCACACCCGGCCGCTTTCGGTGGTGAGCTGAGCTGGCACGGGACCGTCGGCGTAAATGCTGTCACCGCTGTGGATAAAAAAGTCCGGCAGGCGCCGACGCATGGCTTCATAAATGCGCATGCCGCCAATGTCCGGGTTGATGCCGAAGCCTTGGCCGACGGTATCGCCGCTCCAGACAAAACGGATGTCGCGGCGGGTCTGCGGCACACTGCGCAAGTGACCGAACCAGGGCTCACTGGTCACGCCGGTCTGGGCATCTTCAAACTGCACACGATAGAAAATCGCCTGATCGGCGGGCAGCCCGGTGAGTTCGACCCGGGCGGTGAAATCAGTGCGGGCATCGGCCAGGGGAGAGACGAATCGTCGGGGGTTGGTGAACACGCTGCGGGTGTCCCACTCGACCACCATCCGCGCAGGACGGTCGCTGCGACTCCAGATAATCGCCCGGTCGCCCAAAAGGTCACCGGACTGCACGCCATCCGTGAGTTGCGGCCGATCCTTGACCGACGCAATCACCGCCGGCGCCAGCCCCGGCAACAGCAATCCGGCACCAACCGCTTGCATGACCCGGCGACGCCCGGGATCGAATTCGCTCATGGTGTTCTCCCTGAAATGGAAAAACTAAAGCATGGCTGGATGAAGTAGAGGTGACAGGAACCGAACTCTGTGGCGAGGGAGCTTGCTCCCGTTGGACTGCGCAGCAGTCCCATTCTTTTGATAAAGAGGGGCCGCTTCGCGACCCAACGGGAGCAAGCTCCCTCGCCACAGATCACTCCACCTGAGAGATCAGGCTTTGACAGGCTCCAGCGCCAGCTCCACCGTCTCCGGCCGTTTGACCACGGCATACGCCACCGCCGTCAACAGACTCCCCGCGACAATCGCCAGCAAATACAACAAGGCATGATTGATCGCATTCGGAATCGCCAGCACAAACAAACCGCCGTGGGGCGCCATCAGTTTGCAGCCGAAATACATCGACAACGCACCGGTCAGCGCACCGCCGGCAATGCTCGCGGGAATCACTCGCAGCGGGTCTTTCGCCGCGAACGGAATAGCCCCTTCGGAGATGAAACACAGCCCCAACACAAACGCCGCTTTACCGGCCTCGCGCTCGGTCTGGGCGAACTTGTGCCGGGCGATGAAGGTGGCGATGCCCAGGCCAATCGGCGGCACCATGCCAGCGGCCATGGTCGCCGCCATCGGTGCATAACTCTGCGACGCCAGCAGCCCGACCGAAAACGCATACGCGGCTTTGTTGATCGGTCCGCCGAGGTCGACGCACATCATGCCGCCCAGCAACACACCGAGCAGGATCGCGTTGGTGGTGCCCATGCTGTCGAGAAAATGCGTCAGCCCGGCGAGCATTCCGGCCACCGGTTTGCCGACCACGTAAATCATCACCAGACCGGTGAACAGGCTCGCCAGCAACGGGATGATCAGGATCGGTTTCAGCGCCTCAAGGCTTTGCGGCAACCGTGCATAACGGTTGATCGCCTTGGCTGCATAACCGGCGAGAAAACCGGCAATGATCCCGCCGATAAAACCGGCGCCCAGGGTACTCGCTAGCAAGCCGCCGATCATCCCCGGCGCCAGGCCCGGACGGTCGGCAATGGAATAGGCGATGTAACCCGCCAGCAACGGCACCATCAATTTGAACGCGGTGTCGCCGCCAATCTGCATCAGCGCCGCCGCCAGCGTGCCCTCCTCTTTGAACGCCGTGATGCCGAACACGAACGACAGCGCAATCATAAGACCGCCCGCCACCACCATCGGCAGCATGAACGACACACCGGTCAACAGGTGTTTGTAGACGCCGGTTTTCTCAGACTTGGCCGGCGCGCTGGTCCCAGTGGACGCGCTTTCCTGCTTGCCTTCGGCCAAGGCTTTTTTCAGGGTCGCTTCGGCTTGCTTAAGTGCAATCCCGGTGCCGCAACGGTAAATCTTTTTGCCGGCGAATCGCTCGGTGGCGACTTCGATGTCCGCCGCCAGCAACACCACATCCGCCTCGGCAATCGCCGCGGCGCTCAGCGGATTGCGCGCACCGACCGAGCCCTGGGTTTCCACTTGCAGGTCATAACCCAAGCGTTTGGCCGCTTGCTGCAAGGCTTCGGCGGCCATGAAGGTGTGCGCCACGCCGGTTGGGCAGGCGGTGACCGCGACCAGTCGCGGGATGCTGTGGGCAACGGCAACGGATTCGACAATTGCTTCGGGCGCCGCGTACACCTGCGCTTCCTGGGCTCCGCGTCGCAGCAGCGCATCAACATCTTGCAGGGCCTGGGCCGGCGCGCTCTGGAACACCCGCTTGCCAACAAATCGGGACATGTCCACTGGCGCGCTGGTCACCAGCAATACCCACTCGGCATCGTCGATAGTCGCGGCCGACAATTGGCGTTCAGGGTGTGCGGCATCGCTGACTTCGACGCTGGTGCTCCAGCCCTGACGCTGGGCCGCGGCATCCAGCAACCGGGCGCACAGCACACTGGTGACCATGCCGTTCGGGCAGGCCGTAACAATGGCTAATTTCATGACAAACCCTCTTATTGTTCTGTCAGGGGACGCACGCGCACACCCTGTTCGAGCCGCGCCAGCTGCGCCGCATCGTCAATGCCGAAACCGATCTGGGTCACCGCCATCGCGGCAATCGCCGTGGCCGTGCGCAAGGTTTGCTCGGGCGTGTCGGCACTGAGCAAACCGTGAAGCATCCCCGCGAGCAACGAATCGCCTGCGCCCACCGTGCTGGCGACGCGGACCTTGGGCGGCGTGGCATGCAGCGCCGAGCCAACACTGAACCAGTTCACACCTTCGGCACCGTGGGAAATCACCACATGCTCGATGCCCTGGGCGTGCAAACGCTCCGCCGCTTCAGCCTGGGCAACGACCGACACCACGTCGCAGCCCAACACTTCTGCCAGTTCTTCAGTGTTGGGCTTGATCAGCCACGGCGCCGCGTTGAGCCCGGCACGCAGCGCATCGCCGCTGGTGTCGAGGGCAACGTTCAAACCCAGGCTTTTCAATCGCACAATCAGCGCCTGCAACCATTCAGGGCTGACACCCTGCGGCAGGCTACCGGCGACAACGACCGCGTCATGCCCCGGTGCGATCTGCTCCAGTCTTTCGATCAACGCCTGCTGCGCCGCTGCATCGACGTGTGGGCCGGGGCCGTTGATGTCAGTGATGCGTCCATCGCTTTCCGCCAGTTTGATGTTGCTGCGAATCTCGCCGGGAACACGGATGAAAGCATCGACAAAGCCGCGTTTGGCGAACAGGGTTTCGAACGCTTGCAGGTTGTCTTCGCCGAGAAAACCGCTGACGGTCAGTTGATGCCCGAGGTCGGCCAACACCTGTGCCACGTTCACGCCTTTACCGGCCGCGTGGGTGTGCATGACGTCGCTGCGGTTGACCTGACCAGCGTCCAGGCGTGGCAGCTGGACGGTGAGGTCCAGCGCCGGGTTGAGGGTCAGGGTGAGAATCCGGGCCATTACAGGGCCTCCACTAATGCGCGCACTTCATCGGCGCTGCCCACGGCCAGGGCCTGTTGGGCGAGGGTTTGAGTCTGAGTGAAGCTGAGTTCGCGAATCCGCGCCTTGACCTCGGCGATGCTGCGACCGCCGACACTGAGTTCATCCACACCCAGCCCGACCAGCACCGGCACCGCCAGCGGATCAGCCGCCAACTCACCGCACACACCCACCCATTTGCCATTGGCATGGGCTGCTCGCACGGTGATGTCGATCAGTTGCAGCACGGCTGGATGCAAGCCATCCGCCTGGCCTGACAGGGTCGGATGGCCGCGATCGATGGCCAGGGTGTATTGCGTCAGGTCGTTGGTGCCGACGCTGAAGAAGTCGACCTCTTTGGCCAAAACAGGCGCCAGCAATGCGGCGGACGGAACTTCGATCATGATCCCCAGTTGCAGGTCGGCGACCGGGATTTCCAGGCGCAGGCGCTCCGTCATGTCTCGGGCCTGCCGCCACTCGTCAACGCTGCCGACCATCGGGAACATGATCCGCAATGGACGGTTGTCGGCCGACCGCAGCAAGGCGCGCAACTGCGCTTCCATGATCTTCGGGCGCTGCAAGGTCAGGCGAATGCCGCGCACGCCGAGGAACGGGTTTTCTTCCTTGGCGATCGGCCAGTACGGCAGCGGTTTGTCACCGCCGACGTCGAGGGTGCGCACCACCAGCGGGCGCCCGGCCAAACCATCGAGAACACGGCGGTACTCGGCTTCCTGGGTCGCTTCGTCCGGCGCTTGCGGATGCGCCATGAAAATCAGTTCGGTGCGCAGCAGGCCGATACCTTCGGCGCCCTGCTCCACCGCGCGGGTGACACCGGCGCTTTCACCGAGATTGGCGAACACTTCGACAGCGTGGCCATCGCTGGTCAGCGCCGGTAGATGACGTTGTTCGGCGGCGGCCGTCAGGCGTTGTTCACGTGAGTCACGTTCGGCGGTGGCGCGTTGCAAGGTCGCGGCATCGGCATCCACATGCAGGCGACCGCGCTGTCCATCGAGCAACAACGGCGTGCCCGGCGCCAGTAGCAACACCGCCGGCCCGGCGCCCACCAGCGCCGGAATCCCCAGCGCCCGGGCAACAATCGCGCTGTGCGCTGTCGCACCGCCGCGGGCCGTGAGAATCCCGGCCACACGCGCCGGATCCAGACGTGCCACATCGGACGGGCCGACTTCATCCATCACCAGAATGTAGGGCTGATCGGGTTCGCTCGGAGTTTCGATGCCGCACAGTTGCGCCAGCACGCGGCGACCGATGTCGCGCAAATCAGCGGCGCGCTCGGCGAGCAACGCATCGTGCAGCGCTTCCTGTTGCCTGGCGGCCGCTTCAATCACGGCCATCCACGCAGCTTCGGCGCTTTCGCCCTGCTTGAGACGGGTGTCGACTTCGTCGGTCAGTTCCGGATCGTCGAGCATTTCCTGGTGGGTGATGAAGATCTCGCGGATCGCCTTGGCCTGGCTGCGCTCGATCAAGCCCTGAATGTCCTGGCGTACTTGCGCCAATGCGTGCTTGAGTCGCTCGCGCTCGATGGCGGCGGACTCACCGCGCAGCGGGTAATCGATGGTTTGCAGCACTTGGATGTGAGCCGGGCCGATGGCGATGCCCGGCGCGGCGGCGATGGCCTGGACCTGGCTGCCGGAGGCCGGTGCGAGCAGTACCTCGGCGATATCGGCCGGCACTTCGGAGGGCGCAATCACTGCCGGCAATGGCTCGACCTCTTCACCCAGGCCTTCTTCGATGGCGGCCAGCAATGCGGGCAATGCATCGGCAGCGATGCTCGGCTCGGCGATGATTTCCAGCACCTGACCGCGGCGGGCGCCGAGGCTGAGCAACTTGCTCAAACTCTTCACCGACACGGCGCTGTCCTGACCATCGACAATGCGCACGCGGATTTCACCGTCAAAACTTTTCGCCAGTTGCGCGAGGATCTTCGCCGGGCGTGCATGCAGACCGTGGGCGTTGGCCAGCGCGATGCGTGCGCTCGGCCAATCGGCCGGCAATTCACCGCCGAGCACTTCCAACACCTTGCGACTGCTGGTGGCGCGGCCCAGTTCGTGGCCACGGCCTTCAATCAGCAACGCGCACAAACGCTCGAGCAACGCCTGATGGGCTTCACCCAGGCTGGCCAGGCAGAACAAACCATTGAGCGGCTGGCCGAGATAGCGCAGCGGTTTGTCCGGCGTCACGAAAGCCAGGCCCGGACGCTTCACCGTTTGCTCGCTGTGCAACCACCACAGCCCCTCGCCCAGCGGCAGCGCTTCGACCTGCTGCAACACGGCGGCAAAACCGTTGCTCACGCAGTCGGCGTGGCGCAACAGACGTGCGCCACGCCAGACCAACTCTTCGAAGTCTTCAGCGGCCACACCGAGGCCGATCATCTGCGCATCCAGCGCCAGTTCCTGCGGCGCGCCCTGGAGCAATTTCAGCAACGCTTCAGCAGAGCTGGCGCGGCGCAGGGCCTGGCCCAGATCCGTCTCACCGAGCGCGCGGGTCAGCAGTTGCAAGAGACGCAGGTGCTCGTCGGACTTGGCGGCAATTCCAATCGCCAGATAGACGATATGACCATCGCCCCAATCCACCCCTTCAGGGAACTGCATCAGCCGCACGCCTGTGGTGAACACCTGATCGCGGGTTTGTGGCGTGCCGTGGGGGATGGCAATGCCTTGACCGAGAAAGGTCGAGCCCTGGGCCTCCCGCGCCTGCAATCCGGCGAGATAACCTTCGGCAACCAGGCCGTCGGCGACCAGATGCCCGGCCAGCAACTGCAACGCTGCGGACTTATCCACAGCCGATTGGCCCATGGATATCTGCTCTACAGTGAGCTCGAGCATGCGTTCTCCTTTTTGGCGCCTTGGGGCACCAGGTATTGTTTTGAATGGATCAGCTTAGGCGCTTGGTCGTTACATTTGGCGGTTTTACGGCAGCACCGGCCAAAGGCGCTTAAAGCGTAGAAAATACGCTTGCTGAAACGTTTAATCTAGAATAAATGGCACGTTACTCGATAATGACCCATCCTTGAAGCTCAACTTGTCGGATGCATTGCAACCGGGTCGCCTGGCTGAATCGGTTAGGATTGACGAAAATCTCGAGGCTAGCTCGAAAAAACAAGGAAACAGCGGGTTGAAACTCAGTGATATTGCCCAGTTGGCCGGTGTGTCCGTTACCACCGCCAGCTACGTCATCAATGGCAAGGCCGAACAGCAGCGCATCAGCCGTGCCACCGTTGATCGCGTGCGCGCCGTCGTCGAACAACACGGCTTCACGCCCAATCCTCAAGCGGCCGGTTTGCGCAGCCGACACACCCGAACATTGGGCTTCATTCTGCCGGATCTGGAAAACCCCAGTTACGCGCGCATCGCCAAATTGCTGGAACAAGGTGCACGGGCTCGGGGCTATCAGTTGCTGATCGCCAGTTCCGATGATGCACCAGACAGCGAACGGCAATTACTGCAACTGTTCCGTGCCCGGCGCTGCGATGCCTTGATTGTCGCCAGTTGCCTGCCGGCCGGTGACGACAGCTATCGTCAGTTGCAAGCCAAGGGCATTCCGATCATCGCCATCGACCGGGTCATGGATCCTGAGCACTTTTGCTCGGTGATCAGCGACGACCGCGAGGCCAGCCTGCAATTGACCCGCAGCCTGCTCGATCCTTTGCCCAAACAGATCGTGCTGATCGGTGCCCGCCCTGAGCTGAGCATCAGTCAGGAACGCGCCGCCGGGTTCAAAGAGGCTCTGGCCGGTTTCAACGGTGAGGTGCTGATCGAAGAAGGCGAGTCCTTCAGCCGCGAGTGCGGCAAGCAACTGATGGAAGATCTGCTGCAGCGCCTGGGGCACTTGCCCGATGCGTTGGTGACGACTTCCTACGTGCTGCTCCAGGGTGTGTTCGACGCCTTGCACGACTTCCCGCTGAAAAACCGTCCGCTACGCCTCGGCACGTTCGGTGACACGCAACTGCTGGACTTCCTGCCGCTGCCGGTCAACGCCATGTCCCAACAACATCAGCTGATTGCCGACAAGGCCCTCGCGCTGGCACTGGCCGCCATCGAACAGTCCGATTACCAGCCTGGCGTGCAAGCCATCGGGCGGACGTTCAAGCAGCGGATTCGTCAGGACTGAGCCGTGGAACTGATCGACACCCACACCCATCTGGATTTTCCGGATTTTGACGCTGACCGCCAGGCGCTGATGGCCGAAAGCCGCGCACTCGGGGTGCGGCGAATGGTGGTGCTGGGGGTTTATCAAGGCAATTGGCAACGGGTCTGGGAGCGGGTGCAAAGCGATCCCGACCTGTATGCGGCGTTCGGTTTGCATCCGGTGTATCTGAACGATCATCGCCCTGAAGACTTGAGCGAACTCGGCGATTGGCTGACCCGTCTGGCCGGCCATCGGCAACTGTGCGCTGTGGGCGAAATCGGTCTGGACTATTTCATCGAAACCCTCGACCGCGAACGCCAGCAGGCATTGTTCGACGCACAGCTACAACTGGCGGCGGACTTCAATCTTCCAGCACTGATCCATGTACGGCGCAGTCATGCCGCGGTGATTGCCACGCTCAAACGCTTCAAGCTCAAACGCGCCGGCATCATCCACGCCTTTGCCGGCAGCAAGGAAGAAGCCCGGGAATACATCAAGCTGGGTTTCAAGCTGGGGCTCGGCGGTGCCGCGACCTGGCCTCAAGCACTGCGCATGCACCGCGTGCTCGCCGAGCTGCCGCTGGATGCTGTGGTATTGGAAACCGATGCCCCGGACATGGCGCCCGCCATGTTCCCCGGCCAACGCAACAGCCCGGCGCATTTGCCGGCGATCTGCGCGGCACTGGCCGACATCATGGCGATCACCCCCGAGCAATTGGCCGTAGCCAGTACGGCCAATGCTTGCGAGTTGTTTAACTGGTCATAACTGCCAGCACCAGCCAACTGTGGGAGCAACTGTCTTAACCATGTCCTTCGTCGCCTGACACGCCACCATCGCTGGCAAGCCAGCTCCCACAGGGTCCCGGGACACTTTTCAAACCCTAAACGCGCTGATCAACTGCTTCAACTCCACCACCTGCGCCGATAACGCTCGGCTGGCATCTTCGGTCTGGTGCGCGCCTTCAGCAGTACGCTCGCCGGCGCGGTTGATCTCGACGATGTTCTGGTCGATGTCGTGAGCCACAGCGGTTTGCTGTTCCACCGCCGCTGCGATTTGCTGGTTCTGGTCGACGATCATGCCGACTGCACCGAGGATATTTTCAAGCGCCTGCTGGACCTTCTCTGACTGGCTCACCGTGCCATTGGCCATCTGATGGCTGGTGCCCATGGCCTTGACTGCTGCGCCGACGCCACCGTGGAGCTTGGTGATCATCTGCTCGATTTCTTCGGTCGATTGCTGGGTGCGTTTGGCCAGGGTCCGGACTTCGTCCGCCACCACCGCAAAACCACGGCCCTGCTCACCGGCCCGTGCGGCTTCAATCGCCGCGTTGAGCGCCAACAGGTTGGTCTGCTCGGCGATGCTCTTGATCACTTCCAGCACGCGGCTGATGGACTGACTGTCACTGGCCAGTTGATTGATCACCACCACCGATTGATCGATTTCACTGGCGAGCGCCGCAATACTGCCTTGCTGGGACTCGACCAGGCCGCGCCCGCTGATGGTCTCGTCATTGACGCTGTGGGCGCTGCTCACCGCCGCGGCGGCACTGCGCGCAACCTCTTGGGAGGTCGCCGACATCTGGTTCATCGCCGTCGCTACTTGCTCGATCTGCGTGCGCTGGCCGGCGACGGCCTGGTTGCTCTGCGCGGATACGTTTTCCACCTGCCCGGCCTGACGCTCGACTTCGCTGACGGTGTGTCCGACCCGCTCGATCAGGTCATGGATTTTTTTCACCGTGCCGTTGAACACCTCGCCCAACTCGCCCAGTTCATCGCGACTGTTGGCACTGAAGGTCACGGTCATGTCGCCCGCCGCCACTTTGTCCATCACCGCCCCCAAGCGTTTGAGCGTGGTGCGGGTCGAGGCATAGAACGCGCCGTAGAGATAAAAAATCAACACGAACACCACCGACAGCGCCACGGCCTGCAGGATCATGTGCGTGCGGTTCTGCTCCAGCCGTTGCTGCAATTGAGGGCCGAGAAACTTCAGGGTCGCTTCGTTGAGCTGGTAGGTCTGATCGATCAAGACCGTCACTTGATCGTAAAAGCCCTGCCATGGCGTATCGAGGGTGTCGGCCATGACCACCTGTTCTTCGAACAGCTCACTGGCCTTCTTCAAGGATGCCCGGCTGCTATCGGCCTGGGCGGCCAGGGTCGCGCGCGCCGCCGGGCTGGAGCTCAAAGCGTCCTGCAACTTCAGGCCATACTCGGCCTGGAGCTTTTCAATCTGCGCCAGTAACTCATCGAAACGGGTACTCGAAGCCGAGTTGATAAACCCCTGCCCCAGCGAATAAGAACCCATCGCCCGACCTTCTCCCAGAATCTGAGTGACGCGCGGGGTGACGAGGGTAACGAGTTCGCTGAGTTGACGAATGTCGCTCTGGTTATCGCGGCTCAGACCGGCCTGACCGGTGATGACCTGGCTGAAAACCTGGGCATTGCTCACCAGTTTGCCGATCAGCGCACTTTTGCTTTGCAGGGAGCTTTCCGCTTGCTGGGTCTTGAATGCGGCGATCATTTCATCGCGTTTGCCATCAAACACCGCGACCTGCTCGGGGTCGGTGGTCATCGCCGTCAGCCCTTGCAGGCGCGTCAGAATATTTTGTTCAAGGGCACTGATTTTCGACTCGACGTTACTGGCCTTGCCGGACTGACCCAGCGTGACGTTGATCTGCACCAGATTGTTCAGGGTTTCCAGATCGCGACGCAATGTCAGGCTGCTGCCCAACAGGTCCAGGCTTTGCAGTTCGACCTGCGTACCCTGGAATTCGCGATAGGAGTCACGCACCAGATAAAAGTTGGTCACCAGCATCGGCACCAGGAACAGTACGCTGATCAGACTGAACTTCATGCCGAAACTCAGCCGATTCATCAGCGCGACAGCGGGATAGAGCAAGCTCTTCACTGGGTGTCTCCCTTCGATTTCTTATTTTTTTTATAAGCAGGCGCAGAACGACAGCAGATAGCCACTATGCGGCGCTATCTCTGTATAACTTAAATCGGCGGAAGGTTTTGTAACTTAAGGTAAACGGCAAAAGATCGCAGACACCGGCAGCGCCAGATGAATGCGATCTTTTATTTCCAGGCGCAAATCAGGGCCGAAAAACAGTCCATAGCGCAAATCCGGCATACCACAGCACGGCGGCACGCAGCAGCAGTTCCCAGAGCCGGTCCAGGTTGTTGATGCCCTCAGGCCCCACCACCGGAGCCGGGATTTCACCCGCTACCAGCCCAACCTTTTCGATCAGCTGCGCGGCGCTGATGTTCCAGTTCAGCAACTCATGCAACATCACCCGGCTGACCGCCACGAAATTGCCGACCAGGGCAACGCTCGCCGCCAGCAGGCGTACCGGCACCCAATCGAACGCATGACGCAGCTGGGCCGCACGCTCGACGACGGCCGGGTTCCGGGAATGCTCTTGCGCCAGTGCCAGCAATCGATAACTCAGCGCCGCCACCGGGCCGAGCAGGAAATACCAGAAAATCACCGCAAAGAAGCTCTGGTACGCCTCCCAGAGCAAATGCCCCTCGACCTTTTCCAGCAGTTGCTCGGCACTGTCTGCGCAAATGCCGAGATCTCGATTGGCCACATGAGCCGCGCCTTGCAGATCCTCTCGACGCCAGGCATCGCGAAACGGTCCAAGATCCGCCAGCAAATCACCCCGCCCCAGGCTGTAGATAACCACCAGCAGGTGAATCGGCAACGCCAGCAATCCATAGGCCACCGGTTCCAGTACCACCAGCAACAAGCCCAGCAACGCGACCGGCAGCAGCACCAAGACCGTCAATACCAGCCACGGGCGGTTCTCCAGTCGCGGGTTGGTTTCAAGCTTGTTCAGCTCGCGTACCCAGCCACCATCGTGCTGAATCCTGTGGCGCAGGGCCGAGAACTTCTCGATCCAGACCGCCAACAGCAACACCAGAAAACTCATTGTCCTTCCTCTTGTGCCAGGGCGGTACGATAGCGTGCCCAGTCGAACGCCGGCCCCGGATCGGTTTTGCGCCCGGGTGCAATGTCGCTATGCCCGCAGATGCGCTGTGTCGTAATGGCCGTGTAGGTCTTTTGCAGTTGTCGGGTCAGGGCGGTCAATGCGCGGTATTGCGCATCGGTGAATGGCAGATCATCCGTGCCTTCAAGCTCGATGCCCACCGAAAAATCGTTACAGGTTTCCCGCCCTTCGAAACACGAGATACCCGCGTGCCATGCCCGCTCAAGGCAAGAGACAAACTGGGTGACGGCCCCATCACGCTCGATCAAAAAGTGCGCAGACACACGCAGGTCAGCAATCCCCTCAAAGTAGGGATGTTCCGTGACATCCAGACGATTCTGGAAAAACTCCTGCACCTTGCCGGTGGCGAACTGCGCTGGCGGCAGGCTGATGTTATGGATCACCAACAGGGAAACTTCGCCCTCAGGGCGCGCATTGAAGTTGGGCGAGGGGCATAACTTCGCGCCCTGACACCAACCGCTCGCGGGGTCCAACTGCATACCGGTTCCTTCTACGACGACAGTGTTGGCAACAGTATGCCGCGATAGACCCTCCGGGCGCGATCACTTGCCGCGATTGAGGTGTTTGAGAGGCCTGTCACCACAAGCGATTGGTCACGCATTCGACCAAATGCAGAACTTGAGCCCATCGGGTGTCTTGGGTCGAGGCCCGCCATGCCCCTATAATCGAGCCACTTTGTTTGTGGAGTCCGTTATGCCGAATCTACGTCTCGCCGATCTGACCGCCGAAATCGAAGCCAACGTACGCCGTGCGTTGCGTGAAGACATCGGCAGCGGCGACATCACCGCGCAGTTGATCCCGGCCGAACGCCTGGCTAAAGCCACCATCATTACCCGGGACGCGGCCGTCATCAGCGGTACTGCCTGGGTAGATACCGTGTTTCGGCAACTGGACCCTCGGGTGGCGGTGCACTGGCAAGTCGCTGATGGCGAACGGGTGGTACCCAATCAGGTGCTGTTCCACCTCGAAGGTCCGGCGCGCTCACTGCTGACGGGCGAACGCAGTGCCCTGAACTTCCTGCAAATGCTCTCGGGCGTGGCCACTCGCGCGCAATACCTGGCGGATTTCGTCGCCGAAACCCAGGTCAAGCTGCTCGATACCCGCAAGACCCTGCCGGGGCTGCGCCTGGCGCAAAAGTACGCCGTGACCTGCGGCGGGTGCCACAACCACCGCATCGGCCTGTATGACGCCTTCCTGATCAAGGAAAACCATATTGCTGCCAGCGGTGGCATCCCTGAAGCCATCGCTGCCGCACACAAGATCGCACCGGGCAAACCGGTAGAGATTGAAGTTGAAAGCCTGGACGAACTGAAGGAAGCGCTGGCGGCCGGTGCCGACATCATCATGCTCGACGAACTGAGCCTGGATGACATGCGCGAAGCCGTACGCTTGAACGCAGGCAAGGCAAAACTGGAGGCCAGCGGCGGAATCAACGAAAGCACGTTGCTGCCGATTGCGCAGACCGGGGTGGACTACATCTCGATTGGTGCGATGACCAAGGACGTGAAGGCGGTAGACCTGTCGATGCGCCTGAGTATCTGAATGCTTCTTGCGAAATGAAAAACGCCAGCCCTTTCGAGGCTGGCGTTTTTGTCAGACCACCAGATTGTTCATCTCGCAGTACTCTTCCCACGCGACACCCAGGACTTCGGCCGCTTCCTTGTGCAGAGCAAGGCGTTTGGCTTCGAACTCTTCAGGGGTTGAGGTGTACTTGAGTGTCAGCTCCCACGGCTGCAAGCCCTGAGCCTCCGCTTCGTCCTCGAACGCCCACTGGATCTGGTCTTTCTGATCGTCGGCAGGCAAGTCCTTGATCTCTTCCATCAACTCGGGCGCGTCCAGCACATACTTTTTCAGCGCTTCTTCGTGACGGGCTTCTTGGGTCAATTCTTTAACGGTCATGGCGTTCTCGCTGATCTGGGGAATGGAAGATGGATCTGGATCATCAAGGATCTCTCTGACGCAAAAAACCGTATGAAGCGCGGTTGTCTGGCCTTCAGAACCATTCGGGATCATCTGAAAACAAGTGTTGCTGGTGCCGAGACAGGAACCAAACCAACCCACTCAACACCCTATATTTGCTGACAACAGAATCGTTCAATTACAAAATGGGTACTCACTTGGGAACTCAGTTGCAAAAAAACAGACGCCTCCCAGCCATCACGACAATAGTTCCGATCAGCGCGGATAACAATCATGACCGACACAAATACAGAGCATCGCCCGAACGCGACAAGCGACGCCAGCCAAAAACCACTCAGCGGCTTTGATGGGTTGGTGCACAGGCTTGGGGCCGACAAAGCGCTTGGATTGGTTGAGAGGCTGGGTGGGACCACATCAGGGTGCCCGTGGGATTACAGCAGCGCCCGCTGGAACAATTCGCAAAGACCGTTGGAAACATGCATCTGGCAAAGCTGCTGGTGCAGCATTACGGCGGCACGTCGCTGTATCTCTCGTCGCGCACCGCTGCCAGAAAGCTGTTACGCAATAGGTCCATATGTCTGGCCGTCGAAAACGGCGTTGCCCAGGGGCGTTCAATTGGTTCAATCGTGACGGGAATAGCGCTCGAGTACGCCCTGTCTGAGCGTCAAGTTTGGGTAATCCTGGGGACGGCGCCAAGCGACTAACAACCCGAAGCCATCCCGCCTCCCCCCACTTTAAAAACCGTAAATACACTACAGAAGCCGGTGCATTTCATCCCGGCCAGCGCATTTAGTGTGCTTGATGCCCGCTCATGATCGGCGTTGCTATGCTCGTACTCCGATGAATAGGTCCAGACTCGTCGGCAATTGCTCATTGATTGCTACGGCAATCTGCTGCACTTGCGTTCTGGTTAGCGGAAGCTCGCCATCAGCCTCTGCCGCTAAATCCTGCCAGCCCAGCACCGCCATAACTGCTTGCTCAAACTCAGGACTTATATCGAGTTCAAATTTGATGGAATCATCTTCGTCGTGTTCCGCCAGAAAACCCGTAATCTCTAAAAACATTTTTGCTCTCCGATATCACTTTGATGTAGTGCGCCCCGGTTCAGCATCTTTGGTTTGCACCCCCGTGTCAGGGTCGAATTCTCCCAAATGCTTACCTTGCTTGTCGTATAGCTCAACCCTGCCGTTTTCATAATCCCATTCATAAATTTTGCCCTTACGATCTTTCCAACGACTTCGTTTTTTGCCTCCACCTTGGACGCTCGACATCTGTTTTGCGCGTGTTGCGTCTGGAAACGCAGTCAGTCCCTTGGGCGCGGGGTGATAGCTGTGATCGCCGCCAATAGGTCGAGCGAATACCACATACAGCGACTTCAGGCCGGTCTCAACAGGGAACACCAGAATGCAGTCATCAGTGGTGATGTTCTCGCCTGGCAAGCCTTCAACCTGACTGTCAACACCATCAGCAATCGGGTGTACTAGGATGGTGCCCAGGTGCGCGCCGCTGTTGTCGGGATAGGTCAACGGCGGCATCAAACCCAATGGCCCGCGCTGAGGCGTCCAGAGAATGGTGAGGCCATTGAGCGTGGCTTCCATTGCGGTTTTGGTGGCGTTCCATTTGACCTGCACGGTACGCACGGAATCATCACCTGATGCGCCAGTGTGGATGCCATACACCTGTAGCACGCCCTCGGCATCACGACGGAACTGGAAACGTACACGGGTGGTGGCTTGAGTCATGGTGCGCAGCTGCTCATCAGTGTGCAGCGTGCCGTCTCCCATTTTGCTGGGGAGCATGCCCAAAATAAAAACACTGGCCGGACCGGCTGCCCCGCGCAACACCCAATTCATGCGGTTTTGCATGATGCCACCACCGGCCATTCGACCTAGCCCGGCGTCGGCGCCGATGGCCATTGCAATCGCCGTAGAAGCATCAGGCAGCAGCATCGAAGCTGCCACCATGACCGTCCCAAAATTGGAGGCAGGCTCCGGGGTCGCGCCTGCCTCGGTGCGACACCAGTTTTCAGAGGTGCAGGACTTCGCAAAAACTTGGTCGGTGCGTGCTTTCGGACGCGCCAATCTTCCTTGGCTGACCGTCAGGTTTGGGTAATCCTTGGGGTGGCGCCAAGCGATTAACACCAGGCGCCATCCCGCCTCATCCCGTTTTATCCCGGCTCATCCCACTTTGACAGCCGCCAGTACCATACGAACGCCGGAGCACAGCAGTGCACTTCATCCCGGTTCAATGCACATCAGTGCAGTTGTTTGAGGTACTGATCCAGGTCTCAACAGGCGCCCGCAATGCGACTTAAGCCTCTACAGCGATGAATAGATCTAGATCGCTTGGTAGCAGCTCATCAACCGCAACCGCAATTCTTTGAGATTGCTCGTCCGTTAGCAGCCACTCGCCATCAGGGCTTTCTGCAAGGCTTTTCCACCCCATTACCTCCAGTACAGCTTGTTCAGAGCCTAGCCCTACGTCTAACTCATACTTCAGCGCGGTGTCGTCGCTGTCGCCCTTCAAAAAACCAGTGATGCATAGATGCATGATTTTCCCCTTTAATTACTTCGGTGTTTTTCGGCCAGGCTCGGCGTCTTTTGTTCGCTCTCCCGTTTCAGGGTTGAACTCTCCGAGATGCTTGCCTTGCTTGTCGTATAGCTCAACCCTTCCATTCTCGGAGTCCCATTCATAGATCCGGCCCTTGCGATCTCTCCAGCGTCTGCGCAGGCCGCCGCCGCCCTTTACCGAGTTTTTTGACTTGTCCCTCACTGCATCTGGGAAAGCCGTCAGCCCTTTGGGGGCTGGGTGATAGCTGTGGTCGCCGCCAATAGGTCGTGCGAACACCACATACAGCGACTTCAGGCCTGTATGAACAGGGAACACTAGAATGCAGTCATCAGTGGTGATGTTCTCGCCTGGCAAGCCTTCAATCTGACTGTCGATACCATCGGCAATCGGGTGTACCAGGATCGTGCCCAGGTGCGCGCCGCTGTTGTCGGGATAGGTCAACGGCGGCATCAAACCCAATGGCCCGCGCTGAGGCGTCCAGAGAATGGTGAGGCCATTGAGCGTGGCTTCCATTGCGGTTTTGGTGGCGTTCCATTTGACCTGCACGGTACGCACGGAATCATCACCTGATGCGCCAGTGTGGATGCCATACACCTGTAGCACGCCCTCGGCATCACGACGGAACTGGAAACGTACACGGGTGGTGGCTTGAGTCATGGTGCGCAGTTGCTCATCAGTGTGCAGCGTACCGTCCCCCATTTTGCTGGGGAGCATCCCCATAACAAAAATGCTGGCTGGCCCAGCCGCCCCGCGCAACACCCAATTCATGCGGTTTTGCATGATGCCACCACCGGCCATTCGACCTAGCCCAGCATCGGCGCCGATGGCCATTGCAATCGCCGTAGAAGCGTCAGGCAGCAGCATCGAAGCTGCCACCATGACCGTCCCAAAATTGGAGGCAGGCTCCGGGGTCGCGCCTGCCTCGGTGCGACACCAGTTTTCAGTGGTGCAGGACTTCGCAAAAACTTGGTCGGTGCGTGCTTTCGGACGCGGCCAATCTTCCTTGGCTGCCAGGTAAATGGGTTCTGGCTCTGGCTCCGGTCTGGCGTAATAGCCGCCGCTACCCCCGCCACCTCTGGGGGGATCGTCGACCAACAGAAAATCCCCACGACGGACGGCCTCAATGATTTCGTCTTTGCTGGCGAAACGAGATCCAATCCGTACATTACTCAGCCCGTCAATGGTGAGGCCGCCCCGATCCAAACCGTCACGCACCATTTTGGCGGCGGTGTCTGGATCGACGGTGCGTTGCAGGCCTCCATCTGATTTATTTATCAAACGCATTGCAGTCCCTTTGATTTTGTCCCGTCGGCGACTTTGCGGGCGAAGGACAGACGCCATCAATGAAAGGACTATTGCGGCGCGTTACTGGCGGACGCCACGAAAACCACACCATAGCCACCGTGCAGAAAATCGCGCTCCTTTTTTGGATTGAAGCCATACGAATTCAGCGCGGCCATTGCACTTCACCCCGGCTCATTGCGGCTCATTGCATTTAAACGCGCCCCCAGTCGACCGAATCGACTAGGAGCCGCTCAACACGTCATAGCCGCGGCGCAAGACGGTCCGGGCTTCGCAATGGATGGTGTTGTGCAACCGATGGGCAATGCAATCAGGACACTTCATCAGATGCCCCAGGTACGCGTCACGGGCGGCGCACCAGGTCGCGGAAAATCTCGGCGCGCTGGGCGGTGCTGGCTGCTCTAGGCGTGGGCCTCGCTCAATTGGCGGCGGTGAGGTCCAGCCATTGGAGCGGATCAGTTCAACTGCCAGGTACGGCGCGGCAATTGAGCACTGTTCGGCGTCTTCGTTGGTGAGTTTGCCGGTTGCCGCCAGTTGCTCTGGCGAGCATTCCAGCAGCCACGCTACGCGGGCCAGTGACATCCCAGCTTGAGGCGAATACCGCGGGATCGCCCCATACCGTGGCGCTGATGAGTTACGCCAGGGACTTGCCCTTGGAGCTATCACCGACCAGGTGCACGCCGCCACCGTTGACACCGACCAGGCTCAACAGCGGGCCAGCCAGGGCGCAACCGATGGCCAGGGTTAACACCGGATTGCCCAAACACTTGGTGGCAATCCGTGCCTGCCACTGCACCAAGTCGCCCTTGGCCGTGAACAGTGCCGGAGCCTGGCCGCTGGATTGAAAGCGCACAGTGTCGCTGCCAATGGTGCGCCCTGGCAGCACAAACGCGCCGGACTCATGCCAACCTGGCCGGGTGGTGGTGGCCAGTGTTAACGGCGGCTCTTGCTCCATCAGATACTCCATGAACGCGCCGCGCTTTTTAAGCGCGATCAGTACGCCCATGGCAAACAGGCTGCGCCTGGCGTCTTCACCGCTGCGCGCTGTTCGCCCCGTCGGGCTAGGCTGGCCGTGATTGATTCTATCCTGTTGGCTGCCTTTCCTGGCGGCTTGTCAGGCGCGCCGCCCAAAGTTTCCTGGCACGACGTTGCTGCCGCTTTCCAGGGTGTCCAGGTAGTCCGCGTACCACTGGAGCATTTTTTGACGCCCTTCCAGGTACTGCGCATGGTTGTAGGTGCCGCGCACTGTGTTTTTGTCGGTGTGTGCGAGCTGAGTTTCAATCCAGGCGCTTAAGTAGCCTTGGTCGTGCAGGATGGTTGACATGGAGTGTCGGAAGCCATGGCCGGTGGCCTTTCCGTCATACCCGCACGCTTTCAAAAGCTGATTGATTGCGGCCTCGCTCATTGGCTTGGCCGGATCGTTTCGGCCAGGGAAAGCCAACGTATATCCGCCTGAAATAGTCTGCAATTCACGCAAGGTTTCGAGCGCCTGGCGAGACAACGGCACGAGGTGCGTGCGACGTTTTTTCATGCGCTCGGCGGGTATCGTCCAAGTCGCGGCTTCAAGGTCGAATTCGGCCCACGGTGCGGCGCGAAGCTCGGACGTGCGGACCCCTGTCAACATAAGCAGGCGCGCGGCGAGTCTTACCAACTTGCTCCCGGCATAAGCGTTGATTGCTTTCAGAAGCGGGGGCAACTCGTTGGCGCGTAGGAACGGGTAGTGCTCGGCGGTGGGGGCTTGTAGCGCGCCGCCAATGTCGCCTACGGCGTTATATGTGGCCCGCCCCGTGGCGATGGCGTACCGATAAACCTCGGCGCATCGCTGGCGAACTTTTCGCAGTTTCTCCAGCGCGCCACGGGCCTCAATCTTGCGAAACACTGCCAGCCATTCAAGCGGCTTTATTTCGTCGATTGGCCTGGCGCCGATGTGAGGGAACACGTCGTTTTCAAATGCGGTCATTGTGTCCGCCGCGTATCCCTCGGACCAATTGGCCGACTTGTGCTGGTGCCATTCCTTGGCTAGCGCTTTGAAGGTGTTTGCACGGGATGCGGTGACTCCCAGGCGTGCGAGCTTGCGTTCTTGTCCGGGGTGTTTGCCTTGCTTGACCAGTTGGCGAGCATCGGCTGCCATTTGGCGCGCCTGAGCAAGTGTCACATGGGCCAGGGTGCCTAGTGATATGTGGGCCTGTTTGCCGTCCAGCCGAAAGCGGAACCGCCAAGACTTTCCACCGGCTGGGCGTATCCATAGAAAAAGGCCGTCACCATCAGGCAGGCCGTAATCAGTTGCGCGTGGCGTTGCCGCCTTCACTTGCAAGATGGTCAGGGGCAACCAGTGAGTACCTATAAACATTATTGAACAGGCAACGTGCTCACTAGAGCACTCATTTAGCAAGCGCACGCTATGCACCGCTATGAACCCCCAGAAACAACAAACCCCGCACTAGGCGGGGTTTTGCGTGGTGCTTGGAGCCGCTGGAGCCTTCCAAAAACACTTGATTGGTGCCCGAGACAGGAATCGAACCTGCGACCTTCGCGTTACGAGTGCGCTGCTCTACCGGCTGAGCTACACGGGCGGTGGGCTAAACCTAGCACTGACCATAGAGTCAGGCAACTTCGCTCGCTGTAAAAACAAAAAGATCGCAGCCTTCGGCAGCTCCTGCATGAGACCGCGCGTAGGCGCTGCCGAAGGCTGCGATCTTTTGATCTTCCCGCACACATAAAAAAATGCCCCGCAGCTTTCACTGCGGGGCATTTTTTACAACGTTGAAGCGGTCAGGCTGGGGGTCGATTAAACGCCCGAAGCCTTGGCTGCTGCTACGTCTTTGATGGACAGCTTGATACGGCCGCGGTTGTCCACGTCCAGTACCAGTACTTCCACTTCCTGGCCTTCTTTCAGGATGTCGGTCACTTTCTCAACGCGAGCGTCGCTCAGCATGGAGATGTGAACCAGACCGTCCTTGCCCGGCAGAATGTTGACGAATGCGCCGAAGTCGACGATGCGCTCAACCTTACCGACGTAGATCTTGCCGATCTCGGCCTCGGCGGTGATACCCAGAACGCGCTGACGAGCAGCTTCTGCCGCTTCCTTGGTTTCGCCGAAGATCTTGATCGAACCGTCGTCTTCGATGTCGATCGAAGCCTTGGTTTCTTCACAGATCGCACGAATGGTCGCGCCGCCTTTACCGATGACATCACGGATTTTGTCGGTGTCGATCTTCATCGCGATCATGGTCGGAGCGTTGGCCGACAGTTCGGTACGCGACTGGCCAATGATCTGGTTCATCTGGCCGAGGATGTTCAGGCGCGCTTCCAGGGCTTGGCCCAGAGCGATCTCCATGATCTCTTCGGTGATGCCCTTGATCTTGATGTCCATCTGCAGTGCGGTGACGCCTTTGGCGGTACCGGCTACCTTGAAGTCCATGTCACCCAGGTGGTCTTCGTCACCCAGGATGTCGGTCAGGACGGCGAATTTCTCGCCTTCTTTAACCAGACCCATGGCGATACCGGCAACCGGCGCCTTCATCGGTACACCAGCGTCCATCAGGGCCAGGGAAGCGCCGCAAACGGAAGCCATCGAGCTCGAACCGTTGGATTCGGTGATTTCCGATACCACGCGGATGGTGTACGGGAACACGTCAGCGGCAGGCAGCATGGCCGAAACCGAACGACGGGCCAGACGACCGTGACCGATTTCGCGACGACCAGCACCACCCATGCGACCACACTCGCCTACCGAGAACGGAGGGAAGTTGTAGTGCAGCATGAACGGGTCTTTTTTCTCGCCTTCCAGGGTGTCCAGCAGTTGTGCGTCACGGGCGGTGCCCAGTGTTGCAACGACCAGAGCCTGGGTTTCGCCACGGGTGAACAGGGCCGAACCGTGGGTCTTTGGCAGAACGCCGACTTCGATGTTCAGCGGACGTACGGTCTTGGTGTCGCGACCATCGATACGTGGCTTGCCGTTTACGATGTTTTCGCGAACGGTGCGGTATTCGATTTCGCCGAATGCCGCTTTGACTTCGCTGGAAGAAGGCTGGCCTTCTTCACCGGACAGCTTGGCAACCACCTGATCCTTCAACTCACCCAGGCGAGCATAACGGTCGGCCTTGATGGTGATGGTGTAAGCCTGGGAGATAGCGTCGCCGAACTCGGCGCGGATAGCGCCCAGCAGTTCGGTGGCTTCTGGAGCCGGAGCCCAGTTCCAGGTTGGCTTGGCAGCTTCAGCAGCCAGTTCTTTAACGGCGTTGATCACAACCTGGAACTCGTCGTGAGCAAACAGTACCGCACCCAGCATCTGGTCTTCGGTCAGCTCTTTGGCTTCCGATTCAACCATCAACACAGCGTCCGAAGTACCGGCAACGACCATGTCCAGGCTCGAAGCAGCTTGCTGCTCGTAAGTCGGGTTCAGCAGGTAGCCGGTGCTTTCGTGGAACGCAACGCGGGCAGCGCCGATCGGGCCATCGAAAGGAATGCCGGAGATAGCCAGGGCTGCCGAGGTACCGATCATCGCAGCGATGTCCGGATCGGTCTTCTTGCTGGTCGAAACGACGGTGCAGACTACCTGCACTTCGTTCATGAAACCTTCCGGGAACAGCGGACGGATCGGACGGTCGATCAGTCGGGAAGTCAGGGTTTCTTTCTCGGAAGGACGGCCTTCGCGCTTGAAGAAACCGCCAGGGATCTTACCGGCAGCGTAAGTCTTTTCCTGGTAGTGAACAGACAGAGGGAAGAAGCCCTTGCCTGGATCGGCTTGTTTTGCACCGACTACAGTCACCAATACGCTGACGTCGTCGTCAACGGTGACCAATACTGCGCCGGAGGCCTGACGGGCGATACGGCCAGTCTCGAGGGTAACGGTCGACTGACCGAACTGGAATTTTTTGATTACCGGGTTCACGGTGTCCTACCTTCTTTGTGGCTCTTGGGGAACTGGTTTCTTGCGAAATTCTTGGGCAACGCCGGGAATCGGCCCGACTGGATTGTCCAGGTGTTACTCGGGTAAAGCAGGTATCCAGATAAAACTTGAGGCTGGGAGCCTGCCATGCGCCAGCGGGAAACCCACTGGTGCACGACAGACAACCAACCTCTAGCGCAATCGCTTATTAGCGACGCAGACCCAGGCGACCGATCAGAGTCTGATAGCGACCCAGATCCTTGCCTTTCAGGTAGTCCAGCAGCTTACGACGCTGGTTAACCATGCGGATCAGACCACGACGGGAGTGGTGATCTTTACCGTTGGCCTTGAAGTGACCTTGCAGCTTGTTGATGTTGTGGGTCAGCAGTGCAACTTGCACTTCTGGCGAACCAGTGTCACCAACAGCTTGCTGGTAGTCAGCTACGATTTGAGCTTTTTCTTGAACGTCGAGAGCCATGAGGCAATCCTTTTATCAGGAAACTGTTTCAGAAAAACAGTTTCAACAGGCCAGGGACAAATCCCTGTATCTAAAAATGAGTAGTGACCGTGCCTGTTAACAGCCACCCTCGCCAGCCCGCTGTTACACAGGCTGGTTCCGGTCATTCTGACCGAATCAGTCGACGCGGCGCGATGCGCCCGTCTTCGCTCACTTCACCGATACCGATGAAGCGACCATTGTGATCCTGTACCCGTACCATGCCGAACTTCGGAGCATCCGGGGCACGTACCGGCTGGCCGTTGAGCCAGTAGAACGCGCTCGCTTCCGAGAACTGCAGCAGTGGCCAATCCAGCAGGCCGCTGTCCGATGGCATCAGGAAGCGATCGACCGCTTCATTGCCGCCTTCGGCATGTACCGCTTCCAGCTCTTCGAGAGTCACCGTCTGCGCCAGGGTGAATGGCCCGGCCTGGGTACGTCGCAGTTCTGCAACGTAAGCGCCACAACCGAGTTGCTCACCGATATCCTCCACCAGGGTGCGGATATAGGTGCCTTTAGTGCAATCCACCGCCAGCCGCGCAGTATCACCTTCGAAGGCCAGCAATTCCAAGCGCGTAATAGTAACAGAACGCGGTTCGCGCTCCACTACTTCGCCTGCACGAGCCAGCTTGTACAGCGGCTGGCCATCACGCTTGAGTGCCGAGTACATCGGCGGTATCTGACTGATTTGCCCACGAAATTTCGGCAATACAGCCTCGACATCGGTGCGACCAACGGTCACCGGGCGCTCCTGCAAAACTTCGCCCTCGGCATCCGCCGTGGTCGTGGTCTTGCCCAGTTGCGCCAGGGTTTCGTAACCCTTGTCGGAATCAAGCAGGTACTGCGAGAACTTGGTGGCCTCACCGAAGCACAACGGCAGCACGCCGGTGGCCAAGGGATCGAGACTGCCGGTGTGGCCTGCTTTCTCGGCATTGAGCAGCCAGCGAACCTTCTGCAAAGCCGCGTTGGAGGTAAACCCCAGCGGCTTGTCGAGCAGGATGATGCCGCTGACGTTACGACGGATACGTTTGACCTGAGCCACCGATTACTCCTTGGTGTCTTCGGGTTCTGCGGCAACCAGGTTCTGGTTGTCTTCAGCCACTGCGCGCTCGATCAACGCCGACAGATGCGCACCACGCACGACGCTTTCGTCGTAGTGGAAGTGCAACTGTGGAACGCTGCGCAGCTTCATCTCACGGGCCAACTGCATGCGCAGGAAACCGGCGGCGGAGTTGAGCACCTTGATGCTTTGTGCAATTTCTTCAGCGCTGTCCTGGCCCATCACAGTGATGAAAATCTTGGCGTGACCAACGTCACGGCTGACTTCCACAGCGGTAATGGTGACCAGGCCGACGCGCGGGTCTTTGACTTCACGACGGATCAGTTGTGCCAGCTCGCGCTGCATCTGATCGCCGATACGTTGGGTACGGCTATATTCTTTTGCCATGTCTTGTTACCTGTTACTGCCCCACGGTGAAACCCGTGTGGTCTGAAAGCGGCAAACGCCCGGCCTGACAGAAGCCAGACCGGGCGTTGCGTTTAGAGTCCGGGTGACGAACTGCGCATTTGCATGCGCATGCCCATCACGGCTCTTGAAGTGCGCGAGTTAGAGGCTGCGAGCAACCTGCACCTTCTCGAAGACTTCGATCTTGTCACCGACTTTAACGTCGTTGTAGCTCTTCACGCCGATACCGCATTCCATGCCGGCACGTACTTCGGAAGCGTCATCCTTGAAGCGGCGCAGGGATTCCAGCTCGCCTTCGAAGATAACGATGTCTTCACGCAGTACACGGATTGGACGGTTACGGTGCACAACACCTTCGATAACCATGCAACCGGCGATCGCACCAAACTTCGGCGAACGGAACACGTCACGCACTTCGGCGATACCCAGGATGTTCTCGCGAACATCGCTGCCGAGCATACCGGTCAGGGCTTTCTTGACGTCTTCGATGATGTCGTAGATCACGTTGTAGTAACGCATATCCAGACCTTCCTGCTCGACGATCTTGCGCGCGCCGGCATCGGCACGCACGTTGAAGCCGAACAGTACAGCGTTGGAGGCCAGTGCCAGGTTGGCGTCGGACTCGGTGATACCACCGACACCGCCACCCACTACACGCACTTGCACTTCGTCGTTACCCAGGCCGTTCAAGGCACCGTTCAACGCTTCCAACGAACCACGGACATCGGATTTGAGGACGATGTTGAGCGTCTTCTTCTCCTCCTGACCCATGTTTTCGAAGATGTTTTCCAGCTTGCCTGCGTGAGCACGGGCCAGCTTGACTTCGCGGAACTTGCCTTGACGGAACAGAGCCACTTCACGGGCTTTCTTCTCGTCGGCAACCACGCTCATCTCGTCGCCAGCGTCCGGGGTACCGTCCAGGCCGAGGATCTCGACAGGGATGGCCGGACCGGCTTCCTTGATTGGCTTGCCGTTCTCGTCGAGCATGGCACGTACACGACCATAGTTCGAACCGACCAGGACCATGTCGCCTTGGCGCAGGGTACCGTCTTGAACCAGCACGGTAGCCACCGGGCCACGGCCCTTGTCCAGACGGGACTCAACCACGACACCACGGCCAGGAGCCGATGGCGTTGCGGTCAGTTCCAGGACTTCGGCTTGCAGCAATACAGCTTCGAGCAGCTCGTCGACGCCAGTACCCATCTTCGCCGAAACCGGTACGAACGGCGTGTCACCACCCCACTCTTCCGACGTCACGCCGTGAACCGACAGTTCGCTACGGATGCGATCGAGGTCAGCACCAGGCTTGTCGATCTTGTTCACTGCAACAACCAGTGGAACACCGGCCGCTACTGCGTGCTGGACAGCTTCAATGGTCTGCGGCATCACGCCGTCGTCCGCTGCAACCACCAGGATCACGATGTCGGTCGCCTTGGCACCACGGGCACGCATTGCGGTAAACGCGGCGTGACCCGGGGTGTCGAGGAACGTCACCATGCCACGGTCGGTTTCAACGTGGTAAGCGCCGATGTGCTGGGTGATACCACCGGCTTCGCCAGCAGCAACCTTGGCACGACGGATGTAGTCGAGCAGGGAAGTCTTACCGTGGTCAACGTGGCCCATTACGGTCACGACTGGCGCACGGGAAACGGCCTCGCCTTCAAACTTCAGGGACTCGGCCAGGGAATCTTCCAGGGCGGTGTCGCTGACCAGGGTCACTTTGTGGCCCAGCTCTTCCGCAACCAGTTGGGCAGTTTCCTGATCCAGTACCTGGTTGATGGTCGCTGGAGTACCCAGTTTGAACATGAACTTGATGATTTCAGCAGCCTTGACCGACATCTGCTGAGCGAGATCGCCAACAGTGATGGTCTCGCCGATCTTCACTTCGCGCACAACAGGGCCGGTTGGGCTCTGGAAACCGTGGGCGTTGCGTTTCTTCAGCTTGGCCTTGCCGCGACCACCACGACGGAAGCTATCGCTTTCTTCGTCGGTAGTACGTGGGGCAACGCGTGGAGCCGGAGCCTTTTCCTTGACCGAAGCACGATGCGGAGCGTTTTTGCGCTCGCCATCGCCGCTACCGCGACGACTGTTATCGTCGGCACGTGGCTTGTCCGGGCGACGCTGTTCGTCACGCTTGCGGGCATCGGCCGCAGGTGCCGGAGCGGCTGCCGCAACCGGCGCGCTGTCACGCACTGGCTCGGCCACCGCAGCAGGCGCTGCAACAGGTTCGGCTTGAGCGTTTGACGCACCAGCAGGCTGGCGACGCGCTTCTTCTTCGGCGCGACGCTTGGCTTCTTCTTCAGCCTTCTGACGTGCAGCATTTTCTACTGCGCGACGTTCGTCCATTTCACGCTTGCGCTCGGCTTCGATTTCTTCCGGGCTGCGCTGCACGAAGACTTTCTTCTTGCGCACTTCAACGCTGATGCTTTTGCTGCCAGCAACACGCAGGGTGCTGGTGGTTTTACGCTGCAGCGTAATCTTGCGTGGTTCTTCCACTTTCGCCTTGTGGCTGCTTTTCAAGTGAGTCAGCAACGATTGCTTCTCACTGTCAGTCACATTTTCTTCGGCGGCGGTGTGCGGCAGACCTGCCTCACGCATCTGCTGCAACAGGCGCTCTACCGGTGTTTTGACCTCATCGGCCAGTTGTTTCACCGTGACTTGCGTCATGCACTTCTCTCCTCAGGCCGCGCCTAATTACTCGAACCAGTGGGCTCGGGCGGCCATGATCAACTTGCCGGCACGATCATCGTCAATGCCGTCGATGTCGAGCAGGTCGTCAATAGACTGCTCGGCCAGGTCTTCGCGGGTAATTACGCCGCGCACCGCCAGTTCCATCGCCAAATCCTTGTCCATACCCTCAAGCGAGAGCAGGTCTTCGGCCGGATGGGCGTCTGCCAGCTTTTCCTCAGTAGCGATGGCTTTGGTCAACAAACGATCCTTGGCACGAGCGCGAAGCTCGTTGACGATATCTTCGTCAAAGCCGTCGATGTTGAGCATTTCTTCCAACGGTACGTAGGCAATCTCTTCCAGGCTGGTGAAGCCTTCATCAACCAGAACCTGAGCCAGTTCTTCGTCGACTTCCAGCTCGTCGATGAAGTTGCGCAGGATGTCGCCGGTTTCTGCTTGCTGCTTAGCCTGGATGTCCGATTCGGTCATCACGTTCAGGGTCCAGCCAGTCAACTGGCTAGCCAGACGCACGTTCTGACCACCGCGACCGATGGCCTGAGCCAGATTGTCTGCGCCAACGGCGATGTCCATTGCATGGGCATCTTCGTCAACGATAATTGCCGCAACCTCCGCCGGGGACATGGCGTTGATCACGAACTGAGCCGGGTTGTCGTCCCACAGGACGATGTCCACACGCTCACCGCCCAACTCGCCCGACACTGCCTGGACGCGCGAACCGCGCATACCAATACAAGCGCCCTGCGGGTCGATGCGTTTGTCCTTGGAGCGGACGGCGATCTTGGCGCGCGAACCCGGATCACGGGAGGCAGCCATTACTTCGATCAGGCCTTCAGCAATTTCCGGCACTTCGATACGGAACAGCTCGATCAGCATTTCCGGCGCGGTACGCGACAGGATCAGCTGCGGGCCGCGGTTCTCGGTGCGGATTTCCTTGAGCAGCGCACGCAGACGCACGCCAACCCGGAAGGTTTCACGAGAAATGATGTCTTCACGGGCCAGCAACGCTTCGGCGTTGTTGCCCAGATCGACGATCACGTTGTCGCGGGTCACTTTCTTCACGGTGCCAGAGATGATCTCACCCAGGCGCTCGCGATAAGCGTCAACAACCTGGGCGCGCTCGGCTTCGCGAACCTTCTGCACGATGACTTGCTTGGCAGTCTGTGCAGCGATGCGACCGAATTCGATGGACTCGATTTTCTCTTCGACGACATCACCCACCTTGGCGCCAGGATGCGTTTCAGCAACCTTGCTCGGCCAGGTTTCGATAGCTGGATCGTCCAGGTCGTCTTCTTCGACGACTGTCCAGCGACGGAAAGTCTCATAAGCACCGGTGTGGCGATTGATTTCCACACGCAGATCGACTTCGTCCTCAAAACGCTTTTTGGTAGCGGTGGCCAGAGCCAGCTCCAGCGCTTCAAAAATCACGTTTGCCGGTACACCCTTTTCATTGGATACCGACTCAACAACCAGCAGTACTTCTTTGCTCATCGTACGCCTCGCCTTTCGCAAGCCATTGGATCCGCGGGATCCGCAGTATCTGGCACGCCTCAGTCAAAACTGGGAATAATGTTGGCCTTGTCGATCATATCGATCGGCAACAGGAACTCATGGTCTTCCACCTGCACCACGACATCCTGCTCTTCTACGCCGCGCAGAAGGCCCTGAAAGTTGCGTCGTCCTTCAAAAGGCGAGCGCAGCTTGATCTTCACTTGTTCACCGGCAAATTTTGCAAACTGCTCAATAGTGAACAGAGGGCGTTCCATGCCAGGCGAGGAAACTTCAAGGGTGTACTCAACGGAGATTGGATCTTCAACATCCAGTACACCGCTGATCTGACGGCTGACAATGGCGCAATCGTCCACCAGCACACCGCCCTCTTTATCGATATAAACGCGCAACATCGAGTGACGACCCTGAGCCGAAAACTCGATACCCCAGCATTCATAGCCTAGGGCCACGACCACCGGGGCCAGCAAGGCCTGCAACTCTTCTAGCTTGCTCGACACCTGAACCCCCTAGTGCATGTATGTGCATGCTATGCAAAATAAAAAAATGGGCGAAACGCCCATCCTTGAAACGCCGTCGAACAGCGGCGTTGAAAGTGTCCAGCTAACAAAAAGCCCCTTAAAAGGGGCTCCTTAAACTGGTTGCGGGGGCCGGATTTGAACCGACGACCTTCGGGTTATGAGCCCGACGAGCTACCAGACTGCTCCACCCCGCGACAAAGCTGGGGCGGAAGTATACGACCGATCCCCTACAGGGTCAATGTAACCTTCCACCTGCAAGAAAGCCCGCAACAGCGGGCTCTCCTGACTAATTGGTACCGAGAAGGGGACTCGAACCCCTACACCCTATGGGCACAACCACCTCAAGGTTGCGTGTCTACCAATTCCACCACCTCGGCAAAACTACGTTTGAAACCCTTCTTACTTCTGCTCTTGAGCTGGAGGTACGTCAGTCGCTGGAGTAGCCGACTTTTGCTCTTGAAGCACCGGGACATCATCAGAAGCCGGTTGTTGCTTTGGAACTTCCAACACTGCTGGATTTGGGAGACCTACTTGAGTCAGCTGGTGAGCTTTCTCTTTAGCAAAGTAACCTAACCCTAAGCTGGTTATGAAAAAACCTGCGGCAAGTATAGCAGTAAACTTACTAAGAAAGGTAGAGGAACCTTGGCTTCCGAACACAGTATTTGAAGCACCTGCTCCGAAAGACGCGCCAGCATCCGCACCTTTACCCTGCTGCAGCAAAACCAGAGCAACTACGCCCAATGCACCCAGCAGATGAAAAACGACTACGACTGTTTCCAGCATTTTTTCAGTTTCCCGCGGCGCGACAGATCGCACCGAACTCATCTGCATTCAGGGAAGCCCCACCAATGAGACCCCCATCGATATCCGGCATGCCGAACAGTTCGACCGCATTGGCCGCCTTCACGCTGCCGCCGTATAGAAGCCGCACACCTTGTGCGACTTCAGAATTCTCTGCCGCCAACTGAGCGCGGATGGCTGCGTGCACATCCTGCGCCTGTTGCGGCGAAGCAGTCAGCCCGGTGCCAATGGCCCAGACCGGCTCGTAAGCGATTACTGCCTTTGCAAACACACCGACACCCAGCTCCTCGATGATGCTGCCAAGCTGACGCGAGACAACCTCTAGAGTTTTTCCGGCTTCACGCTGCTCCAGGGTCTCCCCTATGCACAGCACCGGAATCAAGCCACTTGCCTGTGCCGCTGCGAACTTGCGAATCAGCATTCCGTCCTGCTCGCCCATAATCTGGCGGCGCTCGGAGTGCCCAACAAGCACCAGGGAACAACCTGCATCCACTAACTGACTCGGCGCAATCTCACCGGTCAACGCACCTTGCATGGCTTCCACCGCAGCATTCTGCGCGCCGACCGAAATCGACTTTCCTTCCAAACCATCAATCACTTGATTGATATGCAGGCAAGGCGGGAATACCGCTACATCAACATCGCTCGGCAAGGCCAATTGACGAAGGCCATTGATCAGCTCAGCGACGCTGGCGCGGGTACCGTGCATCTTCCAGTTACCAGCTACCATAGGGCGACGCATGCTGTACCTCGTCGGTCAAAGTGGGCGCAGATGTTACCCAACACAATCAAGACTGGCAAGCCGAATTCAGGCAGAAACTTCAGCAACCAGTTTCGCCAGCTCTTCGGCATAGCCACGAACCTGTGTTTCGTCTTCGCCTTCGACCATGACACGCACCAGCGGTTCGGTCCCGGACTTGCGCAACAGTACTCGCCCACGCCCCGCCATGGATTTCGTCACTCGCTCACTGGCCTCTTTGACCAATGAATGCTCAAGGGGGTTTGCACCGCCATCGAAACGCACATTGATCAGCACTTGGGGACACTTGCGCAGTGTCTGGCGGGATTGCGCCAGACCTTCTTCGCGAGTCTTCAACGCCATCAATACCTGCAACGCTGCAATGATCGCGTCACCGGTGGTTGTATGACTGAAGCACACGACATGCCCCGAGTTTTCGCCACCCAAAATCCAGTTACGCTCAAGCAGCTCGGCAATCACATACCGGTCACCGACATTCGCGCGCACGAATGGAACACCCAGATCCGCCAGGGCCAGCTCCAGCCCCAGATTACTCATCAGCGTTCCAACCACGCCACCTTGCAGCTTGTCGCGCTCATGAAGATCACGGGCAATGATAAACAGCAACTCATCGCCATCCACTACAGCACCTGTGTGATCAACCATCTGCACTCGATCGCCGTCACCATCGAACGCAATACCCAGATCAGCCTGCTCAGCCACGACAGCAGCCTGCAATTGACCCATATGGGTCGATCCGCAGTTTTCGTTGATATTCAGACCATTTGGTTGCGCGGACAGGACGACAACTTCGGCCCCCAGCTCACGAAAAACACTCGGCGCCACTTTGTAGGTTGCACCGTGCGCACAATCGATCACGATTTTAAGGCCGGTAAAACTGGTACCGGTTGGCACGCTGCTCTTGCAGAACTCAATGTATCGACCGGACGCGTCGTTGATTCGCGAAACCTTGCCGATCTTGCTCGACTCCACAACGGTCATTGGAGTGTCGAGTAGTTCTTCGATCATATGCTCGATTTCATCCGGCAGCTTTGTGCCCTTGCCGGAGAAAAATTTGATGCCATTGTCATCATGCGGGTTGTGCGACGCACTGATCACGATGCCGGCTTCGGCATGAAAAGTACGTGTGAGGTATGCAATCGCCGGCGTCGGCATCGGACCCAGCAGCAACACATCAGCGCCAGCCGACGTAAGACCGGCCTCAAGCGCGGATTCAAACATGTAACCGGAGATCCGCGTGTCCTTACCTACCAAGACCTTGCAGGCACCCATTTTCCGGAATGCCATGCCGGCAGCCCAGCCGAGCTTAAGCATGAAGTCAGGAGTAATCGGATACTCGCCGACACGGCCACGAATACCATCGGTGCCAAAGTATTTTTTGCTCATAAGGACTCCATCATTCTTATTCGGCTGATTCCACTGCGGCAATCATCCGCACCACATCCACTGTTTCGGCGACATCATGGACGCGCAATATACACGCCCCCTTTGTTGTAGCCAGCGCCGCGAGCGCCAGACTACCAAACAGTCGCTCTCCTACCGGACGACCCAACGCCTGCCCAATCATGCTCTTTCGCGAAACCCCGACCAACAGGGGCCGCCCCAAGGCATGCAAGGCCTCCATATGCTTGAACAAGCTTAGATTGTGCTGCAACGTCTTGGCGAAGCCAAAGCCAGGATCGAGGATGATCCGCTCTGGAGGAATACCCACCAAAGAGCACTGCACCATGCGCTCGGCGAGAAACGCACCCACGTCTTTCGTAACGTCCTGATAATGCGGATTGTCCTGCATATCGCCAGGCTCACCGAGCATATGCATCAGGCAAACCGGCAGTCCGGTGGCTGCCGCGGCATCCAGCGCGCCATCACGACGCAACGAACGCACATCATTGATCAAACCGGCACCCAAGCGTGCCGTTTCGCGCATGACCGAAGGCGTGGACGTGTCGACCGAGATGATCACATCCAATTCGCGACTGATGCGCTCAACGATAGGCGCTACGCGCTCAAGCTCCTCAAGTAGCGATACCGTCTTCGCACCTGGACGCGTGGACTCGCCCCCGACGTCGATCAGCGTTGCCCCAGCTAAAACCATGGCTTCAGCGTGACGCAGCGCCGCGTCGAGCTGGCTGTACCGCCCACCGTCGGAGAAGGAATCGGGAGTGACATTGAGAATGCCCATGACATGCGTCTGGGCCAAATCAAGAACCCGGTTGCCGCAAGGCAACCGGGTCGAGGACTGAACAGAAGTCATTTCAAACCTTAAACGTCAGCAGCCGGACCGCCAATAGGTGTTTCCGGACGCTCGTCTTGCACGACCGGAGGGGTTCCGGAAGTGCCAGTGCCACCCGACCAGTCGCGAGGTTCGCGAGGTGGTCGACCTGCCATGATGTCGTTGATCTGCTCAGCATCGATCGTTTCATACTTCATCAGGGCATCGGCCATGGCATCAAGCTTGTCACGGTTGTCCGTGAGGATCTGCTTGGCAGTGCCGTAACACTGATCGATGATGCTGCGCACTTCGGAGTCGATCAACTTGGCGGTCTCACCGGAGAAGCTCGCGCCCTGACCACCACCGCCACGACCGAGGAACACCTCGCCCTCTTCTTCGGCGTACATCAGCGGACCGAGTTTTTCCGATAGACCCCACTTGGTCACCATGTTCCGCGCAATCTGGCTGGCGCGCATGATGTCGTTGGAAGCACCGGTGGTAACACCATCGACGCCCAAGGTCATTTCTTCAGCGATACGCCCCCCGTACAACGAGCAGATCTGGCTGATCAGTGCACGCTTGGACAGGCTGTAACGATCTTCTTCCGGCAGGAACATGGTCACACCCAGCGCGCGACCGCGCGGAATGATCGACACCTTGTAAACCGGATCATGCTCTGGCACGACGCGACCGACAATGGCATGGCCTGCCTCGTGATAAGCGGTGTTCTGCTTTTCTTTCTCGGACATGACCATGGACTTGCGCTCAGCGCCCATCATGATCTTGTCTTTGGCCAGTTCGAACTCTTTCATCTCGACGATGCGCTTGCCGGCACGGGCAGCGAACAACGACGCCTCGTTCACCAGATTGGCCAGATCGGCACCGGAGAAACCAGGCGTACCACGAGCGATCACTGCCGGAGCGACGTCGTCACCCATTGGCACTTTGCGCATGTGGACTTTGAGAATCTGCTCACGACCACGGATATCCGGCAAACCGACCACGACCTGACGGTCGAAACGGCCCGGACGCAGCAATGCAGGGTCGAGTACGTCAGGACGGTTGGTCGCTGCGATCACGATGATGCCGTCATTCATTTCGAAGCCGTCCATCTCTACCAGCAACTGGTTGAGTGTCTGCTCCCGTTCGTCGTGACCGCCGCCCATACCGGCACCACGGTGGCGACCAACAGCGTCGATTTCATCGATGAAGATGATGCATGGCGCGTGTTTCTTGGCCTGTTCGAACATGTCGCGAACGCGGCTGGCACCAACACCGACGAACATTTCGACGAAGTCGGAACCGGAAATGGTGAAGAACGGCACTTTGGCTTCGCCGGCGATGGCCTTGGCAAGCAAGGTTTTACCGGTACCCGGAGGACCGACCATCAGTACGCCACGAGGAATCCGGCCGCCCAGACGCTGGAACTTGCCCGGATCACGCAGGAACTCGACCAGTTCACCTACTTCTTCCTTGGCTTCGTCGCAACCGGCAACGTCAGCCAGGGTAGTTTTCACCTGATCTTCGGAGAGCAGGCGTGCCTTGCTTTTGCCGAAACTCATCGGCCCGCCCTTGCCACCAGCGCCACCCTGCATCTGGCGCATGAAGAACATGAACACGGCGATGATCACCAGGATCGGGAAGCTTGCGACCAGGAGCTGGGTCCAGATGCTTTGCTGTTCAGGCTGCTTGCCTTCGACCACGACATGGTTATCCACCAGGTCGCCGATCAGGCCATTGTCCTGGATCGCCGGACGAATGGTCTTGAAGCTGTCGCCATCGCTGCGCTTGCCGGTAATCACGTAGCCGTCAACCGCTACGCGCTCGACCTTGCCATCCTTGACCTGCTGGATGAAGTCGGAATAGTTGAGGGTCTGCGGCTCATTAGGGCTGGAGAAGTTGTTCATCACTGTCACCAGGACAGCCGCGATGATCAACCACAGGATCAGATTCTTTGCCATATCGTTCAATTAACTACCCTCTGAAGCAAGCGCCGCTGATGGCGCGCGCTTCGCATGATATTCACCGGCCTAACTTACTACATTACCTACAACTTGGCAGGCGCCGTCTGTAACCCTTTGTGAAACACTTCCTACACAATATTCGCTAATTCTTACAAGGCGAAATACGAAAATCCTATCGCCCCGGTCGAAAAACCTCGTTTTACTCGCTACGACCGCGGTAACCCCAAGCCAGCATGTATTGCTCGCGGGAACTGCCACGGGAAGAGTCTGGCTTGATCATCTGGACCTTGTCGAATTTCTGACGAGTGCCTTTCACGTAAGCATCGAACCCTTCGCCCTGAAAAACCTTGATCACGAAATTGCCACCCGGCTTGAGTATCCGCTCCGCCAAATCAAGCGCCAGCTCGCAAAGAAACATGGCTTTTGGCATGTCTACTGCAGGCGTACCACTCATATTGGGGGCCATATCGGAAATCACAAGGTCCACCTGCGAATTACCCACGGCCTCAAGGATCTGGGCGAGCACTTCATCCTGAGTGAAGTCACCCTGGATGAAAGTGACGTCCGGAATGCTGTCCATTTCCAGTATGTCCGAGGCGATCAAACGCCCCTGGCCACCAATCAGCCGGCTAGTGACCTGCGACCAGCCACCGGGGGCCGCACCCAGGTCGACAACGCTCATACCTGGACGGATCAGCTTGTATTTCTCCTGGACCTCCAGGAGTTTGTAACTCGCACGCGAGCGGTAGCCATCCTTCTGCGCCTGCTTCACATAAGGATCATTGACATGTCTTTTCAGCCAACCAAGGCTTGTCTTGGAACGCGCCATTGGGCACCTCGATAATAAGGGTCGTGATTAATTGGGCGGATCCACGAGCCCTCGGGTAAAATGGCCGCCATTTTACAGAATCCAGACGAAAGGGTCAGATTATGCCGCTCACTCAAGAGCAGAAGAAACAGTACAAATCCATTGGCCACCATCTGAAACCAGTTTTGATTGTGGCTGACAACGGTTTGACTGAAGGTGTGTTAGCCGAACTTGAACGCGCTTTGGCGGATCACGAGCTGATTAAAATCAAGCTCAACATCCTCGATCGCGAATCGCGCCTGGCGTCCATTGCAGAACTCTGCAAGGTCGGCAAAGCGGATCTGGTTCAAGTCATCGGCAAGATGGCACTGATTTACCGCAAGAACTTCAGCGTCAACAAGCAGCTGTCGAACGTTCATCGCTTCAAGTGATGGCAAGGGTCAAGGGTGTGCTTCGCGCACCCTGCCACTCCACCCACGAAAATCCCGCCATAGACTGACAAGGCCCTCGGCCTCGATCAGCACCAAAGCCTGAAAAATCACGCACGCTGCGGCTAACCTCACCATCAGCGCCTTCAGCATGCCGTAAATTCGTCGATCAGCAGCGGCGCCAGGCCAATTCGGCCCAGCACCGGTAGCAAACCGATGTGCAACAACCATAAGCCGCCGACCCACAACATCTGGGCCAGCTGCCAAAGCATGGCACCCGCAAGAAGCGAGCGCCGGCCTTCAGATGTGGCGAACTTCGACAATCTCGTACTCGATAACGCCACCAGGCGTCTTCACCGCCACGACATCACCCTCTTCCTTGGCAATCAAGGCGCGAGCCAATGGCGAACCGACCGAAATCTTGCCGAGTTTGAAGTCAGCCTCGTCCTCACCCACGATGTGGTAAGTGACGCGCTCATCCGTCTCAACATTGGCGATCTCGACGGTCGTGCCAAAAATCACTTTGCCGGTGTGAGGAATGGTCGTGACATCGATGACAACCTGATTCTGAATCCGGCCTTCAATGTCACGGATCCGCGCCTCGACCATGCCCTGCTGTTCGCGAGCAGCGTGGTATTCGGCGTTTTCCTTCAAGTCACCCAACTCGCGGGCCGTACCGATGTCTTGGCTGAGCTTCGGACGGACGACCTTGGTCAGGTGAGCATGTTCTTCTTCCAGGGCGCGAGCGCCCTGAACAGTCATTGGGTACTTGGTTATGCTCATGCCTTCAATCCTGCGTGTAGATCCTGCAAGCGACGCACGGTCTTCTCTGGACCGAACTTGAGCGCTTCGCAGATGGCTTCGCCAGCAGCAATGGTGGTGGTGCAGTAGATCTTGTGCTGCAGGGCATTTCGACGAATGGAGTACGAATCAGCGATCGACTGACGACCTTCGGTGGTGTTGATGATCAGCGTGACTTCGTCATTCTTGATCATGTCGACCACGTGCGGACGCCCTTCCGTCACCTTGTTCACACGACGCACTTTCAGGCCTGCGGCTTCGATCAGCTTGGCAGTACCGGCAGTGGCAACCACTTCGAAACCCAAGTTGATCAGATCACGGGCTACGCCTGCAACCAGTGGCTTGTCGTCATCACGTACGCTGATGAACGCAGTGCCGCCAGTTGGCAGTACTTCGCTGGCACCCATCTGGGCCTTGGCGAATGCTTCACCGAAAGTGTCGCCCACGCCCATCACTTCGCCGGTCGACTTCATCTCTGGGCCGAGGATCGGGTCAACGCCAGGGAATTTGGCGAATGGGAACACCGCCTCTTTCACGCTGTAGAAGTTCGGAATGATTTCCTTGGTGAAGCCGATTTCCTTCAGGGTCTTACCGGCCATGACGCGAGCCGCGATCATTGCCAGGGAAACACCGATACACTTGGACACGAACGGCACAGTACGGGAAGCACGCGGATTGACTTCGATGACGTAGATGTCGTCGCCTTGCAGCGCCAGCTGTACGTTCATCAGGCCGACCACGCCCAACTCCAGGGCCATTTTCTTGACCTGGTCACGCATCTCGTCCTGGATGTGCGCAGGCAGCGAGTACGGCGGCAGCGAGCATGCGGAGTCACCGGAGTGAACGCCGGCCTGCTCGATGTGCTGCATGATCGCGCCGATCACGACGTCTTTACCGTCGCAGACCGCATCCACGTCCATTTCGATGGCGCAGTTGAGGAAGTGGTCGAGCAGCACCGGGCTGTCGTTGGACACTTTCACCGCGTCACGCAGGTAGCGCTTGAGCTCTTCTTCTTCGTAAACGATTTCCATCGCGCGTCCACCCAGTACGTAGGATGGGCGTACGACCAGCGGGTAACCGATCTTGCTGGCGGCACGAATTGCTTCGTCTTCGCTGCGCACGGTGGCGTTTGGCGGCTGACGCAGGTTCAGACGTTCAACCATTTGCTGGAAACGCTCACGGTCTTCGGCACGGTCGATCGCGTCAGGGCTGGTGCCGATAATTGGCACGCCAGCGGCTTCCAGGGCACGAGCCAGTTTCAGCGGAGTCTGGCCGCCGTACTGGACGATCACGCCTTTCGGCTTCTCGACGCGGCAGATTTCCAGCACGTCTTCCAGGGTTACCGATTCGAAGTACAGACGGTCGGACGTGTCGTAGTCAGTGGAAACAGTTTCCGGGTTGCAGTTGACCATGATGGTTTCGTAGCCGTCTTCGCGCAGTGCGAGGGCAGCGTGTACGCAGCAGTAGTCGAACTCGATACCTTGACCGATACGGTTCGGGCCACCGCCCAGAATCATGATCTTGTCGCGACCCGACGGCGCGGCTTCGCACTCTTCTTCGTAAGTCGAATAGAGGTAAGCGGTGTCGGTGGCGAACTCGGCGGCGCAGGTGTCAACGCGCTTGTAGACCGGGAACACTTCCAGCTTGTGACGGTGAGTCCGCAGGTTCTTCTCGGTCACGCCCAGCAGCTTGGCCAGACGCTGATCGGAGAAGCCTTTGCGCTTGAGGCGGAACATCAGGTCTTTGTCGATAGCCGACAGACCCAGGGTCTTGACCTTCTCTTCGTCCTTGATCAGATCTTCGATCTGCACCAGGAACCAAGGGTCGATCATGTTCATGCCGAAGATTTCTTCGACAGTCATACCGGCGCGGAAGGCGTCAGCCACGTACCAGATACGCTCGGCGCCCGGCACGGTCAGTTCGCGCTTGAGCACGCTCATGCTTTCCGGATTGCTCAGGTCGAGCTTCTCGTCCAGACCGCAAACACCGACTTCCAGGCCGCGCAGGGCTTTCTGCAGGGATTCCTGGAAGGTACGGCCGATGGCCATGACTTCACCAACCGACTTCATCTGAGTGGTCAGGCGCGCGTCAGCTTTGGCGAACTTCTCGAAAGCGAAGCGCGGCAGCTTGGTGACGACGTAGTCGATGGATGGCTCGAAGGACGCCGGGGTCTTGCCGCCGGTGATGTCGTTCGACAGCTCGTCGAGGGTGTAACCCACGGCCAGCTTGGCCGCGACCTTGGCGATCGGGAAACCGGTGGCTTTCGAGGCCAGCGCCGAGGAGCGGGATACACGCGGGTTCATCTCGATCACGACCATGCGGCCGGTATCCGGGCAGATACCGAACTGCACGTTGGAACCGCCGGTTTCAACGCCGATCTCGCGCAGTACCGCCAGGGAGGCGTTACGCAGGATCTGGTATTCCTTGTCAGTCAGGGTTTGCGCTGGAGCCACGGTGATCGAGTCACCGGTGTGCACACCCATCGGGTCGAAGTTTTCGATCGAGCAGACGATGATGCAGTTGTCCTTCTTATCGCGGACAACCTCCATCTCGTACTCTTTCCAGCCGATCAGCGATTCGTCGATCAGCAGCTCTTTGGTCGGCGACAGGTCCAGACCACGGGCGCAGATTTCTTCGAACTCTTCACGGTTGTAAGCGATACCGCCACCGGTGCCGCCCATGGTGAAGGACGGACGGATGATGCACGGGAAGCCGAGCTTCTCGAGGACCGCATTGGCCTCTTCCATGCTATGGGCGATACCGGACCGCGGGCAGTCCAGGCCGATGGATTTCATCGCCTTGTCGAAACGCGAACGGTCTTCAGCCTTGTCGATGGTGTCGGCGTTGGCACCGATCATTTCTACGCCGAACTTCTCCAGAACGCCTTCGCGCTCCAGGTCCAGGGCGCAGTTCAGAGCGGTCTGGCCGCCCATGGTCGGCAGCAGCGCGTCCGGACGTTCTTTCTCGATGATCTTGGCGACGGTCTGCCACTTGATCGGCTCGATGTAGGTGGCGTCAGCCATGGCCGGGTCGGTCATGATGGTGGCCGGGTTGGAGTTCACCAGGATGACGCGATAGCCCTCTTCGCGCAGGGCTTTACAGGCCTGGGCGCCGGAGTAGTCGAATTCGCAGGCCTGGCCGATTACGATCGGGCCAGCGCCGAGAATCAGGATGCTTTTAATGTCTGTACGTTTTGGCATGGGTTTGTCACTCAAATCCGCAGGTCAGTCGGCAAGCCGTCTTGTTCAATCTCTGAAGCCTTGAGGGGGCCACCGGTGTCGGGACCACCCTCAAGCTTTGCTACATCAGGGCGAGCGATCAGCGTCGCTTGGCCATCTCGTTGATGAAGCGATCAAACAATGGCGCTACGTCGTTCGGGCCAGGGCTGGCTTCCGGGTGCCCCTGGAAGCTGAAGGCGCTCTTGTCGGTACGCTCGATCCCTTGCAGGGTGCCGTCGAACAGCGATTTGTGGATCGCGCGAACGTTGGCTGGCAGGGTCGTTTCGTCTACGGCAAAACCGTGGTTCTGGCTGGTGATCATCACCACACCGCTGTCCAGATCCTGGACCGGGTGGTTGGCACCGTGGTGACCATGACCCATTTTCAAGGTCTTGGCGCCGGAGGCCAGGGCCAGCAGTTGGTGACCGAGGCAGATACCGAAGACCGGAATCTCGGTTTCCAGCACATCCTTGATCGCCTGGATCGCGTAGTCGCAAGGCTCCGGATCGCCAGGGCCGTTGGACAGGAACACGCCGTCCGGCTTCAGCGCCAGCACATCGGCGGCAGGGGTTTGCGCAGGCACGACGGTCACACGGCAACCTCGCTCAACCAGCATGCGCAGGATGTTCACCTTGACGCCGTAGTCGTAGGCCACCACGTGGTACGGCAGCTCGGAGGCTTCGATAGTCGCGTGGCTGTCGGTTTTCAGATCCCAGACAGTCGAGCGCCACTCGTAGCTTTCCTTGGTGCTGACGACTTTCGCCAGGTCCATGCCTTTGAGGCCTGGGAAACCTTGGGCGGCGGCGATCGCAGCGGCTTCGGAAATGTTGTCACCGGCCATGATGCAGCCGTTCTGCGCGCCTTTTTCACGCAGGATGCGCGTCAGGCGGCGGGTGTCGATACCGGCGATGGCCACAACGTTGTTGGCCTTCAGGTAATCGGACAGGGACATCGTGCTACGCCAGTTGCTCGCAACCAGTGGCAGGTCACGGATGACCAGGCCGGCAGACCAGACGCGGTTCGACTCGGCGTCTTCCGGCGTGGTGCCGGTGTTGCCGATGTGCGGGTAAGTCAGGGTAACGATCTGTTGGGCGTAGGAAGGATCGGTAAGGATTTCCTGATAGCCGGTCATTGCGGTGTTGAACACCACCTCACCAACGGTTTGACCGTCGGCTCCAATGGCTTCGCCGCGAAAAATGCTGCCATCAGCAAGGGCGAGTATGGCTGGCTTAGTCAAGAAGACCTCCCGTAAATAAAGCCTGAAAGGGCGATCGCAGGTTGTAAAAAAGCGGAGTGACGTATGGACACGTCACCCCGCTTCTTCACTGAATTATTCTGCGCGCTTTTAGTGGACACACTAAAGCTGTAGCTTACAGAAAAAGGCCTTTTTGGTCTACCGCCAATGAGCCTTAAAGGCTGGAGAATGCGACAGGACGTCGCTGGCGGAGTAAAACCGGGCTCAAACGCTGTGCGCGAGCCCGATTTCGGGTGCATCTTAACGCAGGTCGAGCACGTCTTGCATGTCATAAAGACCAGGCTCGCGCCCATCCAGCCACAACGCGGCGCGCACCGCGCCCTTGGCGAAGGTCATGCGACTGGACGCCTTGTGCGTGATTTCGACACGCTCGCCGTCAGCGGCGAACAGCACGGTGTGATCACCGACGATGTCACCTGCGCGCACGGTGGCGAAACCAATGGTCTCGCGTTCGCGAGCGCCGGTTTGCCCTTCGCGACCGTAGACGGCCACTTTCTTCAAATCACGACCCAACGCATCGGCAATCACCTCGCCCATGCGCACGGCAGTGCCGGACGGGGCATCGACCTTGTGACGATGGTGAGCCTCGGTGATTTCGATATCGACATCGTCACCCAGTACCCGGGCAGCCGTGTCGAGCAGCTTCAGACACAGGTTGACGCCTACACTGAAGTTGGCCGCAAAAACAATCGGAATGTCCTTGCCCGCTTCCGCCAGCAACTGCTTTTCTTCCACGCTGAAACCGGTGGTACCGATGATCATGGCCTTGCCGTACTTACGGCAGAAAGCCAGGTTCTTCAGGGTTACGGTCGGGTGCGTGAAATCGATCAGCACGTCGAACTCGTCGACCACCCGATCCAGATCACCGGACAACGGCACGCCGATGCGACCGATAGCCGCCAGCTCGCCGGCATCCGCACCGACCAGCGTGCTGTCAGGGCGATCCACCGCCGCCGTCAGACCCGCGCCCGGTGCTTGCTGTACCGCTTCAATCAGGGTTTTACCCATGCGCCCGGCGGCGCCCATCACTGCAATACGTCGCATGCCCGTCTCCTTACAAATCGCCGAAGAAGCGCTTCACGCCTTCGAACCAACCAGTGGTTTTCGGCGAATGGCTGTTGTCATCAGCCAGGGAACTGCGGAATTCTTCGAGCAGTTCGCGCTGACGACGACCCAGATTGACCGGCGTCTCAACCGCCACACGGCACATCAGATCACCGGCACCGCCGCCACGCACGGGCGCAACACCCTTGCCGCGAACTCGGAACTGCTTGCCGGTCTGAGTCCCCTCAGGGATCTTCAGCTTGACCCGACCATCAAGGGTCGGAATCTCCAGCTCGCCACCCAACGCCGCATCAACGAAGCTGATCGGCACTTCACAGAACAGATGCTTGCCATCGCGCTGGAAAATCGAGTGCTCGCGCACATTGATGACCACGTACAGGTCGCCGGTCGGCCCACCTTGGGCACCCGCCTCGCCTTCGCCGGACAGACGAATGCGGTCGCCAGTATCGACACCGGCCGGCACTTTCACCGACAGGGTCTTGTACTCTTCGACACGACCTTCGCCGTGACAGGAGTCGCACGGATCGGAAATGATCTTGCCCTGGCCATGGCAGCGCGGACAGGTCTGCTGCACCGAGAAGAAGCCCTGCTGCATGCGCACCTGGCCGATACCGCCGCACGTCGGGCAGGTCACCGGCGCAGAACCTTTCTTGGCACCGGAGCCGTCGCAAGGCTTGCAGTTGACCAGCGTCGGAACGCGGATATTCACGGTCGTACCACGTACCGCTTCTTCAAGGTCCAGTTCCAGGGTGTAGCGCAAGTCACTGCCGCGCTGAGCGCCGCCACGGGAACCGCCGCGACCACCACCGAAGAAGTCACTGAAAACATCACCAAAGATGTCAGAGAAATTCTGCCCGCCGAAACCGGCACCGCCGCCACCCATGCTCGGGTCGACACCGGCATGGCCGTACTGGTCGTACGCCGCACGCTTGCTGGAGTCGGACAGCACTTCGTAGGCCTCATTGGCCTCTTTGAACATTTCTTCCGACGCTTTGTCATCGGGATTACGGTCCGGGTGATGCTTCATCGCCAGGCGACGGTAGGCCTTTTTCAGGTCCGCTTCGCTTGAGCCACGCTCAACACCCAATACTTCGTAATAGTCACGCTTTGCCATAAGTCTTTGCACTCTTAAGGACGTCCGACAAACCCCTCCTGAGCCTTGCCGAACTCGTTGAGCCCCAATACAGGCCCGGACCCAACTCACGTCAATTCAACGATCCTGGTCTTTGTTTCGATTTGGCACTTTCAGCTCGGAAAGCAGGAGCATTCCCGGCCATGCCAACAACGCGCGAACCTTGTCGCATGCTGTAAAAATTCGCGTATTCCAGATACGCCAACGCGGGAGCAAGCTCCCGCGCGGCGACATCCTACCAGTCACCGCCTGAAGGCAGTCAACCGGCCGACCAACAACTTACTTGTGGTCTTTGACTTCTTCGAACTCGGCATCGACAACGTCGTCAGCCTTTTCAGCCGATTCGCCCTGCGGTGCAGCGCCTTCAGCAGGCTGAGCCTGTTCGGCGTACATCTTCTGCGCCACTGGAGCGGAGACTTTCGACAGCTCTTCAACCTTGGCGTCGATAGCAGCCTTGTCGTCGCCTTTAACGGCGGCTTCCAGGGCAACTACGGCCGCTTCAATTGCAGTCTTCTCTTCAGCGCTCACTTTATCGCCGGCATCGGCAACCATTTTGCGCGTCGAATGAACCAGTGCATCACCCTGGTTACGGGCAGCGGCCAGCTCTTCGAACTTGCGGTCTTCCTCGGCGTTCGCCTCGGCATCACGCACCATGCGCTCGATTTCTTCGTCGGACAGACCGGAGTTGGCCTTGATCACGATCGACTGAGTCTTGCCGGTGGCCTTGTCCTTGGCGCCTACGTGCAGAATGCCGTTGGCGTCGATGTCGAAGGTCACTTCGATTTGTGGCACGCCACGTGGTGCTGGTGGAATCTCGGCCAGGTCGAACTTGCCCAAGGACTTGTTCTGCGCCGCTTGCTTACGCTCACCTTGCAGCACGTGAATGGTCACGGCGCCCTGGTTGTCGTCGGCAGTCGAGAACACTTGCGATTTCTTGGTAGGAATCGTGGTGTTTTTCTCGATCAGCGCGGTCATCACGCCACCCATGGTTTCGATACCCAGGGTCAGCGGGCTAACGTCCAGCAGCAGAACGTCTTTCACGTCGCCAGCCAGTACGGCGCCCTGGATAGCAGCACCCATGGCAACCGCTTCGTCCGGGTTAACGTCTTTACGAGCTTCTTTGCCGAAGAACTCGGTTACCAGCTTCTGAACCAGTGGCATACGGGTCTGACCGCCTACCAGGATCACGTCGTTGATAGCGCCAACGTCGATACCGGAGTCTTTCAGAGCGATGCGGCAAGGCTCGATGGTGCGTTGAACCAGGTCTTCAACCAGCGCTTCCAGCTTGGCGCGCGAGATTTTCACGTTCAAGTGCTTAGGACCGGTGGCGTCTGCAGTGATGTACGGCAGATTCACGTCGGTCGACTGAGCGGAAGACAGCTCGATCTTGGCTTTTTCAGCGGCTTCTTTCAGGCGCTGCATGGCCAGCGGGTCGCCCTTGAGGTTCATGCCGCTTTCTTTCTTGAATTCGTCGACGAGGTAGTCGATCAGACGAATGTCAAAGTCTTCACCGCCCAGGAACGTGTCACCGTTGGTGGCCAGTACTTCGAACTGGTGCTCGCCATCGACTTCAGCGATCTCGATCACGGAAACGTCGAAAGTACCACCGCCCAAGTCGTAAACGATCACGGTGTGATCGCCCTTGGCCTTGTCCATACCGTAAGCCAGAGCGGCTGCGGTTGGTTCGTTGATGATACGTTTTACGTCCAGGCCCGCGATGCGGCCGGCGTCTTTGGTCGCTTGACGCTGGCTGTCGTTGAAGTAGGCCGGAACGGTGATCACCGCTTCGGTCACGGTCTCGCCGAGGTAGTCTTCGGCGGTCTTCTTCATTTTCTTCAGGATTTCAGCCGAGATTTGTGGCGGCGCCATTTTCTGGCCGTTCACTTCAACCCAGGCGTCGCTGTTGTCAGCCTTGACGATCTTGTAAGGGACCATCTGGATGTCTTTCTGTACGACTTCTTCGTCGAAACGACGACCGATCAGACGCTTCACCGCGTACAGGGTGTTATGCGGATTGGTCACAGCCTGACGCTTGGCCGACTGGCCAACCAGAATTTCGCCATCGTTGGCGTAAGCGATGATCGACGGCGTGGTACGCGCGCCTTCAGCGTTTTCAATAACTTTTGCCTTGCCGTTTTCCAGCACGGAGACGCAGGAGTTGGTAGTCCCCAGGTCGATACCGATAATTTTGCCCATGTTCACTCTCCCGAAACTTTGGATTTGGTTGCCGCAGCAGTGGTGGCTAACTGCGGTAGCACTTAAACGCTTGACTTATAAATGGGGGCCTTGCGGCGGATTTCAAGCCTGCTCATCAATCGAAGGCGAAACCGGCGCAGGCGCCTTGCTGACCACGACCATCGCCGGGCGCAGCAGGCGACCATTGAGCTGATAGCCCTTCTGGAACACCTTCAAAACACTGTTCGGCTCGACATCAGCGCTTTCCTGCATGGCCATCGCCTGATGGTGAACGGCGTTGAACGGTTCGCCATGCGGATCGATCGCTTCAAGCTGATAACGCTTGAGGGTGTCGTGGAACATTTTCAGGGTCAGCTCGATGCCTTCGCGCATCGGACGGATGCTTTCGTCATCCGGGCTGGACAATTCCAGACCACGCTCCAGGCTGTCGACGATCGGCAGCAGGTCGCTGGCGAATTTTTCCAGCGCGAACTTGTGAGCCTTTTCCACATCCTGTTCGGCGCGACGGCGGACGTTCTGCAGATCGGCGGCTACACGCAAAGCCTGATCCTGAGCGCCTGCCAGTTGCTCTTCGAGCACTTGTACACGAGCCGCCAGGTCATCACCCGAAGCCTCGGGCGCCTGGTTGGCGTCTGGGTTTTGCGTATCCACTGTCTGTTCGTCAGCCATAGATTTCTCCTTTCAATTTCTTCCGCGAGCTCAACTCGCGCTTCTGCCCAGCTATATGGGGCCGCAAAATCGGGCTTCAAGGGGTACCTATCATTAACCCCACAAAAATTAACTGCATTGTCATTCCCCTGCGCGCCAGGGCTTTCGTCGGATCGAGCAAATCGAGCTAACGAGGGGCATTGTCAGCCAGAAACAAAACACTGTATAAATAACCAGACCTAACACCTGGGAGCGGCCCACATGCTGGTGCACCTGTCCGTACACAACTACGCCATCGTTGAACATCTCGACCTCGAACTTGATCGCGGAATGAGCGTGATCACAGGGGAAACCGGTGCGGGCAAGTCGATCATGCTCGATGCATTGGGCCTGACCCTGGGTGATCGCGCCGACAGCGGCGTGGTGCGCCCCGGCGCCGACAAGGCCGACATCCTGGCCACGTTCGATCTGGCCGACATTCCGGAAGCCAGCGCCTGGCTGGCCGAGCGCGATCTCGAGAACGACGGCCCGTGCATCCTGCGCCGGGTCATCACCTCCGAAGGGCGCTCTCGCGGCTACATCAATGGCACGCCCTGCCCCCTGGGCGACCTCAAGGCGCTGGGCGAGCTGCTGATCGACATCCACAGCCAGCACGAACACCAATCCCTGCTCAAGACCGACACCCACCGTCGCCTGCTCGACGAGTACGCCGGCGCTACTGACCTTGCCCGACAGGTTCAACTTGCCGCCCAGCGCTGGCGCCAAACCCGCCAGGAACTGGAGCGTCTCTCCAATTCCGGTGACGAACAGCGCGCCCGCCATCAACTCTTGAGTTATCAGCTCGAAGAGCTGGAAAACCTTGGCCTAGGCGACAATGAGCTGGAGAACCTGGAACAGGAACACAAGAACCTGACCAATGCAGAAACCCTGCTGGGAATCTGCCGCCAAGTTGTCGAGCAATGCAGCGAAAGTGATTCAGGAAATGTGCTGAACGCCCTTACTGCCAGCCTCAATCGACTGTCGAGCGTGAACAACTCCATCGGCGCACTGGGCGAAGCCAGCAGCTTGCTGACCAGCGCGCAGATTCAGGTCGAAGAAGCGGTCGGCGAGCTGAACCGCTTCCTGGACAACTTCGACGCCGATCCGTCGCGACTTCAATACCTCGAAGAGCGGCTTGATGCGATCTACACCCTGGCCCGCAAGCATCGAATCCAGCCAACTGAACTCGCCGAGATGCAGCAGAAGCTGCTGGATGAAATCGAAACCCTGAATGCCAATGACGAATCCATCGAGCGATTGAGCGACGAATTGTCGTCCTACGCCCGCCACTATCAGGAAAAGGCTCGGGAGCTGAGCGATCTGCGCCATCAAGCCTCAAGCAGCCTGGCCAGTGCCGTGGAGCAGGAAATCCAAAGACTGGGTATGCCAGGCGGACGCTTCACCATCGAGCTTCGCCCCAACACCAGTGCCGAATTGCTGCCGAATGGCCTGGAACAGGTCGAATTACTGGTCAGCGCCAACCCCGGCCAACCACTGAAAGCCCTGGCGAAAGTGGCATCCGGAGGCGAGCTGTCGCGGATCAGCCTGGCGATTCAGGTGATTACTGCACAGACCTCCCGCATACCGACCCTGGTGTTCGACGAAGTGGACGTCGGTATCGGCGGCCCGACGGCGGAAATTGTCGGCCAGTTACTGCGTCGACTCGGCGAGCGCGGACAGGTGCTGACCGTGACCCACTTGCCGCAAGTGGCGGCGCAGGGCCATCAACATTTGTTTGTGCACAAGGTTCGCGGCGAGGATGCGACCCGCACAGCCGTGTCGAAGCTGAGCAAGAACGATCGTATCGAAGAAGTCGCGCGGATGCTGGGAGGCATCGACCTCACCAAGGAATCCCTGGCTCACGCGAAAAAGATGGTCGTTACCGCAAAGGCATAACGCGGACAAGGACCACGTACAATCCGTACAGCAGAAAGCACGAAGGCGACCCTGGGGTCGCCTTCGTTCGTTTCGCGAACTGAATGTTCGCGCGACATGCTTACTTTTTCTTGCGTACGTACAGCACCAGATTGTGATCAACCATCTCGAAGCCATACTTGTCGACGATTGCTTTCTGAAGCCGCTCGATTTCTTCGTCGAAGAATTCGATCACTTCGCTGGTTTCGACGTTGACCATATGGTCGTGATGCTTGCCGTCGTCCAGCTCGAAGACCGCATGGCCTCCATCGAAGTTATGTCGCACCACAAGGCCAGCTGCCTCGAACTGGGTCAGAACACGGTAAACCGTGGCCAGACCGACGTCCTCACCAGCCTCCATAAGGGCCTTGTAGACATCCTCGGCACTCATGTGGCGTTGCTCGGCGGAATCGAGCATTTGCAGAATTTTGACCCGTGGCAGGGTCACTTTGAGGCCGGCTTTGCGTAGTTCGCTATTTTCAACCATGGTCAGCTTTCTCGCGATGCTGCTTCGCAGCTTCTCTTAATGCGGGTATGATCGGCGTTTACGTTGTCCCAGCCAAGATAGTGGAAGTCGCCCACCGATGCAAAACACCAAGCTCTTGCTAACCAGTTTCACCTTTGTGGGACTGCTCGCACTCGCCGGTTGTTCATTCCCCGGGGTTTACAAAATCGACATCCAGCAGGGCAATGTCGTCACGCAGGACATGATAGACCAGTTACGCCCGGGAATGACCCGTAAGCAAGTACGGTTTATCATGGGCAACCCTCTGCTGACCGACACGTTCCATGCCGATCGCTGGGATTATCTGTACAGCCTGCAACCGGGTGGCGGTGAACGCCAACAGGAACGCATTAGCGTTATCTTCAACCCAAATGATCAGCTTGTCAGCCTCTCTGGCGATTTCATGCCGGGCGTGAGCCGCGACGAAGCCATTCTCGGCAAAGACGCTGACACGAGCGTCAGCGCGCCGGCAGAAGTCGTCGAGAAGCCAAAACCGGAAAAACCGGTCAAGCCAGGCTCGTTGCTGGATCAGATCCAGAAGGACGTCGACGGTGTAGAAACCGTTCCGGTCCCGACACCAGAGCCTCTGGACACCACGCCGCAATAATTTGCGACGCAATAAAAAACCCGGTTAATCCGGGTTTTTTATTGCCTGCGATTTGAGCGGCTCACTGATTCCGGGATTTGGCCTCGGCAGCCTTGGCGGCACGCAGTCGACGGACCTCTTTGGGATCGGCCAACAACGGTCGATAGATCTCGATGCGATCCCCCGCTTGCACCATGCGGCTATCAGGGTCCGCAATCACTTTGCCGAAAATCCCCACGGGACAATCGGCCAGATCCAATTTCGGAAACTCGCCACCTACCCCGGACTTGAGTAAAGCCGCCCGCAGCGTCGTCCCGGCGGGCACCGTCACCGTGATCAAAATCTGCCGGTCAACAGCGGCATACACCACTTCGACCTCGATCATGGCATTAACCATAGATCTGTTTGGCCCGCTGGCAGAACGCATCCACCAGGGTATTGGTCGCCTGATTGAACAACGGCCCCAAAGTCGCGCGAACCAGCGGCCCGGCGTAGTCGAACGACAAATCCAGGCTGATCTTGCAGGCCTTTTCACCCAAAGGCTTGAACGTCCACACACCATGTAACTGGTTGAATGGACCCTCCTCAAGATTCATCTCGATCGACTGCCCCGGCACCAGCGTATTGCGCGTCACAAAATGCTGGCTAAGACCGCCCTTCGCCACGCCTACACTGGCGCGCATGTGTTCAGGAGAGCTTTCCAGAACTTCTGCCGTCGAGCACCACGGCAGAAACTCCGGATAACGCGCCACGTCGTTGACCAGGTCATACAGCGCTTGCGCCGGATACGGCAGCAAGGCCGAACGTGAAATATGTGTCGTCATGTCAGCGTCATTTCCACAACTGGGCGGCAAACACTACGAGAATGCCGATGGGCGCCACATAGCGCATCAAGAACAAGGACAGGGCAAACAGCGCAGGGTTGCGAATCGACAACTCGTCACGCACCGCTTCACGCCCCATGATCCAGCCTGCGAACACCACGAAACACAAACCGCCAAGCGGCAACATGAGTCGCGAGGTGAAGAAATCGATCACACCGAAGAAGTCGAGACCACCGGCCGCGCCCCATTGGTAGAGGTGGAACATGCCGCCTTCGTTCACGAAGAACTTGGCTTCCTTCCAGATATTGAAGGAGAACACCGTGCCCAGTCCCACAAACCAGCAACTGAAGGCCAACCAGAAAGTCACCCACGCTCGACTGACTTTAGTGCGCTCAACCAGGTAAGCCACCATGGGTTCGAGCAGGGAAATTGCCGAACTCCAGGCCGCCACCGCCACCAGCACGAAGAACACCACGCCCATCAACTGTCCGAACGCGACGTTACCGAAGGCAAAAGGCAGGCTGACGAACATCAGGCCCGGCCCTTCGCTCGGATTCAGGCCCGCAGCGAACACAATCGGAAACAATGCCAGACCGGCAACCAGAGAAACGAATGTATCCAGCAGCGCCACACCGACGACGGTCCCGGAAATCGAAGAGTTCTTCGGCATGTAGGCGCCGTAGATCATGATCGAACCGACACCTACGCTCAGGGAGAAGAAGGCATGCCCCATCGCGGGCAGCAAGCCGTCCATGACCTTTTCCGGGTGGAAGTCGAACATGAAATGCACGCCCTCCATGAAATGCCCGGTGGTCATGCTGTAACCCAGCAATACAAGAATCATCACGAACAGCAGCGGCATCATGATGCGCAAACTGCGCTCAAGCCCGGCAACCACGCCCTTGGCGATCACCACCGCGGACAACAGCATGAAAATCGTGTGCCAAAGTGTCAGGCGCCACGGATCGGCGATCACATTGCCGAAGTAAGCCCCCACCTGATCTGGCGTCGCGCCCTGAAAATCGCCACGCCCCATGTCGATGATGTAGTCCAGCGACCAGCCGCCGACCACACTATAGAAAGACAGGATCAGCAACGCCGTGATCATCCCGGCAAAAGCCCCCCACGACCACTTCGCCGAATGCCCTGCCTCGGTCGCCAGGATCTTCAAGGCGTTGGCCGGGCTCTGCCGCGCACGCCGGCCGATCAGGGTTTCCGCCAACATGACTGGCACACCGATCAGCGCAATGCAGGCCAGAAACATCAGCACAAAAGCACCACCGCCATAGACGCCGACCATGTAGGGGAATTTCCAGATACTACCCAGACCCACGGCCGAACCGGTCGCGGCGAGTATGAAGACCCAGCGGCTAGCCCAACTGCCGTGGACAGAAACCTTGTCTGTCGACATCGTTATCACGCCCAAGCGTTCAAAAAAGAGGCCGCATTGTCCGGGATTCAATCAACCTGCTCAAGCACGTAGCGATACCGTAGCCGACTCGCGTGCAACTCCCTATAATGCCGCCCCTATGGCTAAACAGAAGAAACACCCAACAGGGACCATCGCGCAAAACAAAAAGGCGCGACACGATTACTTCATCGAGCATAAGTTCGAGGCTGGTCTGGTCCTGGCCGGCTGGGAAGTAAAAAGTCTGCGGGCGAGCAAGTTGCAGCTGGTGGACAGTTACGTGCTGCTCAAGGATGGCGAAGCCTGGCTGCTCGGCAGTCACATCACGCCCCTGACGACCGCCAGCACCCACGTCATCGCGGATCCGACCCGCACCCGAAAATTGCTGCTCAACCGGCGCGAGCTGGAAAAGCTGGCCACGGCCGTACAGCAAAAGGGTTACGCCTGCGTGTGCCTGTCCTGGTACTGGAGCAAGCACATGGTCAAGTGCGAGATCGCTCTGGGCAAGGGCAAGAAGGAATACGACAAGCGTGATACCGAGCGCGAACGCGATGCCGGTCGCGAGTTGCAGCGTGCGGTGCGCAACAAGGGCAAGGAAGACTGATTTTTCTGCCTGAGTTTCGCGGCGCCATCGAAAAGATCGCAGCCTGCGGCAGCTCCTACGTTAGGGTTTTTGTTTCCCTGTAGGAGCTGCCGCAGGCCGCGATCTTTTGCTTTAACGATCAAGTCCCCTTGCGCCGCTCCGCCCGGGCCATGCGTTGCACTTCCTGACGCACTTCTTCCAGCACTTCCTGCACATACAAAATGTGTCGGCTGGAGACTTCCCGCGCCTGCTCTGCCCGCCCTTCGATAATCGCCTGGTACAACTCCCGATGCTGTGTGATCAGCATGTCGCGGGTTTCCGTGCGCTGCTTGTACATGCCGCCGATGTTGGTGACGACGTTGCGCTTGAGCAGGTCGAACAGCCCACGAATGGTGTGCAACAACACCGCGTTATGACTGGCCTCGGCGATTGCCAGATGGAATTTCGCATCTGCTGCCCCCTCTTCGGCACGGCTCACTTCGTCGTGGCGTGTGTAACAGTCCTGCAATTCATTGAAAGCGGCAGTCAGCCGTTCGCGGTCGACATCAGTGGCACGCAGCGCCGCGTAATAGGCGCAGGACGCTTCCAGCGTGTGGCGAAACTCCAACAGGTCGCGCTGAGCCTCGGGATTGCTTTCCAGTAGGTGCAGCAATGGATCGCTGAAGGTCGTGCCCAACGACTCCACCACGTAATTGCCGCCGCCCTGGCGACTGATCAGCAGCCCCTTGGCCGTCAGCTTTTGAATGGCTTCACGCAAGGAAGGACGCGACACACCGAATTGCTCGGCCAGCGCACGTTCGGCCGGCAAACGCTCACCCGCCTTCAGCGTGCCCTCGAGGATCATGCCCTCAAGCTGCTCGACAATATCGTCAGACAAACGGCGCTGACGAATCTGATCAAACCCCATAACTCGATTTCTCCACGATCCGACGGCTCGCCGGCGCTCTATTCTGGTCTATCGGCAGCGCATCAGCACCTACCGGACAGCACTTGATCCAACACGGTGAATAACCCTGCGGGCACTCGCATTCGACAAAAGTTTTAGGGCGGCAAATTGACACACCACCTACAAGGCTTTTACCCTAGCGAACAGCGATTGTAAATTGGTATTACCAATTATCCAAGAACGCTGATCAGTGCCTGACCAACAACAATTAGGGGCCACCCCATATGCAAACCTGGCAACAGCTCTATAGCCCGCTCGGCAGCCTCGGCCTGTCCGCACTCGCGGCTGTTATCCCCATCGTATTTTTCTTCCTGGCTTTGGCGGTGTTCCGCATGAAAGGTCACGTGGCCGGCAGCATCACGCTGGCCTTGTCGATCCTGGTGGCGATCTTTGCCTTCCAGATGCCGGTCGACATGGCGTTCGCCGCCGCCGGATATGGCTTCGCCTACGGCTTGTGGCCGATTGCCTGGATCATCGTTGCAGCGGTATTCCTCTACAAACTGACGGTCAAGAGCGGTCAGTTCGAGGTCATCCGCAGTTCAGTGCTGTCGATCACCGACGATCAGCGCCTGCAAGTGCTGTTGATTGGTTTCTGCTTCGGCGCCTTCCTCGAAGGTGCAGCCGGTTTCGGCGCACCGGTAGCGATTACCGCGGCACTGCTGGTAGGCCTGGGGTTCAACCCGCTGTACGCCGCAGGCCTGTGCCTGATCGCAAACACCGCGCCGGTAGCCTTCGGCGCCTTGGGCATTCCGATCATCGTTGCCGGGCAAGTCACCGGCATCGACGCCTTCAAGATCGGCGCCATGACCGGTCGCCAGCTGCCGCTGCTGTCGCTGTTCGTGCCGTTCTGGCTGGTGTTCATGATGGATGGCCTGCGCGGCGTGCGTGAAACCTGGCCGGCGGCGCTGGTCGCGGGCTTGAGTTTTGCCGTCACTCAATACTTCACCTCGAACTTCATCGGCCCTGAACTGCCGGACATCACCTCGGCCCTGGCCAGCCTGATTTCCCTGACTTTGTTCCTGAAGGTCTGGCAACCCAAACGCGCCGCAGGCCAACACATCGTCGGTGCTGTTTCCGCCTCGGTGGTCAGCGCCAGCGTCGGCGGTTTTGGCCAGAAGCGCACCACCGTGGCGTCGCCCTACAGCCTCGGGGAAATTTTCAAGGCCTGGTCGCCGTTCCTGATCCTGACCGTACTGGTCACCATCTGGACCCTGAAGCCGTTCAAGGCGATGTTCGCCGCCGGCGGCTCGATGTACAGCTTCGTATTCAACTTCGCTATCCCGCACCTGGATCAACTGGTGATCAAGGTCGCACCGATCGTGGCCGCGCCAACCGCCCTTCCGGCAGTGTTCAAGCTTGACCCGATCTCCGCGACCGGCACGGCGATTTTCTTCTCTGCACTGATCTCGATGCTGGTGCTGAAGATCAATATCAAAACTGGTCTGACCACTTTGAAAGAGACCTTCTACGAACTGCGCTGGCCGATCCTGTCCATCGGTATGGTGCTGGCCTTCGCCTTCGTCACCAACTACTCGGGCATGTCTTCGACCATGGCCCTGGTATTGGCAGGCACTGGCGCGGCGTTCCCGTTCTTCTCGCCATTCCTCGGCTGGCTGGGCGTGTTCCTGACCGGTTCGGATACCTCGTCCAACGCGTTGTTCAGCTCGCTGCAAGCAACCACCGCACACCAGATCGGCGTCAACGACACCTTGCTGGTGGCGGCGAACACCAGCGGCGGCGTGACCGGCAAGATGATTTCGCCACAGTCGATCGCGGTGGCCTGCGCGGCGACGGGCCTTGTGGGCAAAGAATCGGATCTGTTCCGCTTCACCCTCAAGCACAGCCTATTCTTTGCAACAATCGTCGGCCTGATCACACTGGCCCAGGCCTACTGGTTCACCGGCATGCTGGTGCACTAAGGACTACAAGAAACACAGAAAAAACCGACGCCGGGCCACGACCCCGGCGTCAGCTATTCACACCCCGGTCTGTAAGGCCGCTGAAAGTTTCCCTCTCTATATTCAGCGGCCTCAACGGACGAATAACCGGGACCACCCGGAGACCGCCTGATGAGCGAGCTTTTTTACAACGCTGTGCCGAATGCGACCCGTGTCGCCCCGCCACTGCCCGAGCCTCGGCAATATCCCAGCGAAAAACCGGCCCGGGTCTACCTGTTCGGGACTTGCGTGGTCGACTTGTTCTACCCGGAAGCCGGGATGGACGCGATCCACTTGCTGGAACGCGAAGGCATTCGTGTCGAGTACCCGCAAGGGCAAAGCTGCTGCGGTCAACCGGCCTACACCTCGGGTTACACCGAACAGGCAAGGACCGTGGCGCGCTCACAACTGGCGCTGTTTGCCGGTGACTATCCGGTGGTGGTGCCGTCAGGTTCTTGTGCCGGCATGTTGCGCGAACACTATGCCGACTTGTTCAAGGACGAGCCGGACACGTTGCAACAGGTTCAGGCCCTGGCGGCCAGGACCTATGAACTCGCCGAGTTCCTGCTGTTCGTCTGCAAGGTGCAACTCAAGGACAGCGGCGAGCCGGTAAAAGTAGCGCTGCACACGTCGTGCTCGGCACGTCGCGAGATGAACACCCACCTGCACGGCCGTGAGTTGTTGGCGCAGTTGAACAACGTGGAGCGCGTCAACCACAGTCACGAAAGTGAATGCTGTGGCTTCGGTGGGACTTTCAGCGTCCGTATGCCAGACATTTCCGGCGCGATGGTGGCTGACAAGACCCGGTCGTTGAAGGAATCCGGCGCACACAAGATTTTGAGCGCCGATTGCGGCTGTCTGATGAACATCAACGGCTCGCTGGAAAAACAGAAAGAAGCGCTGCGCGGTCAGCATCTGGCCAGTTTCCTCTGGCAGCGAACCGGGGGTGCCCAATGAGCACTTCCTCGATTATTCCTACGGTCGCCGTAGAAGAAGATTTTCGCACCCGCGCCCACAACGCGCTGGGTGATGCGCAATTGCGAGGCAACTTTCGCAAGGCGATGGATTCACTGATGACCAAACGGGCAGCCGCTTTCAGCGATGCCCACGAAAGAGAACACCTGCGCGCGCTGGGCAATGCTGTCCGCGCCCGTGCGTTATCCAAGTTGCCCGAGCTGCTCGAACAACTGGAACAGAACCTGACCCGCAACGGTGTGACAGTGCACTGGGCGGAAACGGTGGACGAAGCCAATGGCATCGTCCTCTCGATCATCCGCGCTCACGAGGGGCGGCAAGTGATCAAGGGTAAATCGATGGTCAGCGAAGAGATGGAGATGAACCATGTCCTCGCTGAACAGGGCATTGAATGCCTGGAATCGGACATGGGCGAGTACATCGTCCAGCTCGACCACGAGAAACCTTCACACATAATCATGCCGGCGATCCACAAGAACGCCGGTCAGGTCGCGTCCTTGTTCCACGACAAACTTGGCGTGGAATACACCAAGGACGTAGACCAACTCATTCAGATCGGTCGCAGGGTCCTGCGGCAGAAATTCTTTGAAGCGGACATCGGCGTTTCCGGCGTCAACTTCGCCGTCGCCGAAACCGGCACCCTGCTGTTGGTGGAAAACGAAGGCAACGGCCGCATGACCACCACGGTGCCGCCGGTGCACATTGCCGTCACCGGCATTGAGAAAGTCGTGGAAAACCTGCGCGACGTGGTGCCGTTGCTGTCATTGCTGACCCGCTCGGCGCTTGGCATTCCAATCACTACCTACGTCAACATGATCTCTGGCCCGCGCAAAGAGCATGAACTCGACGGCCCTCAAGAAGTGCACCTGGTCTTGCTGGATAACGGTCGCAGCCAGGCGTTTGCCGACAGCGAACTGCGCCAGACCCTGAACTGCATTCGTTGCGGCGCCTGTATGAATCATTGCCCGGTGTACACCCGAATCGGCGGTCACGCCTATGGGGAGGTTTACCCTGGGCCTATCGGAAAAATCATCACCCCGCACATGGTCGGCCTGGCAAAAGTGCCGGATCATCCGAGCGCATCGTCGCTGTGCGGTGCCTGCGGTGAAGTTTGCCCGGTGAAAATTCCGATCCCTGCACTGTTGCGGCGTCTGCGGGAAGAAAACGTCAAAGCCCCGGACAGCCCTCATCAAGTGATGCGCGGCCAGGGCAGCAAGTACTCGCGCAAAGAGCGGTTCATCTGGAATGCCTGGGCCAAGCTCAACAGCTCGCCGACGCTCTATCGCCTGTTCGGTTTCTTTGCCACGCGCCTGCGCGCCCTCACGCCGAGCAATGTCGGCCCGTGGACGCAAAACCACAGCGCACCGAAACCCGCTGCCCGCTCGCTGCATGACATGGCCCGTGAACATTTGGCCAAACAGGGAGACCGTTGATGAGTGCCAAGCAAAATATCCTCGCCAAGCTGAGCAAAAGTCTGACAGGCACCACACCGGTGGCTGACGACTTCGATGTCGATCTGGTGACGCAGCCTTACACTTACACGCCGGAACAACGTATCCCGCAGTTGCGCAAGTTGATGGAAGCGGTACACACGGAAATTCATCTGACGTCCGGCGAAGAGTGGCCGACGCTACTCGCGCAATTGCTGCGGGACCGCCAGTTGCCGAGTCTGCTGATCGCACCGACAACGCCCCACGGTCAACGGATCACGCAGCACTGGACGAACAATCCCGGCCTGCCAATGCTAAAAACCTACGACCGTCCGGTTGAAGAATGGAAAGCCGAGTTGTTCAACGACACCCCGGCGAGCCTGACCGGCACCCTCGGTGCCATCGCGGCCACGGGCAGCCTGATTATCTGGCCGACCCGGGAAGAGCCCCGCTTGATGAGCCTGGTGCCACCCGTGCATTTCGCCCTGCTCAAGGCCAGTGAAATCCGCGACAACTTCTATCAGGTGCAGCAGGAATTCGAATGGGCGCAAGGCATGCCGACCAACGCGTTGCTGGTGTCCGGCCCGTCGAAAACAGCCGACATCGAGCAAGTACTGGCGTACGGCGCCCACGGTCCGAAGGACATGGTGGTGCTGATTCTGGAGGACCAATGAGTCTACCGGCCGCTTTCCTGCGTGATGTGCAACAACTGATTCCTCAGGTGCGACGTTTCGACGACCCGTTATCAACCCTCGCCTTCGGCACCGACGCGAGTTTCTACCGGCTGATTCCCAAACTGGTGATACGCGTCGAGTCCGAAGATGAAGTGGTGGCACTACTGAAACTCGCCCAGCGCGATCAGGTCCCGGTGACCTTTCGCGCCGCTGGCACCAGCCTGTCCGGCCAGGCCATCAGCGACTCGGTGTTGATCGTGCTGGGGGATAACTGGAACGGTCGCGAGATTCGCGGGCAAGGCACACAAATTCGATTGCAACCGGGCGTTATCGGCGCCCAGGCCAACGCGTGGCTGGCACCGTTCGGACGCAAGATCGGCCCGGACCCGGCTTCGATCAACGCCTGCAAAATCGGCGGGATCGTCGCCAACAATGCCAGCGGCATGTGCTGCGGTACGGCACAAAACACCTATCACACCCTGGCCGGGATTCGCCTTGTGCTGGCTGACGGCAGCCGTCTCGATACTGAAGACGCTGCCAGTGTTGCAGCCTTTCGTCAGTCTCACGCCACATTGCTGGAACGTCTGGCGACATTGGGTCGCGAGACCCGCGCAAACGCCGAACTGGCTGCAAAAATTCGCCACAAATACCGTCTGAAAAATACCACTGGCCTGTCACTCAATGCCCTGGTGGATTTCGACGAGCCTGTGGATATCTTGAGCCACTTGCTGGTCGGCTCCGAGGGCACGCTCGGCTTCATCAGTGCGGTGACCTACGACACCGTGATCGACCACCCGAACAAAGCCTCGGCGTTGATCGTGTTCCCGGATGTGGAAACCTGTTGCAACGCTGTGACTGTGCTGAAAAGCCAACCAGTGGCGGCCGTGGAACTGCTGGACCGCCGTAGCCTGCGATCAGTGCAGGACAAACCTGGCATGCCCGCTTTCGTACAGCATCTGTCGAACAATGCCTGCGCCTTGCTGATCGAATCCCGCGCCGCGTCGCCCACCTTGCTGCACGAACAACTTGCGCAAATCATGGCGTCGCTGAAGGCGTTTCCGGTGGAAAAGCAGGTCGACTTCACCGAAGACCCGCAGGAAAACGCCCGTCTCTGGGCCATCCGCAAAGACACCTTCCCGGCCGTCGGCGCGGTGCGCAAGACCGGCACCACGGTGATCATCGAAGACGTCACCTTCCCGGTCGAACAACTGGCTATCGGCGTCAACCGTCTGATCGAGTTGTTCGACAAACATCACTACGACGAAGCGATCCTTTTCGGACACGCTCTGGAAGGTAATCTGCACTTCGTCTTCACCCAAGGCTTCAATAACCCGGAAGAAGTCGCACGCTATCAGGCGTTCATGGACGACGTGGCGCAATTGGTGGCGGTAGAGTTCGGCGGTTCGCTGAAGGCCGAACACGGCACCGGGCGCAACATGGCACCTTTCGTCGAGCTGGAATGGGGCAGTGATGCCTACCAGTTGATGTGGCAGCTCAAGCGCTTGCTCGACCCCAATGGCATTCTCAATCCGGACGTGGTGCTCAGTGACGATCCGCAGATCCACCTCAAACACCTCAAGCCGCTGCCGGCCGCTGACGAGATTGTGGACAAGTGCATCGAGTGCGGCTTCTGCGAACCGGTCTGCCCGTCGAAAGGACTGACCCTGAGCCCGCGCCAGCGCATCGTGATCTGGCGTGACATTCAAGCGAAAAAGCGCGCAGGCATCGACACGTCAGAACTCGAAGCCGCTTATGAATATCAAGGCATCGACACCTGTGCCGCGACCGGCCTCTGCGCACAACGTTGCCCCGTAGGCATCAATACCGGCGAGCTGGTGAAAAAGCTCCGCAGCCGGAAAGCGACGCATACGAAAACCGCCAACTGGCTTGAAAGCAATTTCGCCACAGCGCTGCAAAGTGCACGTTTCACCTTGCACGTGGCCAATGGTGCGCGAATGTTGTTGGGCGCACCAAGACTGGCGAAGTTGTCGGCGACCTTGACGCGCCTGTCCAAAGGACAGGTCCCGCAGTGGACCAACGCGATGCCGCAACCGGAAAAAGCCATTCGTTTCAGTCCAGCGGTGACCGATGCGCGCCCTCGAGTGGTCTATCTGGCGGCGTGTGTATCCCGCGCCATGGGCCCGGCTGCGGGTGACACGGAACAAATGTCGCTGCACGACAAGACCCGTGGCCTGCTGGAAAAGGCCGGTTACCAAGTGGTGTTCCCGGATAACCTGGACAGCCTTTGCTGCGGCCAACCCTTCGCGTCCAAAGGCTATGCCGAACAAGCCGAGCACAAACGACAGGAATTGATCGGTGCCCTGCTCCACGCCAGCCGTGGCGGGCTCGACCCGATCTATTGCGACACCAGCCCCTGCACCTTGCGCCTGGTTCAGGACCTGGGTGAGGCCCGCCTGGACCTGTACGACCCGGTGCGTTTCATCCGCACTCACTTGATGGATCGCCTGGCGTTCACGCCACAGGACGCACCGATTGCCGTGCACGTAACGTGCAGTACGCAGCACCTGGGGGAAAGCCAGGCGCTGATCGATCTGGCGCGCAAGTGCAGCAAAAACGTGGTGATTCCCGAAGGCATTCACTGCTGCGGCTTCGCCGGTGACAAAGGTTTCACCACGCCGGAGTTGAACGCCCACTCGTTGCGCACGCTCAAGGATGCGGTACAACAATGCAGTGAAGGGATCTCCACCAGCCGCACCTGTGAGATCGGTCTGACGCAACATGGCGGCATTGACTACCACGGACTAGTTTATCTGGTGGACCGCGTTACCCAGGCTAGGGAGCCCTGAAATCTGGACCTCATGGCAGGCGCATCAATGCGCCTTCCTTAATACTTCTTGCCGGAATCAACAGTTCTACAGCAGAAAAATAGAACCCTGCCGTGCCACCGCAGTCCACTGATCAAGTCCTGCAAAACGTGGGACATCAAAAACTCGGCAGCCCGTTTTGACGGCCAGCGACGCCTGGCCTTTAAGCCCAAGGAGAAATATATGAATCGTTCCGTTCTATTAGGTCTGTTCGTTACTGCTTCGCTTATGGCTTCCCCTTCGTTCGCCGCAGAAGACCTTTGCGCGGTCAACCTGAAAACCATCGAAAACGGCAAGGCACAGATTCCTCCAGAAATGGCTGATCAGGTAAAAGCCTCCGTCGAGCAAGCCAAAGCCGACCAGGCAAAAGGCACCAAGGAAGGCACTGATGATTGCATCGCCGAGACCAACGACATCATCAAGGCCGTCTCCGACTCGAAAAAAGGCGGGAAGTAACTCGGCCTAGGGCCACGTTGGCGTACATCGACAACGGAGCATTGGCAGCCGGGAGCTCAAAGCCCGGCTGCGCTCGCTACGAAGCAAACCAAAACCCGCCAGTTGCGGGTTTTGTTGTATCTGGGGTTTGGAACTGTGTAACCGCTGCATCACTGGAAAAGCTCGACACGCCTTCAGAAAAAACCGAATTCTTGCGTTGAATCGTAGTCTTTGAGATAGGCCCCGTCAGATCGCGACTGATTTTTCGGGCTCGGCTTGGCCGTCCGCTCATACGGCAGCACCGAGACCATCAGCTCAAGGAGATACCCATGAAACGCACCACACTCGCGGGCCTGTTCATAGCTGCTGCCATGCTGGCCTCTCCTGTATTTGCTGCGGACAACAACCTTTGTACGAGCAAGTTGCAAGAGCTCAAAGGCAAAGTGAATGCGCTGCCGGCGACCGCCACAAACACCTCAATGGAGATCAAAAGACTGATGTCCAGCGCCGAAGCCTCACAAGCCTCCGGAGACGACAATAAATGCGTCACCGAGGCCACGCAGGCGTTGGCACTCGTTGACAAACAGAGCACCCAACCAAGCCCATGATCGGTGGTAACCAACCTTCGGGTTGGCCTTCCCGGGCGTGATGACGTACACTGTGTACGCCTGCTGCTCACTTGATTCACAGAGCATCAGGCTCGGGGCCGTTTAGGATTCGACGCCGGTTGCGAAACTTTAGGTGCATGCCGAGTTGGTAACAGAACTCGTAAATCCACTGTTGCAACTACTTATAGTTGCCAATGACGAAAACTACGGCCAGGAATTCGCTCTCGCTGCGTAAGCAGCCTTAGCCCTGAGCTTCTGGTACCTTCGGGTCCAGCAATCACCAGGGGATGTCTGTAAACCCAAAGTGATTGTCATATAGAACAGAATCGCCGTGCAGTACGTTGTGGACGAAGCGGCTAAAACTTACACAACTCGCCCAAAGCACCCTGCCCGTCGGGTCGCTGAGGGTTAACTTAATAGACACGGCTACGCATGTAGTACCGACAGCGGAGTACTGGCGGACGGGGGTTCAAATCCCCCCGGCTCCACCAAATATACATCTAAGGGCGTCCACGGACGTCCTTTTTTGTGCCTGAAATCCAGCAAATACGGGGCTTTCAGCGCCATCAGTGTCCGCAATCGTCCAACAAGATCTATGTCTTTCGGTATTCCAAATGGTATTCCAAGCCCACAGGTGCTAATTTTTGGAATACCAAAACCCTCCATGGAATACCAATGTGCGCTCAAGCTACTCGCCTTTCTGAACTCAAGATCAAAGCCGCCAAGCCTTTAGAGAAGGATTACGTCCTGGTCGATGGCGACGGCCTGCAGATGCGAGTGAGAATCAATGGCTCTAAGCTATGGAACTTTAACTACTACCATCCTGTAACCAAGAAGCGCATCAACATGGGCCTTGGCGCATACCCTGAGCTATCTCTTGCCCGAGCAAGGAAAATGACCATTGAGGCAAGGGAGCTCCTTGCTACTGGTATTGATCCGAAAGAGCAGCGAGATACCCTGAAGCAGGCTAAGAAGGCTGAAACCGAACATACTTTTCAGAACGTAGCGACGGCTTGGTACGAGCTCAAAAAAGACTCAGTAACGCCAGCTTATGCTGAGGACATCTGGCGTTCGCTGACGCTGCATGTTTTTCCGGATTTAGGCACCACACCGATCTCAGCCCTCAGCGCACCACAAGTCATCAACCTGCTTCGGCCACTCGAAACCAAAGGCAGCCTTGAAACCGTTAAACGGCTGTCACAGCGCCTCAACGAGATCATGACCTATGGGGTCAACTCAGGACTCATTCACGCAAATCCGCTCAGCGGGATTCGCTCAGTCTTCAAGAAGCCGAAAAAGAAAAACATGGCTGCACTCGCTCCCGATGAGCTGAAAGAGCTCATGGTGGCAATTGCCAATGCCAGCATAAAAAGGACGACACGCTGCCTAATCGAATGGCAGCTCAACACCATGACCCGTCCAGCAGAAGCAGCCACCACCCGCTGGGCCGATATCGACTTCGAAAAGCGTATTTGGACGATCCCAGCTGAACGCATGAAAAAGCGCCGCATACATATCGTGCCGCTCACTGAGCAAGCACTGGCGCTTTTGGAGGCAATCAAACCCTACAGCGGACACCGGGAATACGTGTTTCCTGCAGACCGGAACCCTCGAACCCACTGCAACAGCCAGACTGCCAACATGGCATTAAAGCGTATGGGCTTCGAAGGGCGCCTGGTAAGCCATGGCATGCGCTCAATGGCCAGCACTATCCTCAACGAACACGGCTGGGATCCTGAGTTGATTGAAGTAGCACTTGCCCACGTCGACAAAGACGAGGTTCGCAGCGCCTATAACCGGGCGGACTACATCGAACGCAGACGACCGATGATGGCCTGGTGGAGCGAACACATTCAGGAAGCAGCAACCGGAAATCTGTCAGTGTCAGCAATGACGGAAAATCGGGACAGGAAAGTCGTTTCGATACGCTGACAAGCTTATCCCTGACCAGGAGCAAGCAGTGCCGTTCCAGGTCAGGGACACCCAACAAGTGCTAAGTATCTGGCACGGAATGGATAGTACTCACCAGACGCCTGACAGCATGCAAGAAGTTATCAAATGCGCGGTAATCGCTTGGAGTGGAAGGCACGCTGACAAAACCTCTTCCTTCGGGCGGGCGAATGCGGCCATGAGAGCGCCCCGACTGATATGACCAACCCTCAGCGAGAAGACTCCTAATCAGCAGATTGATGTCCTTGGATGAGCTGTATCTTCTCATTATCGCCCCACCACCAATGCATCCCGATACCTCGCAGCATATGCGCCGGCCGAAAAGCGCCATTCGCTGAACGCACGCTCCACACCAATCACATCAATAGGGTTGCTGTAGTGGTAACCCTTCTGGCCGGCTGTGTTCTGAAAGAAGCGGCCCAGCGGGTCGATCATAATGTACGACTCAGTCATGTCATCATTACCCTCAACACACATCACGTCATGAAAAGCGTCATGCCGCGCAACGAAGGCGAGAAAGTCCTCAGAAGAAACCGCCAGATCACTGGTTACTACCTGCAGCATGCGCAACACTTTCCATCGATGTGGCACAAGCGCATGCATGATCGGCGACATGTCTTCTTGGTGGTTCAGCGCATTGACCACTGTATTGACTTTCAATCGCAGAGCCGAATTCTGCGACTTTGCGCGCACTAGCATTTCCGGGAGCGAGTCCACGTCCAGCAAAGAACCACGGCTGTCGACGCGACCAATGCCGATGTTCTTGGTAGGATCCGCTGAATCCAGACTCAGTCCGAGCATGGAAACCAGCGGTGCGAGTCGGTCAATCAAGTCGTTAGTGAGCCGGCTACCATTGGTGATAATGGAAGTCGTCATTCCCTTGCTCCTCGCGTAATCCAGCACGCGAAGCGAAGCATCTTGATACAGCAGCGGCTCTCCACCGGCCAGGTTCAAACGAATGCTGGACCACGACATGTGCTGAGTGAGCGGATTGGCATCGTTCCCCGGATGAAAGAATGCCTGCAGTTCATCGAGCAAATTACGGACGCGACTCCAGTCATGCAGCAACTCCCCGCCGGCACCATCCCATTTCGCGTAGCAGTAGCGGCACTTGTAGTTACAGGCTTCAGTGATGTGCCAGTTGATAACCAATTCGGAGACCTGAGGACACACAGTCCCCTCTTCACGTCGGAGATACACCATTATTCAGCTCCTAGTGAAAGAGGGTTAGGCGTCGAGATGAGCGACGTAGCAAAGTCGGAACCCGACCTTGACGCCCTTGTAGCTCATCGTCATATGAACAGGGCAGAGATTGCGCTCAATTGAGCCACCAACAATAGATTGACCGGTTGCTACAGAGGCAATCGGCGCAGATCCATGCTGATAGTCAGACAACCACTCGCCGAAACCCGGTACCGAGAGGAATGGGACTCCTTCGTCGTTATCGACCCACTTCAGGTTCGGCCCGTAGTGCATGGAGCCGTCGGGGCGGTATCGATGCGAAGAGTTACCGCCCAGCTTGCCATCGCCACCAACAATGCCCCAGCCCAATTGCCCGTAGATGGGGTCGTCAGGCATCTCTCCATTCTTGACGACAAAGGAGCGCACTGATGAAACATGACTGAAGTCCATCGGTGGAGGGGCAACCTGCTGCCAATCTTCGATGGTCAGCAGCCGAACAGGAAGCCCCATCCGCTGCTCGTAGTCATGGCAATACGCGACAGCATCCAGCCAGGTTACGCTCACTGGAAGATCACTCAACTCCATGTTGATAGCGCCCAGATCACCGATTTTCTTGTTACGTGTTTTTTGAGCTTTCTCTTGCCTGGTGTGCCCCCAGTCTGACCTGCTACAAAAATCAAAAAAATCAGCGATCGTAACGAGGGGTGACACCATCAAGCAGCTCTCGCCAAGCCGATGCGGGATAAATTCATCGGATGCGACCCCGGTTTCAGTGCGTGGAAACCGGTACCCCTGGCTCGCAATAAGCTCGCGCTGAATAAGCTTCGCATAACCAGGCCAATTGGCCGCCGTTCCCCCTTCTGCGTAATGACGCGACTCCGCATCGTGCTCCAGCTTTTCCGCCCATGTGCCGGTTGCGAAATACAAATGCCCATCCAGCTTGCTTTGGTCCATCGCCTTGGGCACCTCGTCCTTCTTGAAGAACGGGTGAAGCGGGTTGGAGGAAAATTCCTTGTCGCGCTGATCACGAATGACCCAGTCAAAAGTGCCGTTAGCACCTTTCAGGAAGATGAGATTGGAATTTCCAGGAACAGGCAGCACGTCCACCCAACCATCATCGGAGCCTTCAATCTCTTTACGGAACAGCCGCAACAGTTGCAGCTCAAACGCCAGATCCTCCTCGGACATGTTGTAACTGCGCATCACCGGGTCACCCGCTGCAGGCTCCATGAGGTTACTGCCCATCATGTTGTACATACAGCCGATAAACTCGCTTACCGCGTTGAGCATCAACATCCGGCCTGTCATATCGAGATAATCGAGACCGCAACCATCCTGCATGTACTCTGCACGCAAGAGGATCTCATCCTCATGCTGCTCACAAAAAGCGTATCTCTGCTGGTCTGTCCACAATGCGCAACTAGCTACCTGGTCAAGATCCAGGCGACCGTATGCACGAGGGGCAAACAGGCAAGATCCCACACCGGTAAAGATTCGCTTTGGCAGTGGCAGACCCGAATTGAAAAGCCGATCCGCAACCTGTCGAGCCGTTAGAAATCCACCACCCCTCGGAGAATATGGCCACTTAATGAGATCGCTAGGCACTGACAAACCGTGCGCGGACAGAAGGTCAGTAATCTTATGTTGCTCGACCTCACGCCAGTCGCAGTACGACTTGGCGCCAAGGCTACGAGCAAGTGAGTCCTGAAGCGCAACCGACTTCATGGAGCGTGCGAGATGTTTAGGGATAGGGCGAGGCCAACGGCTGCGCAGCTGGTCTACAGCAAGACGGATATGGTCATGGTGAAGACCTTCGAGTCGCATAGACCAGAAGCGATCAGAACAACCTACTTTGGTGTTCGGCTTCTCAGTCAGGACATAGATGTCACGCGATGCGTGTAACAGATCAGAAATATTCACAGCTCTCTCCAACAAAGCCACGGCAACAAAGTACCGTGCTGCCTCAGGCAACAGGTCATAGTCAGCAAGGGATTTGGAGAGAGAGGGCAAGGCCCTTTGAGCCGATCAACTGAGGAGGCAACTGCTCAGCCGTGGTTGCTCAGGCACCACACGCACTCAAGCGATGGCCAGATCTTATTATCGAATATGACCCAATTACAAGACCTAGATTGTTAGCGATTCGATTCGAAAAATTCTCAGCCCCATATAACCGCAATGACATCACCACTAAAAAGGTTCCAACCATGTCATTGCAATGCCCCCGCTGTCACTCCCCCAAAATCACTGCTTTTCATCACGCCATGAAGATCGCCGCCGCAGTCGGCACCGTTGGCGGTGCTGCGCTTGGCGTCAGTACTGCACTGGCTGGCGGTCATCCAGCAAGCCGCTACCGGTAGCTTGTCGGTCTCAGCCGTTCAGGGAACAAGAGGTCTGAAAGTGGTATCGATGCGCTAAACGGGTAATAGTAACGACTTGCCTACTGAACTTGCCCCTATCAGACCAGACACCAACTCCCCGTTAATTTGATGCCGCCGCCAAGCTCCGAAACTCCATCGGTGAGAGGTATTTCAACGCACTGCGCGGATGCTCCTCGTTGTAATGTTCGAAGGCAATCGCCAGGTTTGCGACGGCTCCAGCCTATCAGGTGCATTCGACTCAACAAAATCTCAGTCATACATCACGAACCTGCACCCATCCGCATCAGGCATCCCCCAGACTCCATAGTCTCTCCATTTAAGCAGATCGCTCAGGCGACCTGCTTGATGGGCTCTATGCCCGTGCAATGACTTCATCCCGACTTTCTCGACAGGAACCCTGCACATGACCACTCAATGCCCACGCTGTCACTCCACCGCAGTCATCACCAAAGATTTGGGCAGGAAAATCGGCGCCCTGATTGGCACTGTTGGTGGCGCAGCCCAAGGCGTCACCGGCGCCATGGCCGGTGCCGAAATTGGCGCAGTAATCGGCGTAGTCGCTGGCCCCGCCGGTGTTGCTGCTGGTGGCATGGCTGGGGCCATTCTCGGGGGGCTATCGCCTACGTCGTCAACGCCAAGGGCGAACTCACGCTCAAGGACGCAAAACCACAGGAACAGACAGCGACACAACGCTGGCGTACCAGTGAACGGGTGGAATACAACAGCAAGGGGTTGGCGATCCGGACCTACCGCCCTTACTTCGCCGATCAGCACCGCTACATCAACGATGTGTCGATCCGAGCGTTCGGCCACTGCGATCTCCAGTTCTACGATGCGTTAGGTCGCCCGACGCTCACGCGTCTCGCAAAACTGGATGACGTTTCCTACATGCGGCGGCAAACGCGTCACCCCTGGTACACGCTGGAGGAGGACGAGAACGACACACTGCAAGAGGTCCTGCCTGCACAATCCTCGACCACCGGAGGTGAGCTATGAACGCACGCCTTCATCACAAGACACCCACGATCAGCGTCATCGACAGCCGAGGCCTGTCGGTGAGGCAAGTCGCCTATTGCCGACGCAACGCAGACGATAAACCCCAAGCGCGCATGACCCAGCAACACTACGACACTGCCGGACGGCAGGTGGCGCAGTGGGACCCTCGACTGTTTGCCACAGCACCTGACGCTAATCTGACGACCGTCTATAGCCTGTCAGGCAAAGCGCTGTTGATGAACAGTGTCGACGCGGGGTGGCGACTGAGTCTGCCTGGCGACGCCGGACAGCTACTGCGCTCCTGGGACCAGAGAGGACATCATTGGCGAACGACCTATGACAATCAGTTGAGACCGACAGCCATCGATGAGCAAACCGCAGAACACGGTTTGCACCGGGTCGAGTGTCTGCGCTACGGCGACAATTCGCCAGACTCTGCGGCGAACAACCTGTGTGGCGCACTCATCCGTCATGACGACAGCGCCGGTACCTTGCTCATCAAAGAATATGCGCTTTGCGCCAAACCGCTGAGCCAGACAAGGCGCTTCCTTGTGGACACCGGTCAACCAGACTGGCCACTCGATGACAGTGCCTGTGATGCGCTGCTTGAAGAGGGCGATGGCTACAAAACAAGCTGGCAGTACGATGCGCTCGGAATGCTCATTCTGCAAACCGATGCCGCTCAGCACCAGCAGCGCTATTCGTTTGATATCGCCGGGCAACTCAAGTCCGTGAGCTTGAAAGTAAACGACGCAACGACCGAAAAAACCATCGTGAAGGATCTCGTCTACAACGCGTTTGGCCAGGTCGAATCCCAGACCGCCGGGAATGGTGTTATCAGTCGCGCCGAGTTCAATCCGGCCAGCGGTCGACTGACCTCACTCAGCGCTTCGGTGTCTGCCAATACCTTGCAGGATTTGCACTACACCTATGACGCGGTGGGCAACGTGACGCAAATCGAGGACAAGGCTCAACCGATACGATTCGGCAGCAACCAGCGGGTCGACGCCATCAGCACCTTCACCTACGACAGTCTCTACCAACTCACCAGCGCGACAGGCCGTGAAGCTGCGGGGCAGAACACCCAGCCGCAAATCCCCCTCTCCAGCAGAACACCGATTGACGCCAACCAGTTGTTCAACTTTATCGAGCACTACGAGTACGACAGCGGTGGCAACCTGACCGAACTGCGGCATGTTCGCGACGGCAACAACTACACGCGCAAGCAGAACGTTGACACTGCAAGCAATCGGCTCCTGTCCTGGAACAAGGGTAGCTCGATGCTGGATGTGACTGCGCACTTTGATGCTGGCGGTAACCAACAGGCGCTATTCCCAGGACAGGCGCTGCAATGGAGTGCTCGCAATCAACTCAGCAGCGTGGTGCTGGTGAAGCGCACAGATGGCCCCGACGACAATGAACACTATTGCTACGACAGCAGCGGTCAGCGTGTTCGCAAGATACAAACAACCCACACGGCGTCGGTGATTCACACCCGAGAGAACCGGTATTTACCAGGCCTGGAAATCCACACCCGTCAAAACGAACGCCTGGAAGTCATCACCTTGCAAGCCGGCCGTTGCAGCGTTCGCTACTTGCACTGGACCCAGGGCCGACCGACCGGTATCGCGACAAACCCGTTGCGCTACAGCCTTGACGACCATCTGGGTTCCAGCTCGCTGGAGCTCGATGAGCAGGCGTGGCTGATCAGTCAGGAAGGTTACCTACCTTATGGGGGAACGGCCTGGTCTGCATCGCGCTCGGACGTGGAAGCCGATTACCGAACCATCCGTTATTCCGGCAAGGAGCGTGATGCCAGTGGCCTCTATTACTACGGGCATCGATATTACGCACCGTGGTTGCAACGCTGGATCAGCGCCGACCCGGCGGGGGCGGTTGATGGGTTGAATCTGTATTGCATGGTGGGGAATAACCCCGTCAGATTCACAGACGCACGAGGCCTGAATAAAGAAGATCGCCTGGGTTATCTGGATTTGGCAGAGTCGAAACTAGAAGGGATTACCGGCTACATAGAAGGGATGTCTCGCGACGAGCTTATGGATCAAAGAAGAAGACAATTGCCCATCGTGCAAACGCAGTACAGAAATTTCACCGTGGAAACAACGAGAATCATCAGAGAAGCGGAAGCTAATAAAAACAAAAAATTCAATCAACTGAAGCAACTGGAAGAGTCAAAGAAGTGGAAATACCCCGAACCGATAAGATTTTCAGACCCGGTCTATACCTCTGGCACGCTGGATAAGCTGACCGCATTCTCGGGTATTGCGGATGAAGACGATAAGCACCCATTTACCGGCTTTCACAACATCCCCGGGAGTCTGAGTCCGAATGATCTCTTCCCCGGCGTTACCCTGAATGATCCCGTAGACGGAAAGGAAGATACCTACCGGGTTTCAAATACCGCACGGTTTATGAGTGCCATAAAATCCGCCTACAGGGGCCAGGACATGCGCCTTCATTACTTCTTTCGGAAACGCATCATGCGTCATGTTTCCCGTCACCAGCAGATTCCCGTAAATGCGGGGATCGCGGGGCTGCATGCCGAAGTGGTCGCGGCCAACTACTGGGTGCAGACAGGCAATCGTAGAAGCCACCCTTACCGGCGACTTTCACAGACATACATTTACACAGCACGCACGCAAAAACGCGGACGAGGTGCAGACTTCCCGGCATGCTTCAACTGCAGTTCAGTTCTGCCGCCCTTCATTAACGTCGTTACGGGACGCAAAGCCCGCTCCACCTGATTCGTGTACAGATGATCCCCTCTGAGGTTTTTTTCAAACACAGATCGCATTGGTAAACACCAACCGATTTCCAAACGGATCACTGATGGTCATGTCCTGGCTTCCCCAGGGCATGGCCTGAATCTGCGGATGCGCAAATTTGTATTCCTTGGCCAGCAACTGCTGCTGGAAGGCTTCCAGCTCATCGGTCTCGATGCGCAATGCCGAACCCGGCGAGCAGTCGCCGTGGTGCTCGGACAGATGCAGCACGCAATCGCCACGGGAAACCTGCAAGTACAGCGGGAAGTTGGCCTCGAAGCGGTGCTGCCAGTCGATTTTGAAACCCAGGAAGTCGACGTAGAACTCCACGGCCTTGGCTTCATCGAAAATACGCAGGATCGGAGTGGTTTTACCGAAACTCATCGGGTTGCTCCCAGACAATGAAAGACCTGTAGGAGCGAGCTTGCTCGCGAGGGTCGTTAACGATGACGCGTGTCTACTGGGTAAACGCTGCGCTCTTTTGTCCATCGCGAGCAAGCTTGCTCCTAAAAAATACGTAACCAAACAGCAATGGTAGCGGGCTTGATATCAGTCCTTCGGCCCGAAAATGTCATTCTTTAACATCGAAGTGCCACCATTGTGACGCACCGCTCAACCGTCACCGGAACCCTTCGCGCAAATCCCCTTCCCGCGCCAGGAACCGCCCTGCCCTGCGACCGTTGGCCTGACCGTCACGGTAACTCAAAACACCGTTGACCCACACGCCTTCGATGCCTTGCGCCGCACGTTGCGGATCATTGAAATCCGCGACATCACGAACCGTCGCCGGGTCGAACAACACCAGGTCTGCCCAATAACCTTCGCGGATCTCGCCTCGCGCTTTCAAACCGAATCGCGCCGCCGACAACCCGGTCATCTTGTGCACGGCGGTGTGCAGAGGGAACAGTCCTACGTCGCGGCTGAAATGTCCGAGCACCCGAGGGAATGCGCCCCACAATCGCGGGTGCGGGAACGGGTCTTCCGGCAAGCCGTCGGAACCGACCATCGATAACGGATGCGCGAGGATTCGTCGCACATCCGCCTCGTCCATTCCGTAGTACACCGCGCCAGCCGGTTGCAATTGGCGAGCGGTATCGAGCAGCGACAGGTTCCATTGCGCAGCGATGTCCACCAGGTCGCGCCCACCCATTTCCGGGTGCGGCGTGGACCAGGTGATGGTGATGCGATGGGCCTCGGTGACTTGCTTGAGATCCAGCGTCGAGGAGCTCGCCGCATAGGGATAACAGTCGCAGCCCACCGGATGGGTTTTCGCCGCCTCGTCCAGAGACGCCAGCAGTTGCGGACTGCGTCCCCAGTTACCGGCGCCGGCACATTTGAGGTGGGAAATGATCACCGGGGATTTTGCGTGACGGCCAATCTGGAACGCTTCGTCCATGGCCTCCAGCACCGGCTCGAATTCGCTGCGCAAGTGCGTGGTGTACACCGCGCCGAACGCCGTCAGTTCTTCGGTCAGTTGCATCACTTCGTCAGTGGTAGCCGAGAAGGCGCTGGCGTAGGCAAGACCGGTGGACAGGCCCAAAGCACCCGCCTCCAGACTCGCGCGCAGCTGTAAGCGCATCGCGGTGATTTCATCGGCGCTGGCGGTACGGAACAGGTCATCGAGGTGATTGCTGCGCAACGCGGTATGACCGACCAGCGCGGCAACGTTCAACGTGGTGTTCGCCATTTCGACCGCTGCGCGATAGTCGCGGAACGTCGGGTAAACAAACGCCGCAGCCGTGCCGAGCAGGTTCATCGGGTCCGGCGGATCGCCACGCAGACTGACCGGCGATGCGCTGATTCCGCAGTTGCCGACAATCACCGTGGTCACGCCCTGGCTGAGCTTGGGCAGCATCTGCGGTTGACGGATGACCACCGTGTCGTCGTGGGTGTGTACGTCAATGAAACCCGGCGCCAGCACATGGCCCGCCGCATCGAATTCTTCCTCGACGCACGCATCTTGCAAATCGCCAATACGCTCGATATGACCGTTCGCAATGGCCACGTCGGCGCGATAGCCGGGGCTGTTGCTGCCGTCGATGATCAGGGCGTTGCGAATCAGCGTGTCGTACTGCATGTCAGTCTCCCGGCGGCAAGTGATCGTCGCCGCCGCAATAATCGTCGAGGGCGAGTTTGATCCGCCGCAGACGCTCTTGGTTGTCTTCAGGACTGGCCCTGATTTGCTTTAGTCGTGATTCACCCGGGCGCGTTTCAACAGCTTCTTGCAGCGCTCAGACAAGCCCAGCACCCGCAGGTGTTTACCGGCCTTGTTGTAGCGTTCGCGCAGGGTGTCCAGAGCGGCAATGGCCGAGTAGTCGACGAAGCTCAGGTGACGGCAATCGAGCGTCACTTGCGCGGGATCGTTGGCCGGGTCGAACTGGTTGAGAAAGGGTGTCGTCGAGGCGAAGAACAGCGTGCCATGGAGGCGGTAAAGCTTGCTGCCGTCGTTTTCCAGATGACTGTCGGCGTACAGCTGCCGGGCCTGCTGCCAGGCAAAGTTCAGCGCCGCGATGATGATCCCGCAGAGCACCGCTGTGGCCAGATCAGTGAACACGGTGACCACCGTTACCGCGATGATCACCAGCACATCGTTCAGCGGCACTTTGTTCAGCACTCGCAACGACGCCCAGGCAAATGTCTGCTGCGACACCACGAACATCACCCCGACCAGCGCAGCGAGAGGAATGCGTTCGATCAGCGGCGACAGAAACAGAATAAACAGCAGGATCGACACCCCGGCCACCACGCCGGACAAACGCCCGCGACCACCGGAACTGAGGTTGATCACGGTCTGGCCGATCATGGCGCAACCGCCCATGCCGCCAAACACCCCGGACACCATGTTCGCCGCACCGAGCGCCACGCACTCGCGGTCCGGATAGCCGCGGCTCTCGGTGACTTCGTCGGTGAGGTTCAGGGTCAGCAGGGTTTCCAGCAAGCCGACCAGCGCCATCAGGATCGCGTAAGGCGCGATGATGCGCAGGGTTTCCAGGGTCCACGGAATGTCCGGCAGCGCCAGCATCGGCAAGCCACCGGCAATGTGCGCCATGTCACCCAGGGTGCGGGTCGGCAGGCCGAGCAGATAGACCGCCAGCCCCACGCCGAGAATCGCCACCAAGGCCGGCGGCACCGTGCGGGTCAGGCGCGGCAGTACGTAGACAATGGCCATGGTCACGGCAACCAGGCCGAGCATCATGTACAGCGGTGTTCCGCTCAGCCAGGTCTCACCGTCCTTGAAGTGTTCCAGTTGCGCCAGCGCAATGATGATCGCCAGGCCGTTGACGAAACCGAGCATCACCGGATGCGGCACCATGCGCACCAGTTTGCCGAGCTTGAGCAACCCGAACGCCATCATGATCAAACCGCCGAGCAGAACGGTAGCCAGCAGGTACTGGACACCGTGCTGCACCACCAGCGCGACGATCACCACCGCCATCGACCCGGCCGCGCCGGACACCATGCCCGGCCGCCCGCCGAACAGCGCGGTCAGCGTGCAAATGATGAACGCACCGTAAAGCCCCATCAGCGGATTGAGATGGGCCACCAGCGCGAAGGCGATGCATTCGGGCAACAGGGCAAAAGAGGTGGTGAGCCCGGCCAGGACATCGGCGCGTAGACGTTTTGGTTTCATGGAAGACCGCATGCAGGAAGTCGCGAAAAGAGTGTGCGGATGTTACGGAATCGTGGGCGACCCGGCCAGTTGTTGAGACCCTGGAAACGCCATCGCGAGCAAGCTCGCTCCTACAAAGAACGCGAGTTCCTGTGTGTGGCTTGCCCGCGATGAACGATGACGCGGTCTCAAGCGAAAGTAAAATCAACCACTGAAATCTGCCGACGCATACGCCGCCAATTTGCCCTGAATAAAGTCCAGGAAACACTGAATCCTCAGCGCCAGTTGCGAGTTGCGGTAATACACCGCGTTGATCGGCTGGCGATAACCGCTGTTGAACTCGGCCAACAACACTTTCAGCCGCCCGGCACGTATGTCCTCGATGGTCATGAAGTGCGAAAGACTGGCGATGCCCTGCCCCTCCAGAACGAGATGACGAATGGTCTCGCCGCTGGAGGCACTGAGCGATGTCTGGATCGGCCAGCGATCGCCATGCACATGTCGCAGCGGCCATTGATTCAAGCCTTCGTTCTGGGTGAAGCCCAGCAGTGTATGTTCGGCAAGCTCCGCCACCGCTGTCGGTGTGCCGTGTTTTTCCAGATAGGCCGGGCTGGCGACGATGTGCAGCGGACTGCAACCCAGGGATCTGGCGTGCAACGTGGAATCGGTCAGGGTGCCGATGCGGATGGCGATGTCGGTGCTTTGCTCCAGCAGATCGATGATCAGGTCGTTGCTGTTGAGTTCGAGCTGGATGTCCGGGTAGAGGCGGCGGAACTCATCGACGTAAGGCACGATGGCGTGAAGCATGAACGGCGAAGCGGCGTTGATCCGCAAGCGCCCGGACGGTGTTTGCTGGCGTGAAGTCAGGCGTTCTTCGAGTTCGTCCATCTGATCGAGAATCCGCTTGGCATGCTCGAAGAAATACTTGCCCTCCTCGGTCAGGTCCATGCGTCGCGTGGTGCGGTTGATCAGCGTGGTGTCGAGCTTGGCCTCCAGCCGCGAGAGCGTGCGGCTGACGGCCGAAGGTGTTTGCCCAACCTGCTCCGCCGCCGCAGAAATCGATCCGCACTCAATCACGCAGACGAAAATCTGCAACTCATCGGATCTGGCTTTCACGTGTGTCCTCTTTTCCGGATCGGCAAGATCGCAGCCTTCGGCAGCGCCTACAGGGCTGCGCTGAAGGCTGCGATCTTTTCAGCCGTTGTACCGGATAGTAGCCGAGTGTCAGGCCTTGAGACCAAACACCTCGGTCAAATGCTGCTCGTAGCGAACCACATCGGCTTCGATGTTCGGGCGTTTCATCACATCGACACACAGGAATGTCGGCAAACGGGTCATGCCCAGAAATTCGTTGGCCTTGTGAAACGGGAAGTACACCGCATCCACACCCTTGGCTTCGAAGAAGTCGGACGGGTCGTCGAAGGCTTGTTGCGGTGCGTTCCAGGTCAGCGACAGCATGTATTGCTTGCCGTGGATCAGGCCACCGCTGCCGTACTTCTGCGAAGCATCCGAACGGGTGCGGCCGTCACTCGCATAAAGGCTGCCGTGACCTTCGGTGAAGACTTCATCGATGTATTTCTTCACGGTCCATGGCGCGCCCATCCACCAGCCTGGCATTTGGTAAATGATCACATCGGCCCAGAGGAATTTCGCCACTTCTTCGGCGATGTCGTAGCCCTCGTCGATGAACGTGGTCTTGATATCCATTCCGCCACGGTCCAGCACGCTCAACGCCGCTTCGTGCAGGGTGGTGTTGTAGCGGCCATCGGAGTGGGCGAACTTTTTACCGCCATTGAGCAACAGGACTTTTTTCATGAGGGATCTCGGGAAGAGTTGAATTCGATGGCGGCAGAATATCGATCCGACTCACGCGGAATAAGCACCCGGCCCGCAAAACTCATTTGACCAATACGCACGAATCAATCATCAATTATTGACTTAGAATTTGGTCAATTCTGAATTCAAGGTGATTTTCTGATGAGTGAAATCCAAGGCTTCATCCTGCACGCCAAGACCCGCCCGGAAAAATCCGACGCCTTTGAAGCGTTTTTCAGTCGTCATGTAGAAGCGAGTCGCGCCGAGCCCGGCTGCATCGAATACCACATGCTGCGGGACAAACAGGACCCGTCGCTGTTCATCTTTTATGAGATCTGGCAATCCCAGGCCCATCTCGATGTGCACTCGAATCTGCCGCACATGAAGCAGTTTCTCGATCAGCGCGATGAGTACCTGGAACGGGACTTCGAGATCCGCGCCATCGAAATGATCAGCCCGTCATCCGCTAGCCGCTGATCAGCAAATGGCCGCCAAGCACACCAAGGCCAATAAAGAACACGCGCTTGAACAACACGGCGCTGATCCGCTGGCGCAGCGATTGCCCCAGCCACATGCCGAGCATCGCCGGGATCAGCGCCAGCATTGACGCACTCAACTCGCCGCCACCGAGTTCGCCGCGCCATAACAGCCCGCCCGCGAGGGCAAGGGTCGAGACGGTGAACGACAGGCCGAGCGCCTGCACCAGCTCATCCTTGCTCAATCCCAACGCTTGCAGATACGGCACCGCCGGAATCACGAACACGCCCGTGGCCGAAGTGATGGCGCCGGTCAGCACGCCACACAGCGGGCCGAGCCAGCGCTCATTTCGAGCGCTGACACGCAAAGTCGGCAGGAACAATCCGCTCAACGCATAGAGCAACAACGCCGCGCCCAATCCCCGCACCACCCAATGTCCACCGACCATGCCGATCCACAAGGTGCCTGCCCCGGTGCCGATGAAGATCGCCAGCAACATCGGCCACAACCGTTTGATCAGCCCCGGCAAATGCCCGCCGAATGCCAGTTGCCAGACGTTGGTCAAGGTTGCGGGAATGATCAACAACGCCGCAGCCTGCGACGGCGCCATAGCCAGACCGAGCAAGCCCATGGCGATGGTCGGCAGGCCGAGACCGATAACGCCCTTGACCATGCCGGCCAGCAGGAAAGTCGCGACCACCAGCAGTGACAGGGCCAGACCGAGGTTTTGGTAGAACGATGCGAAGGTATTCATGGGCCAATGATGAGCCCGGCCGGGACGGTTGAAAATCTGCCATATACTGAGGCTGCCTCTTGTTTTTAAAGAAGCTGGAATACTATTGCGGCTTCTGACGTCTTCGCCGGCAAGCCAGCTCCTACATTTGATCGCCTCGCCCTGTAGGCGCTGGCTTGCCAGCGAAGGTGCCGATCCGTCCAACAACGATCCCGAGGTTGCCAATGCACTTCGACCTGACCGACCTGCGTCTTTATCTGCACATCCTCGACACCGGCAACATCACCGCCGGCGCCGTCCGCAGTCATTTATCCCTGGCGGCGGCCAGTGCGCGGATCCGGTCGATGGAAGCATCGCTGGGCATCGAATTTCTCGAGCGCAATCGACGCGGCGTCAGTCCGACGCCGGCCGGTAAAGCCCTGGCGCAACACGCTCGGGTTTTGCTGCAACAGGCCGAACGCATGCAACAGGAACTGGCCGAATACGCCAAGGGTGTCAAAGGCCAGGTTCGATTGCTGTGCAACACCACCGCGATCACCGAATACCTGCCGGAGCTGCTCGCGGATTTCCTGCGCGACCATCCCAACCTCGACATCGACCTGCAAGAGCTGCCCAGCACACGCATCACCCACGCCTTGCGCCAGGGTGCGGCGGACCTCGGCATTGTCTCGGACGCGGTAGACACCCATGACTTGCAGACCCGCCCGTTTCGCGACGATCCACTGGTGCTGATCATGCCCCGGGATCATCCACTCGCAAACGCCGCCCGCCTGAGTTTCGCCAATACGCTGCATCACGACTACATCGGCCTGAACGCCAACAGTGCGCTGGCCGTGTACCTGGAGGAACAGGCCCTGCACACCGGGTTGCGCATGCAGATCCGCATCCGTACAGACGGGTTCGAAGGGATCATGCGCATGGTCGCAAGAGGCGCCGGGCTTGGGATCGTGCCGGTTGCAGCCCTCGAACGCTGGGGCGATGAAACTTCGCTCAAGCAAATGGCCCTGCAAGAGCCTTGGGCGCAGCGAAAACTTCTGCTCTGCGCACGAGACTTCACGACGCTTCCTCCATACGCCAAGGCATTGCTGGATGTCCTGACACTGCGTGGAACACAGGCTCACTGCGTTTCTGGATAGCTCAGTGTCGAGCACAGACAACTGCTGGCCAGACCGGCGCTATAGGGTGCGACTTCAGTTCCAGCACCCACTGCCTCGGAGTCATCATGACCGCACCGATTACCGTTCTTCGCGATACCCATCCATTGCCCGTACTCGACGCCTGCAAATGGGAAAAGCTCGAAGGTGACCCGCACACCGTCAACCTCAATGCCTACACCAGCGAAGACGGCAGCAAGATCATGGGCACCTGGATCTGCACGCCGGGCAAGTGGTACGTGGAATACGTGAAGTGGGAGTACTGCCATTTCCAGGAAGGCTACTGCATCATCACCCCGGAAGGCATGGCACCGATTCATCTGCGCGCCGGCGATATTTTCGTCGTCGAGCCCGGAATGAAAGGCACGTGGGAAGTGATGGAAACCGTGCGCAAATATTTCGTGTTTGCCTGATACAAAAAAACCGGGAAATCACCCGACGTGATTTCCCGGTCAGTATCTTTGGATACATGCTCTCTCTGTAAGAGTGAGCTTGTGTGGCGAGGGGGCTTGCCCCCGTTCGGCTGCGAAGCAGTCGTATCATCAGCAACCGCGATTCACCTGAAACACCGCATTGACCCTACTGGGGTCCGCTTCGCGAACCAACGGGGGCAAGCCCCCTCGCCACAACAGCCCTTACTGCATTCAATGAATCGCTTTACTGCGGCTTGCGATACCCGTTGATGATCGCCGAGAAGTCCTGCCCTCCCTCCCCGCGCAAGCTCATCGCCTGATACAACTGCTGCGCCACTGCGCCGAGCACCACCGGTTGGTGCGCCTGTCGTGCAGCTTCGGTCGCCAGCCCCAGATCCTTGAGCATCAGTTCAGCACCGAACCCACCGGTATAGCCGCGCGAAGCAGGCGCTGTTTCGACGATGCCCGGCCACGGGTTATACATTTCCGAACTCCAGCACCGCCCGGTGGAACTGTTGATGATCCCCGCCAGCACCTTGGTGTCGATGCCCAATGCATCGCCAAGCGCCATGGCTTCGCTGACGCCGACCATGGAAATCCCCAGCAGCAGGTTGTTGCAGATTTTAGCGATTTGCCCGGTGCCGACTTCCCCACAATGGACGATGTTGCGGCCCATTTGTGCGAGTACCGGTTGCAGCGTGGCGAACAGTTCCGGGGTGGCGCCGACCATGAAGGTCAACGTCCCGGCCGCCGCACCACCCGTACCACCGGAAACCGGTGCATCGGCCATGGCCACCCCCTGTTTGGCAGCGGCAGCGGCCACATCGCGTGCAGTCTGCGGATCGATGGTGCTGCAATCCACGGCCGGCACGCCGTTGCCGATACCCGCGAGCACACCGTCCTCACCCAACCACACGCTGCGCACATGCACCGCAGCCGGCAGCATGGTGATCACCAGTTCCGCGCCTTCTGCCGCTTCCCGGGCCGACGCGCTGATGCTGCCGCCCAGTTGCTCAAGCTCTGCCAGCACGGTTTTGTTCAGGTCGACCATACGCAGTGCGTGGCCAGCCTTGATCAGGTTGCGCGCCATCGGCGCGCCCATGTTGCCGAGACCGATAAAAGCGATTTTCATGTTCGGCTCCTCAACGCAAATTGATGGTGGTGTTCACACCGTCGTTGACGCTGTCATCGTCGAACCAGCGGCTGGTGACGGTCTTGGTCTGAGTGTAGAACTGCACCACTTGCTTGCCATACGGACCGAGGTCGCCCAGCTTGGAACCACGGGAACCGGTGAAGCTGAAGAACGGCACCGGCACCGGAATCGGGATGTTGATGCCAACCTGGCCGACGTCGATTTCGTTCTGGAATTTTCGCGCCGCTGCACCGCTCTGGGTGAACAGGCCCGTGCCGTTGCCGAACGGGTTGGCGTTGACCAGGGCGATGGCCTCGTCGAGGGTGTTCACTTCCAGCACCACCAGCACCGGGCCGAAGATTTCCTGGGTGTAGATCTGCATGTCGGTGGTCACGCCGGAGAACAAGGTCGGGCCGACAAAGTTGCCCTTCTCGTAACCGGGAACCGAGATCTCGCGACCGTCCAGCTCCAGTTTGGCGCCTTCCTTGATGCCGCTTTCGATCAGATCAAGAATCCGCGCCTTGGCCTTTTTCGAGATCACCGGACCGACGTCGGTGCCCGCCTCGTTGCCCGCATTCACTTTGAGTTTCTGCGCCAGCGCTTTCAGATCAGGCAGCCATTGTTTGGCCGCACCGACCAACACCACCACCGAAGTGGCCATGCAACGCTGACCGGCAGCACCAAAACCGGCGCCCACCAGTGCATTCAGCGCTTGCTCGCGGTTGGCGTCCGGCAGCACCACGGCGTGGTTCTTGGCGCCCATCATCGACTGCACGCGCTTGCCATGTTTACCAGCCAGGTCGTAGACGTGCGTGCCGACCGCAGTCGAACCAACGAACGAAACAGCCTTGATGTCCTTGTGGGTGCAGAGTCCGTCCACCACGTCTTTGCCACCGTGCACGACATTGAGCACACCGGCCGGAATGCCGGCTTCAATCGCCAGCTCCACCAGCAGCATGGTCGACATCGGGTCCTGTTCGGACGGTTTGAGTACGAAGGTGTTGCCGCAAGCGATGGCCATCGGGAACATCCACAACGGAATCATCGCCGGGAAGTTGAACGGCGTGATGCCGGCACACACACCGATCGGCTGGCGCAGGGTATAGGTATCAACGCCACCGGCGACGTTTTCAGCGAACTCGCCCATTTGCAGGCTACCAATGGAGCAAGCGTGCTCGACCACTTCCAGGCCACGAAAAATGTCGCCTTCAGCGTCGGCAATGGTCTTGCCCTGTTCGGCGCTCAGCACCACGGCGATGCGCTTGGAGTGCTCGCGAATCAGCGCCTGGAGCTTGAGCATGATGCGCATCCGCGCGCCGATGGGCGTCAGCTTCCAGGTCTGGAAGGCGCGATGGGCGGCGCTGATGGCTGCGTCGACTTCTTCAGCGGTGGCAAACGGCACTTTGGCCAGAACTTGCTGGGTCGCCGGGTTGATGATGTCGTGCCACTCGGTGGATTTGGACTCGACCCACTCGCCGTCGATCAGCAGTTTGACCTTTTGCACGGTGGTGTCGTTGGGCGTGAGCGATACGTTCATGTGGGTCTCCTGGACGTTGTTGTTATCAGGGGAGCCAAGGCGAGAAAGTCGCCTTGAGATGAGGCGTGTGCCGTGAATTGGTTAACGGACTGTTTTTGGAGTATAGATGTGCAAACTTCTAATAAGAACGCACATAAAAACCGGTCCAACATGCAAAAAAACATCACCTCCCTCGGTTCGCTGAACTGGGATGACCTCAAGTTTTTTCTGGAAGTCGCCCGCACCCGCAAGGCCAGCACGGCTGCCAAGCGCCTGGCGGTCGACTACACCACCGTGTCGCGGCGCATCAGTTCGCTGGAAACCGCACTGGGCACGTTGCTGTTCGAGAAATCCCGGACCAGCGGCTTCGTCCTGACCGCTGAAGGCCAGCGGTTGATGGGGTATGCGGAGTCGATTGAAAGCACCCTGCACATGGCGTGCGAGCAGGTTTCCGGGTCTGGCGTGGCGCTATCGGGTCATGTGCGCATGGGCTGCACCGAAGGCTTCGGCACGTTTTTCATCACACCGCAGCTGAGCCACTTCATCGACACTTACCCGGCGATTTCGGTGGATATCCTGCCGTTGCCGCACTTCATCAGCCTGTCCAAGCGCGAAGCCGACATCGTCATTGCCCTGGAGCGCCCGGAGCATGGCCCATACGTCTGCTGCAAACTGTGCGACTACCGATTGCAGCTGTACGCGACCCAGGACTATCTGGACAACCACCCACCGATCCGCCGCCCGGCAGACTTGGGGAAACATTCATTCATCAGTTATGTCGACGACCTGGCGTTCAGCTCGGAGCTGCTGTATCTGGCCAACGTAGTGCCCAGTGCCAGCGCCAACCTGCGCAGCACCAGCGTGATCGCGCAGTTCGTGGCGGCGCAGCAAGGGCGCTCATTGGCGATCCTGCCGTGCTTCCTCGCCGCTCAGGATCCGCGCTTGCTACCGGTGTTGCCGCAGGAGATCAACATCACTCGACAGTTCTGGATGTACTGCCGCGAAGACCTGCGCAAGCTCAAGCGGATCACCCTGCTGTGGGATTACATCAGGGAGGTGACGGAGCAGAATCAGGGTCTGTTGATGGGTGAGAGTCGGGCGATGTTGTTCGCCGATTAGTCAGTCGGCGCTCACCACGATCGCTACCCGACGGTTTTCGGTGCGACCGGTCGCGGTGGTATTGGTGGCCACGGGCTCGCTGCTGCCCAGACCGCGCAGCTGGATGTTTTCCTGCTTCATGCCGACCGTGTTCAAGACCTTGGCAACGCTTTTCGCACGGCGCAAAGAAAGCTGTTCGTTGTAGGCCTCTTTACCCGACGCATCGGTGTGACCGTCGACACGCACGCGGTCGATACCCACGCCGAGCAGCGCCTTGCCAATGCGCTCGACGATTTCGCTGCTCTGCCGGTTCAGGCTGTCATCGTCGCTGCCAAACAATACTTTGCCGGACAACCCAAACTCCCAGCCATCATCGGTCAACTCGAAACCTTGCTGCTTGAGCACTGCGACTTGCGCCGGGGTCAGGCCTTTTTGCGGGGCTGTCTGGCATCCGGTCAGGCTGAACAACGCCATCAGCAGAGTCACGGTAACGAAACGCAGGGAACGCTGGGTAAAAGTGAACACGAAAAGTTAGCTCCTGTTTTGAACATCGGCGGCAGGGTACTCCGACCCTACCGTGTACTGTGCGCCTCGGGAGAGGCGTTTGGCCTGGTACATGGCACTGTCGGCAGCGCTGAGTAACGCACCGGGTGTCGTTCCATGATCGGGGTAAACGGCGACGCCGATACTGAGTGAGGTCAGCACTTGTGCATCCCCCGGCACCAGAATCGGTATCTCCATGCTGGCGAGAATCTTGTCGGCAATCCGTTCGGCATCTTCGGTTTTGTAAAGCGGCGTCAGCAGCACGGCAAACTCATCGCCGCCCAAACGCGCCACCAGATCCTCTTCACGCAGCTGCGCGCGAATCCTGTTGGCCACAGCCATCAGCACCGCATCGCCCGCCGCGTGGCCGAAGTTGTCGTTGATTTCCTTGAACCGGTCGCTGTCCAGGAACAGCACTGCAACGCGCTCGCCAAGCTTGTTGGCGTTACGTAACGCGCGCATCAGGCGGCCCTCGAAAAATGCCCGGTTGGGCAGCCCGGTAAGACTGTCATGACTGGCCTGGTGCGCCAGGGATTCGTTTTCGCTTTGCAGGTGCGACTGCCAGGCTTCGAGCTCATCCAGCAGGGCATTGAAGTCATTACCGAAGTCGTCGAGTTCGACAATGTCCGCCGGTGGCACGCGTCGATCGAACGCTCGCTCGCTGCGAGCGGCATGGGCGACAGCGGCCAGGTTGCGCAATGGCTTGGTGATCCCGCGAAGCTGTCGGCGCGCCAGAAACAGCGCAACCCAGGCACTGATAGCCGTGCATAACACGATGCCCATCAAGCCGCTGAGCAGGAAACGCATCAGGCTGCCACCGTGCCCAGTGAGCACGATGCTGCCGATTTCTCGCCCCTGATGGAGGATCGGCATGTTGATGGGTTCTTCCAGAAAGGTTTTGGCAATGTGCAGTTCGAGCCTGGACAGCAAGCCGGTGTCCGGTCGCTGCCAGCGCGCCAGCAATTGGCCCTGCTGATCAAACACCTGGGCGTCTGCCACTTCTTCGGTGGACGCAATCAACGCCAACGCTTCGGTGGCCGCCGCTTCATCGTTGAACACCACCGCGGCTTCCACGGTGTAATTGATCGACCGTGCGATCAGATGCAGGTTGTGATCGGCATAGACCCGCAGAGCCAAAACGCCGAGCAATGTCATAGAAACGCTGGCCATGGCAACGCCCACCAGGGCCACGATCAAATTGCCGCGGCCGATGACCGAACGCAAAGTTGGGCGACCGCCCGGTTTAAGTAGGTTCATGGCGCCGCCGGCTTGCGGCGTGACAGTTGCAGCACGCTCGGATGAATGCGCACACCACTGCGGGCAACGGAGTCGAGATTGACCTCGAAAGAAACCTGTTCATCACTGACCCGCAGACAAAACAGGCTACCGACGGTGCAAGGGTCATCGCTTTCACTGATGCTCAGTACGGGGTGCCCGATCAGTGCTGCAAACAGTCGGGTGCGCTCCTCGGCGGTCAACTTGCCGACGTACACCGCATCACAGCCGCTGGCAATCGAGGGGTTGTCGGCCAACAGCCGTTGCACCGACACCGGTCGACCGGTCGCCTGGGTCGTACCTTTGACCAGGTCGTCGGTGTATTCGGTAGGTCCCACCAGGCACAAACGCAGCAGCACAGGCTCGACGGGCCAACGGGCGTAACTGAGAATGCCAAGCACCACCTGAGTGACCGCTTTGGCGCGTTGATCCGCCATGCTCACCGGGGTTTGCGATTGCGCGGACACAACGTTGGCCATCAGGCAAAGAAGAATGGCAAGCAGCGCTTTTCTACCGCCAACGACGCGCTCTGTCGTCCAGACAGCCACCTTCATGCAGGGATACTCTTTGACCGGAGCGAAATGATGCCGCAACGATAGCACAGCGGCGAAACGCCAGCGAGGCCACGGACTACGGCACTTTGGCCAACTTCCTACGACCCTCCGCCAAATTTCACCCTGCGGCTTCGATGTTTTCCTTCAGCTCCAGCATCAATCCGCTCAAGCGTTTGACCTTGCGCCGTACCGCTTCTTCAAATACCCCTGCCCGCGGTTCGATCAAGGTAAACCAGTCTTTGGCACGGGTTATCCCGGTGTAGACAAGCTCCTTGGTCAGTACCGGGTTCAACGCATCGGGAAGAATCAATGCGGTATGCGCAAATTCCGACCCCTGGGATTTGTGCACGGTCATGGCGTAGACGGTTTCCACATCATTGAGTCGACTTGGCAGCACAAAACGCACACCGCCCTGCCCGTCGTTACGGGGAAAGGCCACCCGCAGGACATGCTTGCCGGCTTGAGAGCCTTCGCGTTCTGGCAGTTTGAGCGCAATGCCGATGTCGCCGTTCATCAAGCCCAGACCGTAATCGTTGCGCGTCATCAGCACGGGTCGTCCCTCGTACCACTGCTGGTCGCTGTCAATCAGCCGCGCCTTCAGCAACGCCGCGGTCACTCGCTGGTTCAACCCTTCCACACCCCACGGCCCTTTGCGCACAGCGCACAACAACTGGAAGGCGTCGAAGGCCTGCAGGACCTGTCTAGCCCACTCGGTCCAGCACGAATCTTCAAGCGGTCTATCGAGTGGTGGTCGTTGATTGCGCAGCAGGCTCAAGTAATGGCGATAACCTTGTGGTCCCTCACCATGACCTTCGAGCAACAAGCGCTCCAGCGCGCGATCCTGTTCATTCTTGAGGGACAGGCAAAACACATCGTCGTGGCTGCGTACCGCCAACAATCTGCGGGCTTCCTCGGGCTGCTGTTGGTTGACCCATCGGGCCAACTGGCCAATACCGCTGCCCTCACCGAATCGCCGCGAGTGCCGCAGCATGACCACTTGCTGAGCCAATGGATGGGTGCCTTGGCTATCTTCCTGCAACCCGCTGGTCTCCAGGCTTTCACCGCTGGCGGCCTCGAGCCACTGACGCGTCTGCGGGCTGTACCATCCGGCTTCGGCGTCGCGACACAGATCCCCGAGAACGGCACCCGCCTCCACCGACGCCAACTGATCCTTGTCACCCAGCAGCACAAGGCGAGCATGAGGCGGCAACGCGTCGAGCAGGTTGGCCATCATTTCCAGGTCGATCATCGATGCTTCGTCCACCACCAATACGTCCAGCGGCAAACGATTAGCCGCGTGATGCCGGAAATGCCGCGTCCCGGGACGGCTGCCCAACAGGCGGTGAACGGTGGTGACGTCGGACGGGATTTTATTGCGTACGGCTTCCGTGACCTTCAGCGTCCTGACTTGCTGGCTGATGGACTCGGTGAGGCGCGCTGCCGCTTTACCGGTCGGAGCGGCGAGGCGAATACGCAGCGGCTTTCCAGCCTCCACGGCAGGTGCCTGAAGCAGTGCCAGCAAGCGCACGACTGTCGTGGTTTTACCCGTTCCCGGACCACCGGTAACGATACTGAAGGCGCCGCGAGTCGCCAGTGCGCAGGCCAGCTTTTGCCAGTCGATGACCTCACCGGGCCTGGCCGGACCGAACAGCTCGGTGAGCCGCTGCAACAAGTCACTCGGTGTAGCTTCATGCGCGGCCAGACGTTCGCGCAACGAATTGTCGATACGCCGTTCGTAGGCCCAATAGCGGCGCAGATACAAGCGTTTGCCTGACAGCACCAAGGGCCGATGCTGCACCGCTTCACGCTCGTCAGCCGCCAATGCAACCAGACCGCTGGACGCCAGCACTTTGCACCAATGGGCACCGTCCACCGCTTCCAGCAACTGCGACGGCAGCAACATCACGCCACTCTGCTGATCACCTTCCGGAGGCAGCGACAGGGCGAAGTCCGGCTCCTTGAGTGTCTCGAACAAATCAAGGCAAACGTGGCCGTGACCCAACTGGTGGCTGGTCAACGCAGCCGCCAGTAACACCAAAGGATCATCTGCTGGCGCCAGCTCATGAAGAAAGGACACGAAGGCCTTGTCCAGCGCCCGCAGCCAGCCACGTTCGACCCAACGCGTCAGCAATCTCAACAAGTCGTCGGCGCGCTCCAACGGTTTGAGATCCGTGAGGCTGTCGGTAACCGTCAGCACGTCGGCGAAGGTACGGCTCATAGCAATACTCCTTGTTCCCAGGCGGGTTCGACCCTGGGCTGCGGTTTACCCTGGAACAGACGGTCCAGTTGCTCGATCAGCTCCCTTGGCGGCCGGGCGAAGTACGCACCCTGGCTGGGCGCCCGCGTACCCCGCAGGAACAGATACAGCGCACCTCCGACATGCCGGTCGTAGTCGTAATCGGCAAGCCTGGCTTTGAGTTGGCGGTGCAGCGCCAGAAGGTACAACACGTATTGCAGGTCATAGCGGTTGTCGAGAATCGACTGCTCCATCGCCTGCTCGGTATAGGCCGCATCGTCGACGCCGAGCCAGTTGGATTTGTAATCGGCGACGTAATAGCGGCCGTCATGCTCGAAAGTAAGGTCGATGAATCCCTTGAACATGCCGTTAAGCAAAACCGGTTCGGCCGCCACACGGGCCACGCCGTTTTGGGTGTATTGGCAGACCAGTGCATCGAGTTTGAGCACGTCGACTTTGTGGCTGGCAAACCAGAATTCCATTTCGACCTGGTACTGACTCAACGCTTCGAATATCACGGGCGCCTGCCCGCTACCGACAGGCAGCGGGGACTTGAGCAGATGCTGCAGCCAGTCACTGAGCGTGGTTATCCAGCCCTCCCAGCCCCGGCGGTTACAGCGACGGGCAATGGCCTCTTCCACGGCTTTGGGCGTGGCAGCGAAACCTTCGTTGCCGGCCCACTCAAGCAAACCGTGGAGAAAAGTACCGGGGTTCGGCCCCCGCGGGAATCGATGGATATCGGCACCACCCGCGATCATTTCCCGTGGTGCCTGTGGATCGAGACGTTCGTCGTCGAAGAGTTTCTGGGCCTGCGGGCTCTCAGGCGCTTCATCGCTGCCGATGCTCAGACTGTCACCAATACGCAACGCGCTGTAGGAGGCGATCCACCAGTTTTCACTGGCCTTGCGTTGTGGAATCAGCGGAGCCAGCAACGCCGCAGTGTTCTGCGGCGGGTGGTAAAGCTCGGCACTGGCTTCTGGCATGTCACTGCAGCCTATCGCGGGGCAACCCTGCTGCAGGTCGCGCAGCCAGACGCTCAGCCCCGCCGATTCACCCAGAGAAGACCCGCCGCCCAATAGATAACCCAATGCCGACAGATGCAGCACCGAACTGTTGTTATTGCCGCGTTTGAGATCGGTCACGCCGAGCCAACAGGCATGTTGCGCCCGGGTCAAGGCCACATAGAGCAAACGCAGATCTTCCGCCAGACGTTCGTCGTCGGCCAGGGCGATCAACTCGGGCGTCGGTTTCAACGTCACTTGAGCCTTACCCGTCGCGTCGTGGTAATGCAACGGCAGACGGCTGCCATCCACCGGCTTCGCCGAACAAATGAACGGCAGAAACACCAAGGGATATTCAAGCCCTTTGGACTTGTGAATGGTCACGACCTTGACCAGTTGCTCGTCGCTCTCCAGACGCAGGATCTGCTCTTCACCGGCCTGCCCGGACAACGCCAGATGCTCGGATAAATGTCGGATCAGCGCTTGCTCGCCATCCAGTTCGGCGGCGGCCTGTTGCAGCAGCTCGGACAGGTGCAACAGATTGGTCAGTACCCGTTCGCCATCGCTGCGGGCAATCAACGCCTGGGGCAGCCGGAAGTCGTGCAGCAAGCGGCGAAGCATTGGCAAGACGCCCTGCTTGCGCCACAGCTCGCGATAGCTGCGGAACTGCATGACCCGCGCTTCCCAGGCCAGCTCGTCCTGGTTCAGCTGTTCCAATTCTGCCAGCGACAGGTTCAACGTGATGCTGGCCAATGCGGCCCGCAGCGGTCGCTCGACATCCGGCTCGGCACAGGCTTTGAGCCAGGTCAGGACGTCGTGGGCTTCCTGCGCGGCGAACACTGAATCCTTGTCCGACAGATAAACACTGCGCACGCCTCGGGCCGCGAGTTCAGCGCGCACGGCCTGCGCCTCCTTGCCATCGCGGACGAGGATCGCGATGTCCGCGGGCATCAGGCCTTTGAATTCGTTGTCGCGCAGGAAGCCCGCTCGACCTTGTTGTCCACCGTTGAGCAATGCTGTGATTTCACTGGCACACGCCGCGGCCAGTTGCTGGCGGTACACCGCACCGGACAAGGGCTGTTCGGCAGGCAAGTGCCAGATATTCAGCGCCGGGACGGGTTGATGGTTGATCTGCAGAACTTCTTTGCGCCCCTGCGAATCGACCGGCAGGAACGGGACAGGGTTATCACCGTCTTTCTCGCGAAACAGAAAAGCTCCGCGCCCGGATTCGCGGCACTCGGCATATTCAAATACATGGTTCACGGCATCGACCATGCCGTGACTGGAACGGAAGTTGGTCCCTAATGTATGCAGGCGCCCGGTGGTTGCCTGACGGGCGCGAAGGTAGGTGTAGATGTCGGCACCGCGAAAAGCATAGATCGCCTGTTTCGGGTCGCCGATCAGGAACAGACCGCTTTCTGGATTGTTGTCCTCAATGCGGTAGATGCTTTCGAAGATCCGGTACTGCACCGGGTCGGTGTCCTGGAACTCGTCGATCAGCGCTACCGGGAACTGTTCGCGGATCAAGGTCGCCAGGCGCTCACCACCCTCAGACTGCAACGCGGCATCGAGGCGCAACAGCATGTCGTCGAAACCCATTTCCGCACGACGACGTTTTTCCTCCTCGAAGCGCGCACCGACCCAATGGGCAGCGTGTTGCAACACCACGGCATCGGGCGTCGGCAAACTGTCGAGACAGGCTTTCAGACCCGGCATGGCGTCCAGGCCTGGATGATTGGGCGCGTCTCCCTTCTTCCAGGCTTCAGCCATACCGTCAGGTGTGAGGCGCGTGAAACCGGTACCGATGTCCAGTTGCTCAACGGCTTCGTCTCCAGCCCAGGCTTTGATTTTTTCAAACCAGGGTTCGAAGTAGCGGGCCTGCATCTTGCGGCCGTCGACACTTTTACTGGCAACCCCTTCGTGACAGATCGCCAGCAGCTCGTCGGCCCACTGACACCAGGGTTGCTTGAGCTCAAGCAAAGCGGCTCGCCGCTCTTGTAAACATTCGCTGATCAACTCTGCGGGCTCTTTACCGGGGAGGGTCTCCCGCTCGCTGGCAAACAATCCGCGAATTCGCGGTAGCAAAGCAGCGGGCCCGCCCCAATTGCCGCGTACCCAGTTCAGCGCATCGCCTTGCATGGGGTAGCAAAACAATCGCCAATAGTCGCGCAACACTTCACCGAGCAGATCGCTGTGATCGGTTTCCAGGGTCTGGGTGAACAGGCTGCCACTGTCGAACGCGTGCTCACGCAACATGCGCTGACACCAACTGTGAATGGTCGAGACCGCTGCTTCGTCCATCCATTGCGCGGCGATATCCAGGCGATTTGCACATCCGGCCCACTGCTCGGCCGGATACTGATCACGCAACTCGGCAATCAGTCCGTCCGGAGCGGGAGTTTCATCGCGGAAGAATCGAGCCGCTTCGGCCAGTCGTGTACGAATGCGCTCACGCAGCTCTTTGGTAGCGGCATCGGTAAAGGTCACAACGAGGATCTGCGGAGGCAACAGCTCACGCCCAAAACCGTCGGACTCCCCACCATGGCCGAGGACCAGGCGCAGGTACAGCGCTGAAATCGTGAAGGTCTTGCCGGTCCCTGCGCTGGCTTCGATCAACTGGCTGCCGCGCAGCGGGAATGCCAGGGCCAGAGGTATTTTGGTGGTCATGGGCGGACCTCCGCGCTGGACAATGAACGCCAAGAGGCCTCAAGTAACGGTCGATACAGTGCATCGCACCAGTCGAAGAATGTTTCATCGGCGGTCAACGCATCGTAATCGGCAAACTGCCTTGCAAGCGCAATGCTCTCTCGTCGCTCCCCGTTGGTAGTCAGCCCATCCCCTTCATAGGCTTTTCGAGCGGCTGCTTCGGCTTTGACCGTATCGGTCTGCCCCAACCAGGCGAAGGCCGTTTTGACCGCAATCGGAAGTGGCTGACGCATACCCGATTGCCAGGCGAGCAACAGGTCTCCCAGAATTCGCTGTGCTGAATTCACGTCCATTGGCGCGAGCACCAGACTGTCATCGCTGGCCACCAACGCGGTGGTCATCGACAGACCGCTGGCGCAAGCGGCCAGATGATTGACCCACGGCCGGGTCAGGCGATGCCATTTGCGGGACTTGATCGAACCGATGCTGTTGGGGATTGTGGTCACCGACAGCAAACCACCGTCTGCCCGTTGATGCAGCCCACTGAGCCATCCCTCGATGCGCAACTCATGCAACTCCAGGCTCACCGGTAATGCGCTGGTCAGCGGCGTTGGCCATAGCGCCAGGAGCTGTTGATAACGTTGCAGCAAATCCGGCAACGGTTCGATCAACTCTCGCTGGAGGCATTCGCCAAAACCTGCCATGGGCAGCAATCCACTGTTCTGTAGACGCTGGGCTTGTAGTTGCAACGCCTGATCGGTGTCATCCAGATCGGCCATGGCGGCTTCAAGCAAACGGTCACTCAAGTTGTAGCGTTGCAAGGCATCAAGGACAAAGGGTTCTTCATCGGCCAGAGGCACTTCGGCAGCCTCGAAGTACACTTTCAGCCGCTGACTGAAGAAATGTCGCACCGGGTTGCGCAGGAAATCCTGCAACTGACCGAGCGTCAGCGGCTCATCCTGAATGTGGGCATCAAGCAACTCGATATCAGGTGTTTGCACAGTGATTTGATGCAGCACTTGCCACTCGTTGGCATAGCTGAACAGGTCATCGCCTTCGTGGAAATAACGGGCGCTAAATGGTTGCAGGGGATGTTCCTGAGTAATGGCTTCAAGCAGGTCTTCGTCGGACTTGGTGAGTCGCCAACCGCTTGCGAGATGATCCCGTAGCTGACCGATCAGCACTGACGCGGGGCGTTCGCTGTTGTCGCGAATGCTGCGTCCGACCCAACTGATGTAGAGCTGCTCACGTGCTGACAACAGAGCCTCCAGCAGCAAGTAACGGTCGTCTTCGCGTCGCGAGCGATCACCGGGACGGTAGTCGCTGCCCATGAGGTCGAAGTCCAGCGGCGGTTGTGCCCGCGGGTAGTCGCCATCATTCATGCCAAGCAAGCAGACCAATTTGAACGGAATCGCACGCATCGGCATCAGCGTGCAGAAATTCACCGCTCCCGCCAAAAAGCGTTGAGACAATCGCCCCTGATCAAGACCCGCAAGCCAGGCTTCGCGGACGACGGTCAGCGGCAGTTCGTCTTGCAGACCTACAGATTCACAACTCTCAAGCCACGCTTCGCGCAACGCTTCCAGCTGGGTCAGCAAATAGTCGTCGTGCTCGTTACTGGCCTGAAAGAAGAGTGACAGCAACGCCTGCAAGCGCAGGCTCCATTGCAGGGGCGATGCTGGCTGTGTCAGTTCCTGGTGAGCAACCTCCAGTGCATCCAGCAACGCAACCAATGGACCGATGAGCGCAGCATCCAGTCCGCCGATCTCGTCGTAGGGTTCGATTTCGCCACAGGCACTGCCGTTGCCGACCGCGTAACCGAGCAACATTCGCCGCAGACCGAAACGCCAACTGTTTTGCTCCAGCGCTGGCGGCAAACCAAGACCTGCGCGCTGTTGAGCATTTATGCCCCAACGAATGCCAGCGCCTTCGATCCAGCGGTGCAGCGTCGGCAGGTCACGTTCCTCTACGCCAAAGCGGGCGCGCAATGCCGGAACGTCCAGCAAATCGAGAATCTCGCTGACAGGAAAGCGACTGTCAGGCAGCTTGAGCAAGTGTTCGACAGCAATCAGTAACGGATCACGACCACGCTGCCCTTGGTCAGACAGTGTGAAAGGGATGAATCGCGGATCATGCCGCTCAAGCTGACCGAACACTGCACGAATATGCGGTGCGTAGCTGTCGATGTCGGGGACCATCACAATCACGTCACGAGGACGTAGCTGTGGATTTTCGCTGAAGCGCGCGAGCAACTGATCGTGAAGGATCTCTACTTCGCGTTGAGCGCTATGAGCGATGTGGAAACGGATCGACTCGTCCTCCTCCAGGCTCACTGCTGGCCATAGCTCGCGGGTTTCGTTCAGGGGGCGTAGTTCGAGGATGTCATCCTGCAACTGATTGAGCATATTCAGTGGCTGACTATCACTGAACAAATCGATCCTGCCGTCACGAAATGCCGAGCGATAGCTGTTGGGATCGTCATAGCTGTCGAGCAGATTGATGTAGTCACGCCCCTGCTTGCCCCATGCGGCCAATAGCGGATGGGCATGTTGATGAAGCGTTTGGGAGTCGAGTACGACCGGCATGCCACTCTTGCGCGCCTGTCGTTTGTATTGATGCCGTAACAGGTCTTTATCGGCGACGATGTCTGCCCAATGGTGACGACAGGGATTATGTACACACAGTAGAACCTGGCTGAATCGAGCCAGCCCGGCTAGAGCTTCAAGGGCTTGAGCGGGAAGAGAGGAAATACCAAAAACGATCACCCGCGAAGGCAACCCCGGTGGGGCAACCTCGAGGTTGTTGATGCGCTCGATGAACCGCTGATGGACGCCGGCACGGCTTTGCGCCATGCCCTCTTCACCAACATCCAATAGAAGTGCACGCCATAGCTCGGCCTGCCAGCAATTGGCCGCAGTCAGTGGCCTGGTTTCTCCTCTGCCACTGCGCAATTGGTGCCGACCTTCTGCCCAGTCTTCGAGCCAGTCGGCGCGGTACACCTGATACTGGTCGAACAAATCCGCCAGCCGTTCAGACAATTGATAGCGTTTTCGCAGATCGCTGTCATTGGTCAGGAAGCGCTGTAGCGGTTCGAAGTGTGGTTCATTGATCAACTGCGGAAGCAGGCGCATCAGACGCCAGGTCAGTGGCGTCTTATCAAGCAGGGACTTGACCGGAATTTCGTCACGACCCAGGACCATGCGATAGAGCTGCCACATGAAACTGCCGGGCAACTGCACATCGATGGCCGCGGCGATTCCGCAGCCACCCATATCGTCATCTTCAGCATCTTCAGCCAGTGCCAGTTTCAGCCATTGGGCGATGCCGTTGCTCTGCACCAGGGCGATTTCATTTTCCAGGGGGGCCAGCGGGTAACGCCGCATCCAGCTCACCACCAGGCTGCGTAACTCGTCCAGGCGGTTACCGTGAACCACCATAAAACCAGCACTGAGGGACGTTGCGTCCGGCATAAAGGCTTCCTTGGAAAATACAAACGCTAGGGCCGAACCTTAGCATTGTCGGGAGACGCTGACAGCGGGGACCTGTCCGTCATTGCTGTA